>CAYZKY010000043.1:0-39341 GCA_964478815.1 uncultured Verrucomicrobiota bacterium
GGCTACGGTGGCGGCGGCGGCGGTGGCGGGTACCGCGGCGGTGGCGGTGGCGGTGGCGGCGGCGGCGGACGCGGTGGCGAACGCCGAGGAGGGGGACGCGACCGTTACTAGGCCGGTCCAAGGTGGCGGGATTGCGGCGCGCATGCGCCCAGTCCCGGCAACCATGACCCGGAACAGGTCTGAGTGAGTTAATTAATGAGCGAACGATCCATCGAATTGGAAGGGACAATTTCAACGGTTTTGCCAGGAACGATGTTCCGGGTGAAGCTAGATAACGAACATGAGGTTCTCGCTCACATTTCCGGAAAGATGCGCAAGCATTTCGTCCGGCTTACGGCGGGGGATCGGGTTCGGCTGGAGATGTCCCCGTACGATTTGACGAAGGCTCGGATTACGTTTCGCTTACGCTAGAGGTAACAGAAGGGACATCGATGGCAACCTTTGCATTATGGAGCGGCGCCGGTTTCGGACTCGGCATCATATTCTCCTCATTTTTCGAGTGGCTCCTGCATCGGTTTTTGATGCACAAGCCGCTAGGTCCGCTCCGCTACCCCTTCGAGCGGCATGCGCTCATTCATCACCGGATTTTCCGCGCGGATGAATCGTATCATCTGCAGAACCGGGCGGATCAGTACACCATTCCGATGGCGTGGTGGAACGGCCCGGTTTTGATCGCGGCCTGTGCCGTGCCCTTCGTGGTGGCGGCAGTCATCTGGGGCACGTGGGGCCTGGTGTGCGGCGCCGTGGTCTCCTTCGTGGTGTATTATGGAGCCTACGAGTACATGCACTGGTGCATGCATCTGCCGAAGCGGCGGCGCCTGGAGAAATCCTGGCTCTTCCATCGCCTGAACGGGCATCACCTGCTCCACCACCGGTACATGAACCGGAATTTCAACGTGGTGCTGCCTCTGGCGGACCTCCTGCTCGGCACGCTGTTGCGGCGCTCGCCGGTCATGTTCAAGCAAGCCACGGGCGTGGGCGTTCCGAATGTCCAGCCCCGCAACCGCGTCCCGCAGGCGGAAGCCGTGGCCAAGTAGCTCTCGGCCGTCCGCCCGGCGGACAGGCTCTTACAATTTGCGAAGGAGGACGATCCGGTTGGAGTTCGTCCCCTTCGCATTTTCGTTTGAGGATACTGAAGCTCTCCCCGGGGAAGGGTCGCCAAACGTGAATCAAACTGAGGACAGCTTGGTCTGGCCTAGTCTCAAATAGCTGCAGTCAAGGACTTCGCAAGCGACTCGGAGGTATTCTTCATCGACATCGAACCCGATGAAGCGAGAGACGAAGTCTGGACATGCTTTGGCGGCAAAGGCCGAGTGCCCAATCCCCAAGAAAGGATCAAGCATTGTGCAATTTCGCCGGCCGTGGAGCTGAATACACTTCGTGGCCAATTCGGTCGGAAAGGTTGCAGGATGGGGTCGTTGCTTGGCTCGTTGGTGAATTGTCTTGTAGGGAATGAACCAAGTGTTGCCTCGGCACCGTTGGTCTTTGCCATTGGTGTGAGACCATCGTTTGACATTTGATTTGTCAGCATAAGGTACTCCGATGGCCGTGCGGTCGAGTCGAGTTGTCCCTGAAGGTGTGAAGTGGAACACGTACTCGTGACAATCATTGAGATAGCGGTCAGAATTGATTGGCTTGAAGTGCCCGACAGAGATCGTGTCTTCGCCTCGCTCAATTGAAATCGACTTAATCCAGTGGATCACATTCTGAAGTTCGAAATACTTTGCCAGGCGCTTTGCAACTTCGAATGGGAAGAACGGGTTACCCGCAGCTCCGATGTTCAGAAAGAACGAACCGTCGCTTCGAATTACCTTTCGAATGGCTGAAGCCCATTGATCGCACCAAGCCAGGTATTCCTCGGGATCAAGATTGTCGTTGTAGACACCATACTCTTTTCCGATGTTGTAGGGGGGCGAAGTAACGACGAGATCCACAGAGGATCGCTCGACTTGCTGCTCCAATCCGGTGACGCAATCACCGAGCAGTATCTTGAATCTGTCACTTGACGAGGCATGTTGTTCCACGTTGGAACGATATCAGACCTCGTCAATCGTACCATTCAATGCATTGCAGTAGTATTTTATTGTGTTGCAAATACGTGCGGCAGTACGCGCCGAAACGTTCGCGATGCCTTATTCTGCCACCCGCCTTGGCCGTACGAGTGATAATACTGGAATATTCGAGCTCTCAGCTCCGGCGTTAGGGTGATTATGCCGCTAGCCTTGTCGAGTTGAGCTTGCAGCTTGGCCCAGAGCGTTTGCCAGCCTCCTGCGCCTTTTACGGCTGATGGATCCATCAGAGTTTCGATTTCGTCAGCGGAGAGGCGGACGGTAATCGTTTCTTCGGTCGTATAGATAGACGGGCTCCTTCCTTTTCCTTGAACTGCTACATGTAACATGGGATTCGTTCTTTTTGTTAAGTTTATCAGTGCCGCGCCAACACTTGACGAGTTTGGTCTCGTAAGCGGATGATTGCGTTGAATTGCGTTTATCACGCGCCCTCGAGTGATTCCATCGATCATCTGGCCGCAGGCCACGCCCACGGCATTCTGAAGGGTTGTTTCCGTAGGGGTTGGATTAATCGGGAACTCCTGCTGAACGGAATGACCGCCCTCCATGGTGCGGAGCGCAAGTTCTAACGCGCGGATTGCATTATCGATGCGCTCTCGCTCCGCGATCAGATTCTCGATCTGAAGGGAGATGGCATCCCGGTCAAATGATCGACTCACGGATTATCATAAACACAAATCAATCCGGATTGCAACACAAAATTCCGAAACACATCACAATAGCGTTGCATTGCGCTGTTCGCAAAGCCACCGCTTCAGTCAAGCCTGTGGTGGAACACGCGGAAGTAACCTCAGTGTTTGGGTGCTAGGCGGATTCGCCCCCCTTTTTCTTCCAGGGCATGCTGGGAAACTTGGCGGGTGGCGGCGGCGCGGGTTTGGCCAGTTCCAGCTCGGGGTTGGAAGGGGGTGCGGGCTCGCCCGTGGCCGGGGTCTTCCAGGAGGCGATGCGGGCCTGCAAGCCGTGGTGCTCGGCCGTGGTTTTGTCCCCCGCCTTCATGTAGAAGAGCGAGAGGTTGGTATGGACGAGCTGTTCGTTCGGCCGGAGGCGCTCGGCTTTGTGGCCCTCCGCGATGGCGCGGGCGAAATCGCCCTGCCGGTACCACGCCATCCCGAGCGAAAGCTGGGCGTCGAAATGGTCCGGCTCGCGCGCCAGGAGCTGTTGCAGCTTCTCCGCCGCCGCGGCGAACTGGCCGGTGCTGAAATCGAACATCGCGTCGTCGTACTCTTCCTGGGCGGACATAAGTTTTTTGACAAAACCCGCACGCGGGCGAAGGTACACCGCATGCGGCCTTCCCTGCTGGGCCGACAGATTACCCAACCGGAGTGAACCCGCCAGTCAAACTCATTTCGACCGATT
This sequence comes from uncultured Verrucomicrobiota bacterium, assembly GCA_964478815.1. Lineage (GTDB taxonomy): Bacteria > Verrucomicrobiota > Verrucomicrobiia > Limisphaerales > SXQI01 > DASVNK01. The sequence continues at coordinate 3,426 of CAYZKY010000043.1, forward strand.
TCGACGGCACGCTGCATACGGAAACCGAGGACCCGCCGGTGCCGGCGGAACTCGAGCGCATTATCGCCCGGCTCCAGCGCCACGGGGCCAAATGGGTGATCAATACGGGGCGGGATCTCGGGAGCCTGCAGGAATCGCTCACGCGGGCGCGGCTCACGATCCAGCCGGACTTCGTCGTGGTGGTGGAGCGGGAGATTTATCGGCAGCATGAGGCCGGTTATTCGGGAGTAGCGGAATGGAACGACCGGTGCTCGGAATTGCATGGCGAACTCTTCCAGCGGGTGCGGCCGCGGCTGCCGGAAATATTAGGCTGGATCAACGCGCGCTACCGCGCCGCCATTTACGAGGATGCCTATTCGCCCTTCTGCCTGATCGCCGAAAACGCGCGGGAGGCCGGCGAGATTCACGATTACCTCGATGGCGTTTGCGCTGAGTTGGGCGAGCTGGTCGTGATGCGGAACGACATCTACGCGCGCTTCAGCCACAAGGCTTTCAACAAAGGCACGGCCCTGGCGGAAATCGCGCGGCGCCTCGGCATTTCCCGCGAACACGTCTTCGCGGCGGGCGATCATCTGAACGATCTGCCGATGCTCTCGACGGAATACGCGCGCTGGCTCGTCGCGCCGCGGAATGCGATCGATTCGGTCAAGGAAGCCGTTCTGCGGCAGAACGGTTGCGTGAGCGAATGGCCCTGCGGCCACGGGGTGGCGCACGGGCTGCGCCAGATTTGCGAGGCGCAGGGTTTCGCGCTGGCTTGAGTTCGTTTCGCGCGAGAGGACGAAAGGTCCCGATCTGATATTCTGGCCCGAGTCAGCGGCCTGCTGAACCCGCGGGCTCGTATTCCACGCGCACGATCTCCCAGGATTGCTCTCCGGCCGGGACGCGAAAACGAACCGTTTCCCCGACAGAGCGGTTCATCAGGGCCTTGGCAATGGGCGAGAGCCAACTGATCCAGTCTCGATCGGGATCGGATTCGTCGACGCCCACGATGCGATATGTGAATTGTTCGCCCGTTCCGTCGCGCAGCGCCACGCTGGCTCCGAATCGAACTTGAGTCGGAGGCTCCGCGGGCGGCTCGACCACGACTGCGGTCGAGAGATACTGACGCAAAAGGAGCACCCGTCGGTCCGTGGTCGGCACGCCCGCGTTCTCGAGCCGCGCCAGTTCCTCCCCCCAGCGGCGCGCACCGTCGGGCGTGACGTAATTTTTCACCCCGGGCGGCAACGGCGACGCCGGGCGCAGGAAGGCTGGGGCCTCCGGCGCGTCGTCCGATTCCCTCGTAAACGCTTTGCTCATGGTTCGCGCCCAATTTACCGGTCACGCATTGGTTGAACAGGGCGGATGGGATCAAAAAAATCGCTCGCAGGCGAAGCAGGCTCAGGGATATTATTACCCATCATGAAATCAGCCGTTCGTTCTTCCGCGCTTTCGCGTCGTCGTTTCCTGGCCGCGACCGGAGCGGCCCTGGCCGCACCGATGATCGTGCCCTGCTCCGTGCTCGGTCAGGGCGCTCGCCCCGCACCCTCCGGCCGAATTACCATCGGCATCGTGGGATGGGGGATGATGGGCCCCGGCAATACGAGCGGACTGATGGCGCTGCCCGATTGCCAGGTGGTGGCCGCGTGCGATCTGGACAAGCGGTATCTCGGCAAGGCGGTGGAAGCGATCAACAAGAAGTATGGCAACACGGATTGCAAGGCGTATCACGATTACCGCGAGATGATGGCGCGCGACGATATCGACGCGGTGATGCTCGCGGTGCCGGATCATTGGCACGCGTTGACGTCCATCGAAGCCGCGCGGCGAAAGAAGGATATTTACGGCGAGAAGCCGCTGGCGCGCACGATTGCGGAGCAGCAGGCCATCGTGAAGGCGGTGCAGGAGAACGGCCGCATCTGGCAGACCGGTTCGTGGCAGCGTTCGCGCGACAATTTCCATTTGGGCTGCGAGATGGTGCGCAACGGGTTGATCGGCAAGGTTACGCGCGTGGAAGTCGGATTGCCGGCAGGGCATGTGGATTTCAAGAAAACGGCGGACAAGATGCAGCCCGGCACGCCGCCGCCCGAATTGGACTACGACCTCTGGACCGGTCCCGCGCAAATGATGCCGTATATCGAAGGGCGCGTGCATATGAACTGGCGCTGGAATTACAACACCGGCGGCGGGCAATTGCTGGATTGGATGGGGCATCACGGGGATATCGCGCATTGGGGTCTTGATTTCGACCACACCGGGCCGTCCGAGATCGAAGCGACCGGCGAATTCCCGCCGAAGGATGCTGTCTGGAACACGGCCACGAAGTACCGGGCGACGCTGAAATATCCGAATGACGTAACGATGATCATCTCCGGCGGGCACGGCGATATTCAGGGCGGCACCAAATGGATCGGGAGCGACGGCTGGGTGCGCGTGGATCGCGGCCGGTTCGAAACTTCCAACGCGGAGTGGAACACCTGGAAAGCGCTCCCGGAGAATCTCCGCAAGGTGAAGCTGGAGAAATCGACCGATCATTACCGGAATTTCATCGACGCCGTGAAGACGCGGAAACCGGCCATCACGCCGGTGGAAGTGGCGCATCGCTCGCTCGTTCCCGGCCATCTGGCGCAGATCGCCATGATGGTGGGCCGGAAGATTCGGTGGGATGCCAAAGCCGAGAAGATTCTGGGCGACGCCGAGGCCACGAAGCTGCTGGGGCGGGACTACCGTGCGCCTTACAAGCTGGCCTAAGCGCGTTCAAGGGGAGTCATGATCCGCACCGTTTTGGCCTGCGCGTCGGCCTGCTTCTGCCTCGGGCAGTCACTGGCCGGTCCGCTGATCCTCTCGGGCAACGAGAACAAGATCGACCTGACTTCGGGCGCGGCCAAGGTCATTCCCAACGCGGCGCCGGACAATCTCTCGGTGCTCGATTTCGCAAGTTTCCCGCCGAAGGTCACCACGCTGGCGGGCTTGCCCAACTCGGTGCTGGGGCCACCTTCGAACATCGCGATCACGCCGGACGGTTCGCTGGCCCTCGTGGCCGATTCGGTGAAGATCGATCCGGCGGACCCCACGAAGACGATTCCGAACGACCGGATTCATGTGCTCGATCTTTCGGCCAGCCCTGTGAAGGTGCTGGGTGAAGTGCGCGCCGGAGTGCAGCCTTCCGGCATGAGCATCACGCCGGATGGGCGGTTTGCGCTCGTCGCGAATCGGGCAGGCGGCAGCGTGACGGTGCTCAAGATCGAGGGCCGCACCGTGCAGGCCGGCGAAACGGTCGTCGTCGGCAAGCCGGAGGACAGCATTTCCGATGTCGCCATCGCGCCCGACGGCAAGACGGTCCTGGCCACGGCGCAAAAGGGGGGCTATGTCGCGCTGCTGCATTTCAGCGGCGGCCAGCTCAAGTTTACCGGCCAGAAACTGAATGCCTTCGGGCAGCCGTACCGTTGCGTGATCACGCCGGATGGCCAGCTCGGACTCACCGCGGGCCAGGGCTTCGGCAACGGGCGCGATCACGATGGCCTCACGATTATCGACCTCCAGGCGAATCCGGTGCGGGCCATCGAGTATGTCGAGCTCGGGCGTGTGCCGGAGTCGATCGAGCTGAGCCCGGATGGGCGGCTGCTGGCGGTCGTCCTGATGAACGGCTCGAACGTCGCGGCGACCGATCCGAACTACCATCCGCAAGGCGCGCTCGAGATTCTCGAACGCCGCGGCAAAACGTTCGTGCGGCGCCAGACCCTGCCGATCGGCGCGATTCCCGAGGGCGTGGCCTTCACCTCGGACGGCAAGTATCTGGCCGTCGGCTGCCATCCTTCGAAGGAGATCTGGCTGTTCGAAGTGCGCCGCGGCAAGGTGCGGGATACCGGCGTGCGCGTGCCGGTGCCGGGGCTGCCGTCCTCGATGCGCGCTACCCCGTAACGATTTATGGCCCGCCCCTCATCGCGAATCGGTTCGGTCGCCCGCCGGGATTTTATCCGGCAGGCCTTCGCCGCCGCCGGCATTGCCGCCGGATCGAGCGTCATCGCCGCCGAAGCTACGCCCCAGCCCTACGGCGTTCCGTCCCAGCGCCGCGAGGGCCGGCCGCCGGACTTCAAGCCGAAGCTTCGCATCACGAAGCTGGAGACCATGCTGGTCAGGCCGCGCTGGCTCTTCCTGAAAATACACACGGACGAAGGCGTGTCCGGTTGGGGCGAGCCGATCACCGAGGGCCGCGCCCGGACCTGCGCCGAAGCGGTCGCGGAGGTCGCGCCGTATCTGGTCGGCAAAGACCCGCGCGCCGTCGTGCATCACTGGCAGGCCATCTATCGCCACGCCTTTTATCGCGGCGGCCCGATCCTCACGAGCGCGCTCAGCGGCATCGAGCAGGCGCTCTGGGATATCAAGGGCAAGCTGCTCGGCGTGCCCGTTTACGAACTCCTCGGCGGTCCCACGCGGGACAAAGTCCGCGTTTACGCCCATGTTGGCAATCGGCCTGACCTGCTCAAGCAACGCAAGGCCGAGGGCTTCACGGCCTTCAAGACCGGCGTGAAAAACGGCCCTCAATCGGGCCACGTCGCCAACTCGAAATTCATCGCCGAAGCCGCCGAAGCCTTCGCCGCGCTGCGCGAGGCCGGCGGGGACGAGGTCGATATCGGCATCGATTTTCACGGTGCCATCAGCCCGGCGAACGCCAAATTGCTCATCAAGGCCTACGAGCCGTATAAGCCGTTTTTCATCGAGGAACCGGTGCAATGCCAGAATGTCGATGCCATGGCCGAGATTGCCCGCGGCACGCATCTCCCCATCGCCACCGGCGAGCGCCTTTTCACCAAATGGGGCTTCCGCGAGGTTCTCGAAAAGCAGGCGGCCGTCATTCTTCAGCCCGACCTTTGCCACGCGGGCGGCATCATGGAGTGCCGACTCATCGCCGGCATGGCCGAGGCTTACTATGCCTCGATCGCCCCGCACAATCCGCTCGGCCCCATCTCCCTCGCCTCCGGCCTCCAGCTCGCCGCCTCGATTCCCAACTTCCTCTGCCAGGAACAAGTCAGCCTCGGCGTGGGGTACCTCAAGCAACCGTTCACCGTCGAAAACGGCTACGTCCGCGTTTCGGAAAAGCCGGGCCTCGGCATCGAGATCGACGAAGAGCAACTCGCCTCCAAAATCGGCCACGACTGGAAAAACGCCGAGACTTACCTCGAAACCGACGGCTCGGTGGTCGATTGGTAATCCGCCCCGCGTTACGAAGGGGCCCTGCCGTAGACGCGCATGACGGCTTCTGTCCGGCTTCTCACATGTAGTTTTTCGTAGATGTTGTGGATGTGGGTTCGGATGGTCTCCACGCTGAGACCGAGTTGGGCCGCGATTTCTTTGTAGAGATAGCCCTTCGCCAGCCCGGCGATGATCTCCTTTTCGCGCGGCGAAAGACCTTTAGAGGCAGCGTCCGGCGGGGCACGAAATGCCTCCACCACCCGGCGCGCGATCTGCGCGGACATCGGCGAACCGCCTTGATGCAGTTCGATAATCGCCTCGAGCAGTTTGGCCGGCGACGTTTGCTTGAGGAGGTAGCCCGAGGCACCCGCTTCCAAGGATTGAAAGATCCGGTCGTGATCCTCGAAGACGGTCAGCATCATGATCTGCGGCGGCCGGTCGCGCTTCTTCAGCGCCTTCATGCATTCGATGCCGGACATGCGCGGCAGGTGAATATCCATCAGCAGGACATCGGCCTCCGCCTCGGGCAGCCGCTCGAGCGCTTCCTCCGCCGACGCGTACGCGCCGACGCAAGCGCAGCCGGGAGCTTCGCGGATCAATAATTCCAGCCCCTCCCGCACCGCGGCATCATCTTCAACGAGGGCCACCCGGATCGCTTGACGTTTGGCAGGCACGCTTGGCCACAGGATGCGCCATGCAAGATGGATGACAATCTCCCAAATGGGTGAAGGAGCTGCATTCGCGCTCGCAACTCTCCTGGCTCCGGCATCGACTGCCGTGAGCCAATCCTCAACTCCCCGGCGGATCGAACGGCACTTCGATCTCGATCAACCAGCCCGATCCTGGCGCGGAAGTTCGCTGGAATCGTCCGCCCAGTTCTTCCGCGCGGCGGCGCATATTCGCCAGACCATGACCCTGGCCTTCCTGATCGCCGCTGCATCCGTCATCGACGATTCGCAGAACCAAGGCATTCCGGCGGATCGTTAGCATCACCTCCACGCGGCTCGCGCGGGCATGCTTGATCACGTTGGTCAGCGATTCCTTCAGAATGAGCACCAGATTACGGCGAAAAATGGCGGAGACGTTCCGGGCCGGAACGGTATCCGGAAAATCGAGGTGCATCGCGATTCCGCTGTCCTCGAGCTGGGTCGCCGCGCGTTCGCGCAACCGTGCGACGAGGTTGTCCAGCGTATCGTTGAGCGGGTGCGTGGCCCAGACCAGTTCGCTCATGGTCGCGGTCACATCCCGCGCGGCCTGGGAAATGCGCTGGAGGGTCGAGCGGGCTTTCGCCTCGTCCGCAGTCTGTCGTTGCGCCACTTCGCCGAGAATCGCGATTTGCGTCAATGCCGCGCCCAGCTCGTCGTGCATGTCGGCGGCGATCCGTGCCTTCTCGCTCATCAAGCTCTCGCGATGCTGCATGGCCTGGAGCCTGCGTTGAGAAGCCAGCCGATGCCGATGCACCCAGACGGCGAGGCCGGCCAGGAGGGCGGTCGTCAGCCCCAGGAACGTCCGGGTCTCCCAGAAATGCGGCAAAATCGCGAAACTCAGAACCGATTCGACCTCGTTCCAAAGGCCGTGGGCATTGGCGGCTTTGAGCCGAAACCGGTACTGGCCCGGACGAAGATTCGTGTAAAAGGCCGCGCGCAACTCCGTCGGGGGCTGCCAGTCGGTGTCGTGGCCTTCCAGCCGGTATCGATATTGCACGCGATCGGCATGGAGCAGATTGATGGCCGCATAGTGAACCTCAAGCTGCCGGCCCGAACCGGGAGCGAGTTCGAGGATTCGCGCGGGCTGGCCGGAGGCGGGAAGTTGAATCTCCTTCCGGTTGGCCAGGATGCGTTCGATGGTCGATCTCGGCGGTTGCAGATTTAGTTTGATCCGCTTCGGATCGAACCGCGCGAGTCCGTTTCGCGTGGCCACCCAGATCAGCCCGTCCGTCGTCTTGGCCATGCTCGGATATCGCAATATGGAACACTCCGGAGTCAGCAGGCCGTCGCGCAGGCCGAGCGTCAGGGCGCGGACCTTCGCAATTCGGCCGGAAAAATAATCTTCCAGCTCCGCCAGGGCGAGACGGTGAATGCCCTGGCGGCCGCTGACCCAAAGGTTGCCCAAGTCATCTTCGATCGCGTCCAACGGAGTATCCTGCGGCCAGCCTCCGCCGACAGCGAGGATCTCGAATCGCCCGCCCACCCAACGCGCCAGGCCGTCCGGCGTCGCGATCCACAACGAGCCCGACCGATCGAGATGCACTGGGACGGAAATGGGATGGGGCAGGCCATTCGTGCCACTCATCGTGTGGACCTTTCCGTCCGCAATCCTCGAGAGCCCGCCGCCGAGCGAACCCACCCAGATGGCTCCTTCCGCATCTTCCACCAGCCCGCACGGCTGAGCATCGGGCAGCTCCTGGCCACGCTCGAATCGTTGAAAGCCTCTGCCCTGCCCGGCTCGCGGCAGGATCCAGCTCCCGACCGATGCGGGCAGGCGTCGCACCGCCTTGGGATCAAGGCGCGACACCCCTTGCTGGCAGGCCACCCAGAGCGCCCCCGTCCGGTCGAAGCGCATCGCGTTCGGATGATTCCAGTTCACGCCTTCGACCAGCACCATGCTGTCCGTTCGGTCGCGGATTTCCCGGCCGATCACCGCCGGTTCCTCCGCGGTCAGGCCAAACCACGCTTCCCCGGGGTGGAGCGCCCGCACCACCCCAAAACGTCCCTTCCTCTCGGTCGACCAGCGCCCCGCTTCCCAGCGACTGAGCCCTTCCGAAGTCCCCACCCAGAGCTCATCATTCGCGCCCACACTCACCGAGCGGACATTGTGGCCGCTCAACCCGTCTTCCGGCGTGAAGACTCGCACCAACTTTTCCTCCACATAGTGCAAGCCGTCTTCATCGGTTCCGAACCACACGCCGGCGTCGGAAGTCGAAAGCAGGCACTCGATTTCCGACGATCCGGATCGCGTCGGCGGGAGGACTGTCTCCAGCGCCGTCCCACGGATGCGCGCCAGCTCGTAGGAAACTCCGATCCAACGATTCCCAGGCTCAGCCGGTGCTTCATCCCGCCCCACATGCACCCCGCGGCGATTCCAAGTCCACGGGATGGCCGGCCCGCGCGTCCCCAATCGCACTTCCGCCCACGCCAGCGGCCCCTCTTGCCAGGAGAGGACCTCGGTGTCCGGAGGGAGTTCTGGCCGGTTCGCAAAACGGATTTGCAGCGGAGTGCCGGAAATCTTGGCGATGACCTTGGCGTGGTCCGACCGGCCGTCCCAGAACAGGATCTGCGCCGGGTCTTCCATGGCCAGCCACACCCCGTCCACGGTCGCACTCCAACGGCGCAGGTGGCCCGGGAGCGCCACCTCGATACTTGATGTTCCGGTCTCCGGGTGGTACCGGCGCAGGATGCAGGGACCGCGCGGCAAGGTGTGGTTGAATCCTGCCACCCATAGCGATCCGTCTTCCAGCGGCTGCACCCGCGTGATGAATCGCTGCGGCAAGCCATTCGTGAAGGCCGTCACTTCCCGACCGCGAACGCGCAGCAGCCCTCCGAACGATCCCGCCCAAATCGTGCCGTCCCCGGCCTCGGCCAGGGTGATGATATTCGGGCCGGTCGCGGCCAGCGCCGGGGAGTTTCGAGCCGTGAAAGTGCGAAAATCCCGGCCATCGAATCGGGCCAGGCCGGCTTCCGTCCCGACCCACAGAAATCCGTCTCTCGCCTGGAGGATAGCATGCACGCTGTTGCCGGGCAGGCCATCCTCCGTGGTGAACTGTCGATGGCGCCACTGTTGGGCCGAACTTGGCGTTGCTTCGCGCACGGGGGATCGGGCCACCGGCCGTTCCTGGGCTTCAGATCGAGCCCTTGATCCCTTGGCTGGCCTGGTTTCCCGCCCCGTCGCGAACAGGGCCGAGGTTTCGGCGTCGGTCAGCACCCGGTCGAAGACGCAGAGATCGCTCAGCCCTCCGACGAACGGCTGGCCGCCCCGCACCAAGCCTCCCACGGCCAGCCAGCGGCTTGCTCCCGGCCAGGCCCAAGCGCGCCGGCCATCGATCTGCCGAACTCCATTCCGCCATAAGACACTGGTCCCGTCCGCACGCCGTGCCACCGCGATGTGTTGCCACGCTCCCACCTCCATCCGGATCTCTTCCGTCCACCCTGCCCCCTCCGTCAGATCGTCATCGAGCGTGATCGTGGCCGGGTTGCTGCCGCTTTTGAGAATCCACCGCGCCTCAGGCGATTGCTGTTCCAGAAGATGCCATGGGCGGTTGAACTCCGGGCGGATCCAGAAACAGAGGGTAAATGTTTCATGGGTAATCGCGGGCGTGAGCATCACCGGGCCGGTGTCTCGAGAAAACTCCGCATGGCCGGGGCCTGGAACAGTATCCGCAGGAAGGACACCCATGACTACGCCTTCCTCTCCCGTGACTTCATCCCGCGCATCGAACGGATTCGGCCACCACCGGATCAGGCCATTGGTAACGGAAAGCGAAGCCGGCGGTGCCTGGCCCCGCGGCTCAACCAAGCCCATTGTTCCCAGCACCGCCAATATTCCAGCCAAGCGGACGGCCTGTGCGAGCAGGCACTGGGTTTTCCATTTGGCTCCGCATCTCCGCATTTCCGCCAGTGTGGCGCGGCTTTCCTCAAATTCCAGCCCGGACCGAATACAACGTTTGGGGGAATAGACCACCGCCCCGGCGCCCCATACGGTGGGAGCGATCTGCCTGCAGAACTAAGCAAAGAATGAAAAATGGGCCGGCCCCACGGTCAGAAACGATCCACTGACCGGCCCTCCGATCCACAAACTAACTATGCAAACATCGACAATCCTCCCCGTCGTGGCTGGCGCCGCGACGCTCCTGCTCCTTCCCTCCGCCAACGCTGCTCCGGTGGAATGGCCAGTCTCGCTCGGCGGGAACGGCCACTTCTACGAAGCCATACCGGTCTCCGAAGCCAAGGCTTTTTATGAAGCGTCCGTCGATGCCGCCAACCGAGGCGGGCATCTGGTCCATATCGATTCCGCGGACGAGAACGCCTTCGTCTTTTCCTTGATCGATTCGCCGGAGTTCTGGTTCGCCAGTGGCAGCACCTATAACGGACCGCTGATCGGCGCGTATCAACCCGCAGGGCCGGATTACAGCGAACCGGCGGGCGGATGGTAGTGGTTCGATAGCCTCGCCACTCCCCAGAACCGCCCGTTCACCTATTCGAATTGGCGGCCCGGCCAGCCGGATAATTTCGGGGGCGATGAGGCCGCCGTCTTGTTCTGGAATTGGGAATCGACCGATCCTAGTCCACTTTGGAACGACGTTTATCCGCTGGTCGCCTCCAGTTACGTGATCGAGTACGAGCCGGACACGCAACCCGTCCCGGATGCGGGAAGTTCTATCCTGTTGCTTGCGGGAGCCATGGCGGGGCTCGCCGTATTTAAAAGGCGATAAGCCGGAGATTGGCTGAACGTAGCTCCTGACAGCCCCTAACACAGTCAGCGACCTTCGGCAGCGCCGGAAGTCGCTGATTGGTTTTCCTGGCTGGCCGCTCCAGGGATTTCAATCATCCAGGAAACGCAGCCGATCACGCCAATACATCCCGCACCACCGTCGCCGTCTTGGTGACGGTGGTCAGGCGCTGTTTGAGGCCGCCGGGGACGGGATAGGTGAGGCGCGCGTGGTCGAGCCCCAGCAAGTGCAGCACGGTGGCGTGCAGGTCTTGCGGCTGGACGGGGCTCTCCACCACGCTGTAGCCGAACTCGTCGGTCTGGCCCACGCTGTGGCCGCGCTTCACGCCGGCGCCGGCCATCCACATGGTGAAGGCCTGGGGGTTGTGGTCGCGTCCATAAACCCGCTGGTCGCTGCCGCCGCGGTTTTCGGCCATCGGCGTGCGGCCGAATTCGCCGCCCCACACCACCAGCGTCTCTTCGAGAAGACCGCGCTGTTCGAGATCGGTCAGCAAGGCGGCGATGGGCAGGTCGATCGACCGGCATTTCCTGACAAAGCCGTCGCGCAGATCCTCGCTGGCGGCGGCTCCGTGGCTGTCCCAGCCCCAATCGAAGAGCTGGACGTAGCGCACCCCGCGTTCGACCAGCCGCCGGGCCAGCAGGCAGTTGTTCGCGAAGCTTTCCCGGCCCGGCTCGGTGCCGTAGGCGGCATGCACATCCGCCGGTTCCTGGCGCAGATCGAAGGCATCCGTCGCGCTCGTTTGCATCCGAAAGGCCAGTTCGTACTGTGCTGTCCGAGCCAAAGTCTCCGGGTCTCCGACTTGGGCATAAGTCTGGCGGTTGATCTTGCCGATGGCCGAAACCACCGACCCGCGCAGACTCGCATCGATGCCTGCGGGGTTGGCCAGGAACAGCACCGGATCGCCGTCGCTGCGGCATTGCACCCCTTGATACACGCCCGGCAGGAAGCCCGCGCTCCAGACGCTCTTTCCGGCGTCCACCATCCGTCCGCCGCTCAGGAGCACGATGAAGCCGGGCAGATTCTGGTTTTCCGAGCCGAGCCCATACGTCACCCACGCGCCGGTGCAAGCCGAGCCGATGAGCGGCGAGCCGGTGTGCATCAGGAATTGAGCGGGTGCGTGATTGAACTGGTCCGTATTCATCGAGCGGATGAAGCACACCTTGTCCAGCATCCGTTCGAAATGCGGCAGGCGATCGCTGATCCATTGGCCGGTGCGCTTTTCCTGATGGAACGGATGCACGCTCCCGAGCATGCGCGGCGTGCCGCGAATGAAGGCGAACCGTTTGCCCTCGAGAAACGAAGCCGGGCAGAATTGGTGATCGAGCTTGGTCAATTCCGGCTTGTGCTCGAACAGTTCGAGCTGGCTCGGCGAACCGGCCATGTGCAGATAAATGACATGCTTCGCCTTCGCCGGGAAGTGGGTCGCGCCGGGCGCAAGCGGCCGGGCCAGTTCCGGGGCCGCGGCGCTGTTCCGGGAGGCGGCGGCCAATCCCTGTTCGGCCAGCCACATCGCTCCCAGCCCCGTCGTGCAGCGGGCGAGGAAATGGCGGCGGGTGAGCCTCGCCAGAGCTTCGCGCCGCAAATGTTCGGCTTGAGCGGAGGATTGGATTGTTTTCATCGGGTCAGGACAGCGTCGAGATTCAGCAGGGCATTCGCCACCACGGTCAAGGCGCCCAGCTCCGGCGTATTCGCCAATGCCGCGGCCGCCCGGGGTTCGGAGGAAAGCTTTTTGAGCGCGTCCCGATGCAGCTCCAGCAGCGGCTTCAATTCTTCCCGCCGGACTGCGCGCCCGACCGCGAGGCGCCAGCCCCGTTCGATCCGCGCTTCGGTCGAGCGTCCGGCTTCCGCCATCCGTTGCGCGAGAGCCGCCGCTGTTTCCAGATAGACCGGATCGTTCATGGTCGCGAGCGCCTGCAGCGGCGTGTTCGTCGGCAACCGTCGGACCGTGCAGAATTCGCGGCTCGGCGCGTCGAAGGTCGCCAGGCCGGGGTAGCCGCTCGTGCGCCGCACGAAGGTGTAGAGGGTGCGGCGATGGGCGTCCTCGCCATCGGGCGTCACCCACCGTCCGCCGTTGTACACCGTGCGCCAGATGCCGTCCGGCTGCAGCGGCATGGCCGGCGGCCCGCCCATTTTGGGCGAGAGCAGCCCGGAAACGGCCAGCGCCTGATCCCGCACCATCTCCGCGCTCAAGCGCTGCCGGGGCCCCCGGGCGAGCAGCCGGTTCCGGGGGTCGCGTTCCAGCAATTCCGGCGCGACCCGCGCGTCCTGCCGGTAGGTCGCGCTGAGCACGATCTCCCGCAGCAACCGCTTTGGTCGAAATTCCAACTCGCCCGCGAACCGTACGGCCAGCCAATCCAGCAACGCCGGATGCGACGGCTCCTGCCCGGTCGATCCGAATTCCTCGCTGCTCTCGACAATCCCACGGCCGAAGAGCTGCTCCCAGAACCGGTTCACCGCCACCCGGGCAAACAGCGGATGCTCCGGCGAGGTCATCCATCGGGCGAGCTCCGCCCGATCGCGCACCGTCGTCTCGCCGAGCAAGGCCGGCACGCCGGGTGCCGCCAGTTCCCCTTTGTCCAGCCAGTTGCCCCGGTGAAACATCCGGGTCTCCCGCCGTTGCGAGGCCGGCTGCTCGTCCATCACCGGCACCAGCACGTTGGGGATTTCATCGCACTGCTTCCGCAACGTTTGCACTTGGGTCCAGCGCGAGGTCTGCGCCTGGGCGAGGGAGGTCCACCCGGCCTCCCGGCTGAAGGCGAACCGCGCCCGCCGGATCACCTGGGCGGTCAGCCCGCTCGATTGGACATCATGCGCCATCACCAGCCGGAAGGCCCCGCCCGAAGCCAAGTCGAGCGGCCCGGCCGGGACAAAGACTGCCGCCCGCCGCCGATGAAATCGCGGGTAGGCGCACCAACCCTCCCGGTTCTTGTCCAAAGAAGCTTCGGCCGGAAAGAAGGCGTCGGGATCCTCGTCGTAAGCGGCCGCGAGCGGTCGATCAATCCAGTTGGTCGAGTTGGTCGGATCGGGCACCTGCAACCGGAGCCAGGACAGGACGAACCCCAGCTCCGGAAAGGCCAGCGCCTTGGCCTCGTTCTCCGGCAGCGCCTCCAGGCGCAGTGCCGTCAACGGCCCGCCTTCGGGCAGGGCAAAATCGACGGTGTAGACCGAGTTCGTCGTGAGCGTGCCGGATGCGATCAATTCCGGCCGTCCATCCTCCGGCGCGTTCCGCAGTGTCAGGAGGGTTTGCCCGGTTGACTTCGCGGCCGTCCCGCGCAATGGCTGCCACGCAGTGCGCTTCGCCAGCGCCATTCCCTCTCCGTGCAACTCGTGGCGCAAGTTTCGCAACCATCCCTCCAGCCCCGCGAGATACGCCCGATCCGTTTCCCGCGCCGCCACGCGCAGCACCGGGAAATCCTCCCGCGCGTCGTGGTCGCGCGAGGTATTGAGCAGCGCCGAGAAGCGGTAATACTCCTGATGCGTGAAGGGGTCGTATGGATGGCTGTGGCATTGCACGCATCGAAACGACGTCCCAAGCAGCCCCTCCCACGTTGTCGCCACGCGATCAACCACCGCTGCCACGCGAAATTCCTCGTCGTCCGTGCCGTCTTCCGTGTTGGTTTGGGTGTTCCGGTGAAACGCCGTAGCCAGCCGGTCGTCTTCCGATGCATTTGGCCGCAAATCGCCTGCGAGCTGCCGCGCCACGAATTCGTCGTAGGACAGATCGTCGTTGAGCGCCCGAATCACCCAATCCCGCCACGGCCAGATGGCGCGGTTGAAGTCCCGTTCGTACCCCATCGTGTCCGCGTAGCGCGCCAGGTCGAGCCAGGGCGTCGCCCAGCGTTCGCCGAAGGACGGCAACGCCAGCAGCCGGTCCGCCGCGCGCTCGAAGGCGTCGGTGGATTTGTCCGCTAGAAATGCGTGCGCCGCTTCCTCGGTCGGAGGCAGCCCCGTCAGGTCGAAGGCGGCCCGCCGCAGCCAGACCAGCCGATCCGCGGGCGGGGAGGGTTTGAGATTCTCGGACTCCAGCCGCGCCAGGACAAACCGGTCGAGCCCCTGTTTCGGCCAATCTGCCTGCCTCACCGCCGGAACCGCCGGGCGCACCGGTTTTTCGTAGGCCCAATGTTTCGTCCAGGGCGCGCCGTGCCGGATCCATTCCCGGAGTTTCGCCACGTCTCCCGCCGGCAAAGCCGGACCGTGATCCGGCGGCGGCATGCGCTCATCCTCGTCCGTCGAAATCACCCGGCGGATCAGTTCGGACTCCGCGTCATGGCCCGGCACGATCACGCGCCGCCCTGACTTCGCCTCCACCAGCGCCCCTTCCCGCGACAAGAACGAAACGCCCCCCGCCCGCTTGACGCCTCCGTGACAGGAGGTGCAATGCTGGTTGAGCAACGGACGAATCTCCCGGGCGAAATCGACCGGCTCATTCGCTCCGGCATCGCCCGCCATCAACCAGAGCGCGCACCCGATTCGCCAGGCCGACCCCCAGCGGGAATGCTCGAGCCGCGGAGGCGCTCCTGGGGACTGGGTATCGTTGGTCATGCCGGGGACCATATCGCCTCTCCCCGCCCCCGCAAGCCGTCGCTGATCGGGAAATCACCCGCAGAGCCAAGCCTGCCGGATAAATCGCCGGCCCCGCGCTCAGGTCTCGACGGTCAGCTCGACCATCAAGTCGGCGGCCACGCGTTCGAGGCTTTGGCGCAGCCTGGCGAGGTCGCTCCCGGCCGGCAGGGTCGCCTGCGCTTTGGCGTGGAAGAGCGTTTCGCCCGACATCGGAGCGCTGGTGCATTCGGTTTCCAGTTCCTCGACATTCGCCCCGGCTTCGGCCAGGGCATGCGAAATCTGGCGGACGATCCCCGGTCGATCCTGCCCCACCAGGCTCAGCCGGATGGTTCGCGGCACGGCGGCTGGCGGGGCGGGCGTATCCGAGTAGAGCACGATCTTCAGTCCCGCCTGTTCGAACTTCGGCAGGCGTTGCCGGAATTCGGCCTCGCGCGCCGCCGGCAGCGTCACCTGCAAAATCCCCGCGAACTGCCCTCCCAGATGCATCATCCGGCTGGCCAGCCAGTTCCCTCCGCTATCCGTGACGGCGGCGGCCAGGCTTTCCACGATCGCCGGACGGTCCGGGCCGATGATCGTCATTACCAACGAGATCTCCATGCCGCGAGTTTACCGCGCGCCAGCCGACAGGCAACGGACAATCCGCCGAACCCCTGGCCAAGGCCGTTTCCCGGATGCGCTTGCGGGCCGGAGCCGGCTTCCCGATAATCGCCCTTGTGTCGAACGAGACTGTCTTGAGTTTGGATTTGCCCGGCTTCCGCAAAGTGCGCAGCGGCAAGGTGCGCGAGATTTTCGATCTCGGCGAGACGTTCCTGTTCGTGGCGACGGACCGGATCTCGGCCTTCGATTGCATCATGCCGAACGGCATCCCCCGCAAAGGGGAGGTGCTCACCCAGTTGTCGCACTTCTGGTTCGACCAGGTCGGCAAGATCGTGCCGAACCATCGTGCCGCCGGTGCGGAGGCCCCACTGCCAGCGGCGCTGCAACCCTTCGCTGCCAAGCTCGCCCGACGGAGCATGCTGGTGCGGAAGGCGCAGCCGCTCGCCATCGAATGCGTCGTGCGCGGCTATCTGGCGGGCTCCGGCTGGAAGGAGTATCGCAACAGCCAGACCGTTTGCGGCCTCCGGCTTCCGACGGGCCTCAAGGAATCCTCCGAGTTGCCGGAGCCGATCTTCACCCCCGCGACCAAGGCGGAAACGGGCCACGACGAGAATATCGATTTCGCCGCGGCCAGCCGCATCGTCGGCGCGGATCTGGCGCAGCAAGTGCGCTCGATTTCCCTCGCGATCTATTCCTTCGCCCGCGAGTACGCCCGGACGCGGGGCATTATCATCGCGGATACGAAGTTCGAGTTCGGACTGATCGACGGTGCGGTGGTATTGATCGATGAGGCCTTGACGCCCGACTCTTCCCGCTTCTGGCCCGCCGATACCTACGAACCCGGGCGACCGCAGGCCAGTTTCGACAAACAGTTCGTGCGGGATTACCTCGAAAGCCTCCCGTGGCCCAAAACGCCGCCCGCTCCCAGGCTGCCGGCCGACATCGTGGCGCGCACGCAGGAGAAGTACCTGGAGGCTTACCGCCGGCTCACGGGCCGGGACCTTTAGTGGTGCGGGCGTAAATTTGTGCAGGCGCTCATCGAGGAGTTTTTGCAGCACCTGCGTCTGGAGCGCGGGCAGGCGGAAAATACCCAGCGCACCTACGCCGCTTTGCTCGGCCGGTTCGCCGATTGGGCCGAAAAGCAGGAGTTGGCGCAGTGGCGCGAGGTTCAACTCCAGCATTTGACAGCATTTCTGCTGCACGAACAGCAGCGCCATATCGCCCGCACGCCAAAAGAATCGACGCGCAAGCTCAGCACCAGCTCACTCTACCTCGCCATCGCCGCGTTTCGCGCTTTCTACAAATTCTGCGAGATGGAAAAGATTCTCGCCGAAAACCCGGCCGAGCATCTCTCCCTGCCGCGCCGCTGGCAACGCGTGCCGAAGAGTCTTTCCCCCTCCGACATCGAACGACTCATCCAGCCGGAAACGACGGCCACGCCCAGCGCCCTCTGCGAGGACGCCATCGTCGAGCTGGCCTACGCCTCGGGTCTGCGCCTTTCGGAATTGCGAAATATCCGTCTCGAGCAGCTCCATCTGGAGGCAGGTTTTATCAACGTCATCGGCAAGGGAAACAAGGAGCGCGTGGTGCCGGTGGGCCGCTCCGCGATCGCCAGCCTGGAACGCTACCTGGCGTCCGGCCGCCCCGCGCTCGTGACGCCGCGTTCGCCCGCCGCGGTGTTCCTCACGCAGCGGGGCACGCCCTTCGCCGCCGTCACGCTCTGGCTGCGCATCAAGAACCGCGTCAAACGCCGGGGCATCCAGAAGAACGTGACTCCCCACATGCTGCGCCACAGTTTCGCCACGCACCTGCTGGAAAACGGCGCGGACCTGCGGGTTATCCAGGAGATGCTCGGGCATTCGAGCATCAGCACCACCGAGGTCTATACGCATGTGAGCGGACGGCGGTTGTCCGAGGTTCATCGCAAGTTTCATCCGCGCTCATGACCGGCACCTCCTATCTGGGGCAGGCGGAGGAGCCAGCCTGGTTCGTCGCCCACACCCGCCCGCGCTGCGAAAAGAAGCTGGCTGAATTTTGCGAACGGGAGGGCGTAAGCGTGACGCTCCCGCTCTACCGCAGCGTGAAGGAGTATGTCCGAAAATCGGTGACCTTCGAGAAACCGCTCTTCCCGAATTATCTCTTCCTCAAGATGCGGCCGCTCCAGCGCAAGCGAATCTACCAGAGCGACTATGTCGCGAATCTGCTGGATGTTCCCGATCAGTCCACCTTCGAGCGGCAATTACGCGACATCCTGACCGCGCTGGAGACCGACCTCGAAATCTGCGTCTTGCCGCATATCGCCCCGGGTAAACTGGCGCGGATCACGGCGGGACCGTTGCGGGGTTTGGAAGGCGAGGTGGCCGAACGCCAGGGCGTTTCCTTCGTCCTGCTTAGGCTCGATTTCATCGCGCAATCCGCCGCCGTCCAGGTGCGCGCTGAAGACTTGGAGATAGTCGGTTGATCGCCCTCGACACGCGGATCAAGGCGCTCCCGCCGCAGCCCCTGCAGCTTTCGAACGTTTCTCAGCCGCCTCCCGGATCGCCCGTTTGGCTTGTTGCAGCCGTTCGGGCCAGACAAAGGACGGGGCTTGGCTGGGATCGTAGCCCGCCATGTGCCCCTCCAGGCGCGTCGTCGGCTTGGTGTATTTAAGGACGGTTTCGCCGAACACCTCCCGGCACAACGCGGCCAGGGCCGGATCGTACTCGATTAACTCGGCACGCGTGTCCACATGGTTGTGGTCGTGATCGTTTTCCCGATTGTTGTCGAACCACGATTGGACTCCTTCGGCGAAGTACTCGTGGTGATTTACGGAAGCGTATTTGCCGGCCCATAAACCTTTCTGGCGCGCGGCTTCGTACGCCTGTTTGACTCGTTCGTCGAACTTCGGGTCCACCTTGTTCACGCCCCGCAAGTGAATGTGGTGCGCGAATTCGTGGATAAGGATGTTTTCCTTCGCGTACGGATCGCCGGGATACCCCAGCAGGTTCTCTTCGCCGCACGAACAATAGGGATCGGTCGCGCTCCCGCCCGTGCCCCGTGCTCGCGCGTCCCAAAAGTCCCGTTCGGAGATTTCCGGGAACTCCCGCGCTGGTCGTTCCCCCAGCCATGCAAACTCGGGCAAATCCGTCGTATACTCGTGGTAGCCGATGATGCACATGCGCGAGCCGCCTCGAATCATGGCCTCGCGCACATCGGGCCGTTCGGCCAGCATCATATGGATGAGGAAGGCGGCCTCCTTGAGCGCATAGTCGTTGACGCGCGCCGAAGCGACGATGGGAAAGCCGCGCGCCTCGAGATACTTCTGGTGAAAGGCCGGAATGCCCATCGCGGCAGGCGGGCGCCGCACTTCTCCGATGACCGGCGCGGCGCGGTCGCCCCAAAGTTCGCGCAGCAATTCGAAGAGCTTCGGATCATATGCCCGGAGCTGGACGCGGTGGTAGGGAAACCAGTCGTTCTGGCCGAAGAAAGCTTCCGTGGCCTCCGCGAAATACTCCTGCGGATTAGTCATCGCGTAGGAACGACCGATGGAGGTGTTCCCGCGCGCATCGCGAACCTCCACCTTCTCGTACCGCCCGCTGGCTTTCGCCGCTTCGAAGGCTTGCCGAATATGTTGGTGATCGAAGCCGAGCACGCGGTCGTGGAACGCGTGAGCCAACTCATGCAGCACGAAGAACGGCATGCGGCGCACCTCGTCGTCGATGATGGGGACGTTCGTGAACTCGACCGCCTTGGCCATTTCGGGATTCCGGCCGTGCTCGCGCAGCCAATCGACATTCGGATGGTACTCCGCCATCGCGCCGAAGCCGGGATATTCGGGCGATATCCAGAGTGGTACCTTCCGCAGCTCAACCAGCGCCGGAGCCGGCACCGAACGAACCACCGACTCAAGCTGCCCGGCGATGACTGTCACCGCGTGCTCCACCGCCGCGGTGTTGGTTCGCAGGAAATCCGGTTGAATCCGAACGGTCCAGCCGGACAGGGTGCGCGTCTCCCCGGCGGCACGCGAACAGACCGCTGCGATCAGAGTTGCGATGATCCAAACCCAGCGAGCCATCATGGTCAGATCCTCCCGGCGCTGCGGCGGCGGATCACCTTGCCGGCGTGCCGGCGGTTCAACAGGAATTCGAGCAGGCTTTGTCCCAGAGGCCGATTCGTCGGCACCCGATGGTAATGGACGCCGAGCTTCCGGCAGATGGCCGCGAGGTTCTGGCCATGCTCTTCGAGGCGCCTTTTGTACTCGGCGCGGGCCTGCGTGGGATCGATGTAGAGTTCGCGCTGCGTTTCCAGATCGCGAAAGAGGGTCGAGTCGCTGAAGCTCAGCTCCAGCTCCGCCGGATCGAGCACCTGGAACGCTTCGATCTCATGACCCCATGCGCGCAGTTCGCCAAAACGTTTTTCGAGCGAGTCGAGCGGCGCGAGAAAATCGGAGATAATCACCAGCAACCCGCGCTTTCGAATCAGCTCCGCGGCCTTCTGCAACGCGGGATCGAGCTGCGTGTCGGAGCCATCCGGCGCGCGTTCCAGCTTCAGCATGAATTGCCGCAAATGCCCCGGACGATGCCGGGCGGGCAGAAATTCGCGCACCTGATCCGAGAAGGTGAGCAAGCCTGCGGCGTCGCCTTGCAGGCTCAGGAAGTAGGCGAGGCTGGCGGCGAGGGTCGACGAGTAGCTCATCTTGTCGTAACCGACGGAGCCGAAACTCATCGAGCGGCTGCGATCAACAATGAAATAACAGCGCAGATTCGTCTCGTCTTCGAACTTTTTGATAAAGTAGCGATCGGTGCGGCCGTAAAGTTTCCAATCCACGAACCGGGTGTCTTCGCCCACCGTGTACTGGCGATACTCGGTGAACTCCACCGAAAAGCCATGGAACGGACTCCGATGCAGACCCGTCAAAAAGCCTTCCACGACCACCCGCGCCCGCAGCTCCAGATGGCGGATCGCCATCACCGCGCCCGGATCGATCGATTGCGCGCTCAGGACAGACATCGGTTGGTCTCCCACTGGTTCACGCCGACATGATAACGAAGTTGCCGTCAATCGCCACAACAACCGCGCTATCAAGCGAACTCAGATTAGGCAGTTTGCGAAGGGGGCGTTGCGAACCAGCGACTCATGTCTTAGACTCAAAGAGTGAACGAAATCGTCCACAAGTTGGATGAAAGACTGAAGTCGTTAGACGCTGCCACCGCTGGCGTCCTGGAGCAGGCCGTTCGAACTGCTCTCGAGAACACGGCCGGTCTTCCCGCGGGGGGTGAACGGCATCCTCCCCGATATCTGCCCCCGGACTTTTTTGCCAAGATTTCCGCCGAGTTCGGGCCGGAACCGTTTGAACGTTCCGCCCAAGGCGTCTCCGAGATGCGCCCGCCTTGGTGATGTCTTGGCTTCCCGATACCAATGTTTGGATCTCGGTGCTGAAGAATCCACTGGGGCGTTTGGAACAACGGATTCGAGCCTGTTCGATAGAGGAAATATTACTCTGCTCGATCGTCAAGGCCGAACTCTGGCATGGCGCACAACAGTACGGAAATCGTGACCGCCGGTTGCGGGCGTTGGCATGGCTCTTTGAACCGTTCGCTTCCATTCCTTTCGATGACGCCGCCGCACTCCACTACGCGGAAATTCGACACGCGCTCGAAATTCAAGGGAAGGCTATCGGCCCCAACGATCTGAAGATCGCCGCGATTGCCCGGTGCCAGGGCTTGACCGTTGTGACGCAAAACATATCCGAGTTTCTTCGCGTGCCCGAGTTGCAAGTCGAGGATTGGAGTTAGGCCGAAAGCGGCCGTGCGCAAACATCACGCTCTGCTTCAATTCTATTTTTACCCGGATGATATTGACGACACATTATATCCGGGTAAAATACAGGCCATGAAACCAAAACACGGTTCTACCGATAGCCCCAACGGCATTCCGAGATACTCCGCGTTCCGCGCCGGGCGCTGCCTGGCCGCAGGTGGCTTGGCGGAAGTGGCGGTCAAGGCCGGGGAGGCGGCTGCCCGAGCGGAGCAGCCTGAACTGCTGATTTTCGACGATGCCACGGGACGGACGGTCGAGGTGGATCTGCGCGGTAGCGCGGCGGACATTCTCCGCCGGTTAACCGAGCGCGAGGCCCCGTCTATCTCGCAGGCCGAACCGCGCGGTCCCGGCCGGCCCCGGCTTGGTGTCGTCGCGCGTGAAGTCACGCTGTTGCCGCGTCATTGGGAATGGCTCGGGCAGCAGCCGGGAGGCGCCTCCGTCGCTTTGCGCAAGCTGGTGGAAGCGGCGCGGAAGCAAAATACTGGGGCTGACCAGCGCCGCCAGACACGAGAGGCAGCCTATCGTGCCATGTCCGTTCTGGCTGGAAATGAGCCTGGGTTCGAAGAAGCGACCCGCGCCCTGTTTGCCGGGGATCGAGCGCGCTTTCGCATGCACCTGCGGAAATGGCCGAAGGATGTTCGAGCCTATTCCGAACGAATGGCCGAACCTTCGTTCGCCGAATGAGCGCAGAGGCCGATTATTGGTAGACGGCCACGGGTTCCCCCAGGACATCCATCCGGGGCTGTATTCCCAGCCCGGGCGTGGTGGGGGCCGCGAGCCGGCCCTGCGTGCGTTGCGGCGCGCCGGTGGCGATCGAGCGCGTCCCGTAGCTATTGAAGTCGGTGCTCGTGAACAGGAATTCCGGCGGCGTGCTGTGGGCGAGGTGTGCGATGGCGGCGGTCACGATGTCCCCGCCCCAAGTATCTTCCAGCGTCATGGCGATCCCAAGCGAGACGCAGAGATCGCGCGCCTGCCGAATCTTCGTCAATCCGCCGAACTTGCTGATCTTGAGGTTGACCACGTCCATCGCGAGATCGCATTTGCCCCGCACGAGCATGTCGATGCCATCCACGACTTCATCGAGCACGAAGGGGTGATTCGTCGCCCGGCGCACGGCGAGGCATTCCTCGTAGGTGAGGCACGGCTGCTCGATGTACACATCCACGTCATGCACCGCCCGCACCACGCGAATGGCTTCATGTTGCGTCCAGCCGGTATTCGCGTCCGCCACCAGCCGCTCCGAGGGAGCGAGCACCTCCCGCACGGCGCGAATGCGCGCGATATCCACGTCCGGATCGCCACCGACCTTGAGTTGAAAACGGGAGTAGCCTTCCGCCCGGTACAGCGCCACTTTGCGGGCCATCGCTTCGGGGGCCTCCTGCGAAATCGCGCGGTAGAGCGGAAAATCGTTTCCGTACCGCCCTCCCAGCAGGACGCACACCGGCTGCCCGGACACTTGCCCAAGTAAATCCCAGCACGCCATGTCGAGGCCGGATTTCACGTACGGGTGGCCCTTCATCGCCGCATCCATCCGGCGGTTCAATCGGCCCAGTTCCAAAGGATTCTCGCCCAGGATGCTTCCGGCCAATTCCGCCAACCCGGCCCGCACGCCTCCCGCGTAGGCCGGCAGGTAGGCCGGCCCGAGGGGGCACACCTCGCCCCAGCCCGTGAGGCCGCCGTCCGTTCCCACTCCCACCACCGTGCTGTCGAAGACCGACACGGATTTCCCGCCCGACCATTTGTAGCTTCCCTCCACCAGCGGAAGCTCCACTCGATAAACCGAAATGCGCGTGATCTTCATGGGATAACAGACCGGGCGGAGGACCTAGCCTGTCCGGCCGCGGGACGGAAGCAGATTCGACACCGGAACGAATGAGCGCTTTTGTCAGCGCGCGAAGGGCACTTTCAAAGTCCGGGTCAACCGCCGGAGGAACGACGTGGCTTGGGCGCGTTGTTCCTCCGTCATCGTAATTGGATCGCATTGGCCTCCGCAGACGGGGCAGAAGGTGGTGGCTCCGGAGCGGTCGTGGCCGGCCACACGCACGCACTCGGGGCAGAAACTCCCTCGGCAATGGTCGCAGCGAAAGGTGGCCAGTTGCTCGGCGTGATGCGCGCAAACCTGCGGCAGATCGGCGGTTGCGGCGGGCCGGCCCGAGTGCGGGGCGGGAATCTCCACGCGTTCTTGAACCGGCACCTCCTCGAGTTTCAGCCGGACGGTGCCCAACCTCAGCCACCGCTCGGATGTCAGCACAGCTTCACCCGCCAACGGTTGGTCGTCCAGGAAAGTCCCATTGGTGGACCCCAGGTCGCGGACGCGGATGGAGCCATCGTCGACGGCGATTTCGGCATGGAAGCTCGAGACGGACGGATCGGCGATGCGGAAATCGTTGGTCGGGTTTCGGCCCAGCGAGTTGAGGCCGGGCTTCAGTTCGAAGGCCCAGGGACTTCCAACCCAGATGAGCACCCGCCGCAGCATGCAGTTGAGGTGGCTAGAGTATGCCGGACCATTTTGACCCCAGCAAGCGGGCCGTGGGTTGGGCGGGATTCGATCGATGCCAGGGGTGGGCGCCGAAACGGGCGTATTTGGGGGCAATTTGGGGGTTGACCCTGAGGGCGGTGTCCGATACAAAAACGCCGCTTTGTTGTCGGGAGGGGCAGCGGCGCGCGGCCGAAGCGTCATTTTCTGGCGAGCGATCAGCGGGGAGAGCGGGCTGGCGGCCGGTGCTGATGCCGGTCATTAGAGAAAGCGAAATGTGCCTTGGAAATGGGGGAGGGGTCTTGCGCGAGGTGGGAAATTCCGATAACTAAGGAGCGCGGTTCGTGAGAAGATTTTCTTATTGATTCACGGTTCAGTTGACGAACTATTAAGATTTGTTAAAATACATCGCCGGGATCCGGGTGAAACGAGCGGAAGCCCGATGACCGGCGGTGCCAAAAAATGTCAGACATTTTCCCAAAATGGACGAATAAGCTGCCGGGCTTGATCATTCTCGGCGGCGTCTGTCTGGCGACGGTGGTGACCTTGGGGGTGAACTACTATTTTACGCCCAAATACACCGATGTGGGTTACCAGCCGGTGCAGCCGGTTTATTTTCCGCATTCCGTCCACGCGGAGCAGCTCGGGATCGATTGCCGGTATTGCCATAGCGATGTCGAGCGGTCGTGGTACTCGAACGTTCCGGGCGCTTCGGTGTGCATGAACTGCCATAACCAAGTCCTGGCGCAAGATGGTCGATTGGAGCCTGTTCGGGCCAGCGCGACCAATGGCGTGCCGATTCCCTGGGTTCAGATCCACAAGACCCCTGACTTTGTCTACTTCAACCACTCGGTGCATGTGAACCGGGGGATCAGTTGCGTCCATTGCCACGGCGAAGTCAACAAGATGGACGAGGTCCGTCAGGAAAAGCCTTTAAGCATGGCCTTTTGCCTGGAATGCCACCGCAATCCGGCCGAGAAAATCCGGTCTCCGGACTTGGTGACCGACCTGAATTGGCAAGCGCCGAAAGACCACGCCAAAACGACCGGGGCCAAATTTGTGCATGATTGGAATGTGCATCCGCCCCAATCCTGCTCCGCTTGCCATCGATGAAGACCATTCCTCCACCCTGCCCGCACCCGGAAACGGGACCGAAATACTGGCGCAGCCTGGACGAAGCGGCTGAAAGCCCGGAGTTTCGGGAATGGCTGGCGGCCGAATTTCCCTCCGGTGCGGCCGAAATGGCCGATCCGGTGACCCGCCGCAGCTTTGTCAAGGTCATGGCTTCCAGCTTCGCGTTGGCGGGGTTGGCGGGAGCCGGGTGCCGGCGGCCGGTCGAGCATATCGTTGCTTTCAGCCGCAAGCCGGAAGGTTACATCCACGGCGTCTCCCAGTACTACGCCACGACGATGCCCACCCGGACGGGGGCGGTGCCCCTGTTGGTCAAGTCCCACGAAGGCCGCCCCGTCAAGGTCGAAGGCAACGGCGATCATCCGGACAGCAATGGCAGCACCAATGCGTGGACGCAGGCTTCCATCCTGAATCTGTACGACGTCGATCGCGCCAAGCGCTGCAAACGGGCCGGGGAGCCGATCGGCCGGACGGCGGCCTTGAATTACCTCACGCAGGTGGGGAGAAAATTTCAAGCCAATGCCGGCGCAGGTCTCTGTTTCCTGATGGAACCGGCCGCGTCGCCGTCCCGCGACCGCATGCAGGCCCTCGTCGCCTCCAAGTTGCCTCAGGCTCGCTGGTTTGCCTACGATCCGCTCGGCTCCGAAATTCACGAGCAGGCCGCCACGAAGGCGTTCGGCAAACCCGTCCGTCCCTCGTTCCGATTCGACAAGGCGGCCGTCATCGTTTCCCTCGATTGCGATTTCCTCGGCGCGGAAGAAGACGACACCCGGTATATTGCCGCCTTCGCGAAGGGCCGCCGGATGGAGAAATCGACCGACAGCCTGAACCGGTTGTACGTGGTCGAGCCGTTGCTGACCATCACCGGATCGAATGCCGACCACCGCCTCCGATACGCGGGCGGCGCCATCGCGCAAAAGGCCGTCGAGCTGGCGAACGCGGTGATCCATAACACCCCCGCTCAGGACAAGTGGATTGCCGAATGCGCGAAGGATCTGCTTGCGCACCGCGGCAAGGTGCTGGTCGTGGCCGGACATCGGCAACCCCAGGCGGTGCATGTGTTGGCCCATGCCATCAACCAGACCCTTGGGGCGGTCGGGGAAACCGTCGTGCTTCATGACGTGCCGGCCCGCGCCACCGGAACCATTTCCGACCTGGCCCAGGCGCTGAATCAGGGGGTCGACACGCTGGTCATTCTGGGCGGCAACCCGGTTTACAATGCGCCGGCGGACTTGAACTGGAGTGCCACGCAGCGAAAGGCCCGCGAGATCGTCCGCTTGGGTTATTGGGAGGACGAAACCGCCAAGGTGGCGGACGTTTTGCTGCCGGCCGCGCACTATCTGGAATCCTGGGGCGATGCCCGCACCAGCGATGGCACGTACGTGCCGGTGCAGCCGCTGATCCAGCCGCTTTACGAGGGCGTCACCGAAATCGAAGTGCTGGCCCGCATCGGTTTGGCAGACTCGCTCAACCCGCACGACATTGTCCGGGCCACCTTTCAAACCATTGTTCCGACCGCGGCCGAGAACGACTGGAAGCAACTGTTGCACGACGGCTTTCGCGCAGGCACCGCCTCCACCGCCGTCACCGGGGAACTGGCCTCGGCTGCGGTGGCCGAAGCGCTTGCGGCGGCCGGTGCCGCGCCGGCGCTGGGCAAGGACAATCTGGAAGTCGCCTTCCATCGCGACTATCGGGTGGATGACGGTCGTTTCAATAACAACGGCTGGATGCAGGAGATGCCCGATCCGATCACGAAGATCACCTGGGAGAACGTGATTCTGGTGAGCGAGAAGACCGCCCGGGATTTGGGCTTTCCTCCCCAGGCCTTCTTTTACAACGCCGCGCTCTCGAAGGAGAGCCTGCTCCTGAACACCTCGCCGCGCGGCGTGCCGCGGGTGAAACTCAGCCTGGGCGGCAAGGAAGTCTCCGGCCCGATCTGGCTGCAGCCCGGCATGGCCGACAACGTGGTGGGGATCGCTCTCGGCTATGGGCGTTCGGCCACCGGCCGGGTCGGCGACGGCAGCGGTTTCAACGCTTACTCGTTGCGCACCGCCGGCGCACTCCATTACGCGGCGGGCGGGAAAATCACCCAGACGGCGGAAATGCAGGAGGTCTCCTGCGTCCAGCACCATTGGAACATGGAAGGGCGTCCGGTGGTTCGGGAAGCGAACCTCGAACAATATCGGAAGCATCCGGAATTCGTCAAAGCCCTCGATCTCGAGCACCCGCCGGTGGTGGATTCGATCTATCCCAACCCGCTGGAAAAGGAGATGGCGAATCCGCGTCTCCCCCATCAGTGGGGCATGGTGATCGACCTGAACGCCTGCGTGAACTGCCAGGCGTGCGTTATCGCCTGCCAGAGCGAAAACAATATCCCCATCGTCGGCAAGGAACAGGTCTACCGTCAGCGCGAAATGCACTGGCTGCGCCTGGATCGCTATTACAGCGGCCCGGTCTCCGATCCTCAGGTCGCCTTCCAGCCGATGCTTTGCCACCACTGCGAAGCGGCGCCGTGCGAGAATGTTTGCCCGGTCAACGCGACGGTGCATGACGAAGAGGGCTTGAATTTGATGGTGTACAACCGCTGCGTTGGCACCCGGTACTGCTCGAACAACTGCCCGTACAAGGTTCGCCGCTTCAACTTTTTCGATTACCACAAGCGGAGTTTCAAGGAGCTGGACGGCCCGTTCTACACCACGCCGGTGCTCAAGAAAACCGACGGCGAATGGGATCTCAAAAAGTGGTTCAAAAATCCCGACCGCCACTGGCGCGACGAGGAAGAGTGGGAACTGCTCAAGCTCGTCAAGAATCCCGAAGTCTCCGTCCGCATGCGCGGGGTGATGGAGAAATGCACCTTCTGCGTCCAGCGCATCGAGTCGGCCAAGATCAATCAGAAGGTCAAGGCCGGGGCTTCGGACGACATTGCCGTGCCGGATGGAACGTTCAAGACCGCCTGCCAGCAGGCGTGCCCGGCCGGGGCGATTGTGTTCGGGAACATCAAAGACCCGCACAGCCAGGTTTCGAAACTCAAGGCGCAAGACCGGAATTACACGGTGCTCGACTACCTGTTTACGCGGCCGCGCCTCACCTATCTGGCGCGCGTGCGCAATCCGAATTCAGCCATGCCGGATTTTCACGAGTATCCGCTGAGCACGGAAGAGTATAAGGAAAAGATGGGAGTCCACGGCGATCCGTACGCTCACAAATCCGCGGGCCACGGGGCGGCGGCGGGAGCTCATGGCGGCCCGGCCCACGGCGCGGAGCAGAAAGGAGCGCACTAATGGGCCACGCGTCGATATCGGTGCCGGTGCAGGCTCCGCCTCGAGAGCTCGAGCGGGAACCGCTGGTTCTTAATCAGAAATCGATCGGAGCGATTTCCGATGCCATCGCCGGCATCGCCGAAGGGAAAACTCCGTGGTGGTGGTGGGCGGCGTTCGTGCCCGCGATCACTTTGCTGACGGTCATGTTCACCCTCATCGGTTATCTCGTTTCGGCGGGAACCGGCGTGTGGGGCTTGGCCCATCCGGTCATGTGGGGCTGGGCGATCATCAATTTCGTCTGGTGGATCGGCATCGGCCATGCCGGAACCCTGATTTCGGCCATTCTCTTTCTGTTGCGCCAAAAATGGCGCACGGGCGTGAACCGCGCGGCCGAAGCCATGACCATTTTCGCGGTCATGTGCGCCGGCATTTATCCTTTGATTCACGTCGGACGCGTCTGGCTGGGTTGGTGGTTGTTCCCGATCCCAACCTCCCAGGGCATCTGGCCGCAATTCCGGTCACCGCTGATGTGGGATGTCTTCGCCGTCTCAACCTACTTTACCGTCTCGGCGTTGTTCTGGTACATGGGGTTGATTCCCGATCTCGCGGTCATGCGCGACCGGGCCAAGACCAAGATGCGGAAGTTCCTCTACGGCCTCTTCGCGCTGGGTTGGACGGGGGCGAATCGCCACTGGAGCAATTACGAAAAAGCTTACCTCATCCTGGCCGGGTTATCGACGCCGCTGGTGCTCTCCGTGCATAGTATCGTGTCGCTCGATTTCGCCGTGTCGCAGTTGCCCGGTTGGCACACCACCATCTTCCCGCCTTACTTCGTCGCCGGCGCCGTCTTTTCCGGCTTCGGCATGGTGTTGACGCTGCTGATCCCGCTCCGCAGCGTGCTCAAGCTGGAGGATATCATCACCATTCGGCACATCGATCTGATGTGCAAGGTCACCCTGGCCACCGGCACGATCGTCGGCTACGCCTACGCGATGGAGTTCTTCATCGCGTGGTACAGCGGCAATCCTTACGAGCGCTACACGTTCGTGAACCGCGCGTTCGGCCCTTACGGATGGGGATACTGGATCATGATCAGTTGCAACGTGATCACCCCGCAGTTTTTCTGGATCAAGTGGTTCCGGCGGAACGTGGTCGTGGTGTTCATCCTTTCGATCTTCGTGAACATCGGGATGTGGTTCGAGCGGTTCGTCATCGTCATGACCACTCACCGGGACTTTCTCCCGGCGAGCTGGGGATTTTACGCGCCGACCTGGGTCGACATCTGGACCTATATCGGGACGTTCGGTCTGTTCTTCACGATGTTCCTGTTGTTCATGCGCTTCCTGCCGATCATCGCGATCGCCGAGGTTAAGGCGATCACCCCGCAGGCCGATCCGCACCACCCGCTCGGTGGTGCCAAACCGGGAGGACATCACTAATGGCCGCCGCCGTCCAACCTTCGGGCCCCGTTTACGGGCTGATCGCCGAGTTCGATACCCCGGCCGATACGATGCATGCCGCCGAAATGGTGCGCGACGCCGGTTACCGGCATTGGGATGTTTACTCGCCCTATCCGATCCATGGAATGGATGAGGCGATGGGGATGAAAAACAGCAAGGTCGGTTACATCGCCTTCACCGGCGGCGTTCTGGGCTACACCACCGGCATGCTCATGATCTGGTTTTTGAACGCGGTCGACTATCCGATCATCGTCGGCGGCAAGCCGATGTTCAGCCCGTTCGGCGCCTTTCCGCCGTCTTACGAGCTCACGATTCTTTTCGGGGCGTTCGGCTCGCTCTTCGGGATGCTCTTTTTGAATCGGCTCCCGCGCTTGCACCATCCGCTCCTCAAGCACAAACGCTTCGCGCTCGCCTCGCACGACAAGTACTACGTGGTGATCGAAACGAACGACCCTAAATTCACCCCGGGCGAAACGCGCAAGCTTCTGGAAACGGCCGGGAGCAAGCAAATCGAAGAGGTGGCCGAGTGATCCGCATCATCTTTATCGCCGGACTGCTGGGCTTGGTGGCCTTTTTCAGCATCGTCGGCTTTCGCGGCGATGCCTCGCGCAAGCCGCCCATCGAATTGTTCGCCGACATGGATCGGCAACCCAAAGTCCGTCCGCAAACGCCCAGCGCATTTTTCCGCGACGGCATGTCCTCCCGCCTGCCGGTCCAGGGGACCGTCGCCCGCGGCAGCCATGTCCTCGACCTGCCCGTCAACACGGGGCTCGTGACCGGCACGACCAATTTCGTCGCGACCAGCCCGGTGCCGGTCGATGCCAAGCTGATGGCCCGCGGCCGGGAGCGTTATCAGATCTATTGCGCCCCCTGTCACGGGGCGACCGGGGAAGGAAACGGGATCACCAAGAACTTTGGGATGGCGACCGTGGCCAACCTGCACGATCCGCGCCTTGTGCAAATGGGGGATGGCGAGATTTTCCACGTCATCTCGAACGGGCGAAACCTGATGGGGCCTTACGCCTCGCAAATCCCGCTCGAAGACCGCTGGGCGGTGGTTGCCTACGTGCGCGCCCTGCAATTGGCCCGCCTCGGCGCGCCGGAAGATTTGCCGCCCGGCCAGCGTGTGGCCCTAGGAAGATAATATGGCTTCGGATCAACCGCATCATAACGCCGAGCCGCTCGATCTCTCGAAGTGGCGGAACGTGCCCTTGGTCCTCATGGGCGTCGGGGGTTTGGGGGCGTTTCTCGGCGCGCTGGTGAACATCAACCAGTTCGCGTTTTCCTGGCTCACCACCTTCATGTTTTATCTGAGCCTGATGCTTGGCGGGCTCTTTCTGGTGCTGGTCCATCATTTGTTCGATGCGAACTGGTCGGTGCCCATCCGGCGCATCAACGAAAATCTGGCCTGCCTCGCGCCGGTTATGGCGGTTCTCTTCCTGCCCATCGCGATTCTCGCCAAGCCTTATCTGTTCGGTTGGATGCGTGTGACGGATCCGCATTCGGATCACGCGCTGTATTCGAAGCATCCATTGCTGACCATGCCGGGCTTTTACATCGTGGCGGTGGCGTGCTTCGCGGTCTGGATTTTCTTTTCCTATGCCTTGCGCGCGCAGTCCCTGGCGCAAGACAAGGACGGGTCCGCGTCGCACACCAAAAAAATGCGCGTCCTCGCTTCGTTTGGCGTCGTCTGCTTTGCGCTCAGCCTGACCATGGGGGCGATCATGTGGATCAAGGCCCTTCAGCATCAGTGGTTCTCCACGATGTTCGGCGTTTGGTACTTTGCCGGCAGCGCGTGGCTCACCCTCGCCACGGTCTATTTTATCACCATGACGCTCAAGCGCACGGGTCCGCTGCGCGAAGTGGTGGGCAAAACGCAGTTCTATTTTCTCGGTTCGCTGATGTTCGCCTTCACGGTGTTTTACTCGTACGTGACCTTCTCGCAATACTTCATCATCTGGAACGCGAACATTCCCGAAGAAACGTTCTGGTACATCCTCCGCGAAAAGGGCTCCTGGTTCCAGTTGAGCCAGGTCATCATTTTCGGTCATTTCTTTCTTCCGTTCCTGATCCTGCTGCGGATCGACGTCAAGAATACCTTCTGGATCATGACGCCCGTCTGCGCCTGGGCCTGGCTGATGCACTGGTGCGACATGCAGTTCAACATCATGCCGGTGCTGCACAAGGACGGCTTCGTCCTGCATTGGGTCGATATTTCCTGCATGGCCTTCTTCGGCGGACTGCTCTTCACGGTCTGGAAAAAAATGTACTACAGCTATCCGGCCTTCCCGCAGAAGGATCCGCGCATGGCCGAAACTTTGGGAGTCTATCTGCCGCCCGCCGGAGCGGCGGCCTCCAGCCACGCCCACTAACCCGAGCCGTATGAGCAAATACAATACTCCGAGCGGGTTCAAGGTGGTGACCTACGGGATCGCGATTTTTCTCGCGTTTCTGATCATGGGGTATCTGGTGCGGCGGATGCAGCGCCTGCACGATCCGGGCCGTGTGAACTCGGCGCGCGGGGTGGAACGCATCAAGGCCCGCGAAAACCTCGCGACCAATTCGTTAGAAGCCCTCACGAAAGCCGGCTGGGCCGACCAGCCCAAAGGCTTGGTTCGCCTCCCGATCGACCGCGCCATGGAACTGACCGTGCAGGCTTACCAAAATCCGGATGCGGCCCGTTCCAACTGGGTCGCCCGTTCCCAGAAAGCCCAGCAGCCTGTGTCCTTTGAATAGATGAGTGCGCCCGCGCTAGAATCACCCGCCGCCAAGCCCTCTTTGCCAGGGCTGATGCATGCGCCGACTGGAGAGATCGATTTCTCCTGCCGGAAGCCGGTGCTGTTCATGCTCGGAGCCGGCGTTCTCTGGCTCACCCTCTCGCTCCTCCTCGGCGTGCTCGCCTCCGTCAAGTCCCATGCGCCCGGCATGCTGGCGGATTACGCCGCGCTGACCTACGGCCGCGTGGCGGCCGCTGCTTCCTTTGCCTTCTTGTATGGGTTCGCGTCCCAGGTCGGTCTCGCCATCGCGCTCTGGCTGCTGGCGCGTTTGGGCCGGACGTTGCTGGTGATCCCCTCGGCTGCGTTGCTCGCGGCCCTGCTTTGGAACGCCGCTCTTTGCGCGGGCCTGCTCGGAATTTTCGGCGGTGAGATGTCGCATCATCCCGCCTTTGAAATGCCGCTGCGCATCGCTCCGATCCTGTTCGCGGCCTATGTCATTTTTGGAATCTCGGGCCTCCTGACGTTCCACGCCCGCACCGAGCGCCAATTGTTCCCCTCGGCGTGGTGGATTGTCGCCGCCCTCTTCGTCTTCCCCTGGATTTTCTCCACCGCCATCCTCCTGCTCGGTGAAAGCCCCTTGCGCGGCGTGCTCGAACCGGTGGTCGCCACTTGGTTTGCCAACAACTTTGCCAGCCTGTGGCTCGGTGCGATCGCCATCGCGGCCGTGTACTACTTCGTGCCCAAAATAGCTGGCCAGCCCATTCCGAATTACGGCGTGGCCGTCTTCGGCTTTTGGTTCTACCTCCTCTGCGCCAATGCCGGAGGCTTTCAAAATCGCGCTGGTTTGCCGAACTGGATGTCCAACCTGAGCATGACGGCCAACCATCTGGTGCTGTTCGCCGTGGCGGCTATTTTCATCAACTGGTATCAAACCTGGTCCGGGCATGGACGCGCCAAGAAAGAGAAGGAGCCAGCCGCGCGCTTCATCGGCTTTTCCATCCTGGCGTTTGTCGTGAGCGCGCTCCTCACCACCTGGCTTTCCCGGCCCGCCACCGATCAAGTGGTAGGCTTGACCCTCTTCACCACGGGCGTCAGCAATTTTTTCCTCTATGGCTTTGTCGCCATGGTCTTTCTGGCCGGCATTTACTATATCTTCCCCCGGCTCACCGATGTCGAATGGCCGAAGCCGGGGCTGATCTCCGCTCATTTCCTCCTCACCATGATCGGGATTCTGGTTTCGACCGGAGCGCTGCTTCTGGGAGGTTACGTGCAAGGCACGGCGATCAATAATCCGGACCTGCCCTTCGTGGCGCTCGCCAAACGCGTCGTGCCGTTCATCGGCATGAACACCGTGGCGCTGCTGGCGATTCTCGTGGGTCAAGTCCTCCTGCTCGTCAATATGGCGTCCATGACCCGTTCTTATTGCGCCCAGAATTGCGCGGGTGGCAATCGGGAGGTGACGAAATGAATTCCGGCCCAATTATTTTTATCGGAGTGCTCGGCATCATGGCTTGGTCCTGGTGCGGCTTCATCCACAAGAACTATCGCGAAATCGCCCGCCAGGAACCCGTCGAACTGGCGACCGGCGAGAAGTATCCCCCGGGCCGGGCCGGGATCACCACCCTCGGCCAGGATGTCTACCGCGCCAATGGTTGCGCCTCGTGCCACACCATGCAGGTGCGCGCCAAGGGCTACGGCTCGGACATCGAGCGCGGCTGGGGCAAACGGAATTCGGTGTTGCAGGATTTCGTCTACGACGAGCATGTGTTTCTGGGCCAGGTCCGCTTGGGGCCGGACCTCGCGGATACCGGCACGCGGCTGAAGGACCCTGCCTGGCATTTGGCGCATCTCTATAATCCCCGCACCGTGGTCAAGGACTCGCTCATGCCGCGATATCCGTTCCTGTTCGAGAAGCGCAAGGTTCATGGAACGGGTTCTCCGAAGGCCCTGCGCCTCGCGTCCGAATTCGCTCCGGAAGCCGGCTTCGAGATCGTTCCCACGCGTGAGGCCGAGGCCCTGGTCGGATATCTCATGACGCTGCGCGCGCAAACGCCGCTCTTCGAAGCGCCGCTCCTGCCGCCTCCAGTTCCGGCCGCGGAAACGAACAGCACCACCAGCACGGAGGCCGCGCAACCATGAAGCCGGATCGCCAAAAACAGGCCAAAACCCCGCGTCCTTTCCGCGCCAAGCCGGACGAATCCGAACCCACCATTCTGGGTGGCCAGGCCCCCGTCTGGTTGTTCGTCATCCTGTCGATCGCCATCTTCTCCAGAATGGTGTATCTGGATAATCACGCCGGCGGCTTCAATGCGAAGGTCTACAATCGCTTTACTTCCACCAACCACTTGGTCTCGCTCGCGCCGGTTGATCCGGCCATGAAGCAGTACCTGGCGGGAATGCGCGTCTACAACATGCCCACCTGCGTCGCCTGTCATCAGGCCAATGGCTTGGGCACCCCAGGCCAGTTTCCGCCCTTGGCCGGAGCCGAGTGGGTTCTGGAGCCCGATCCCACCCGCCTGATCCATATCATTCTCGATGGCGTGACTGGGCCCATCAAAGTAAAGGGCGTGGATTATAGCAATACCATGCCCCCGTGGCGGCCCACGCTGACCGATGAACAAGTCGCGGACGTGGCGACCTACGTCCGCAAGGCTTGGGGCAACAACGGAACCGCGGTCAAAACCGAGCAAGTGGCCAAGATCCGTCAGGACAGCGCCAGCCGAAGCATCCCTTGGACGGCCGACGAGCTGCTCAAGCTCCCGGTCGGTTCGAATTAGGTTTCTCGATCATCCTTCTTCCACCCCTTTCGCAGGGTCCGGCTTTTGCGTCGGTCACGGGCCGCTGGGAAAACCGCGCCCCGCAGCGATCTCAGCCCTTGCCAATCCCATCCGCAGGGTAACATGAATGCATGACGACTCAATTTGAGGCGTCATTGCGAAACGGAGTCGTTTTCACTCGAACCCCTCCGTTTCCCAATGACCCGCCGGCAGCGGTAACTGTTCACGCACTTGGCATCTTCATGCCCCCGATTGGCTGTTGCTTGCTCCCGAGCGCGTCGGTTGCTTGGTGCCTGACTCGCCTTGCCGTCGAGAGGATTGGCACGCCTCAACGGGCCCATCGACACACATTTACACAGGGATTTACACACATTTGCACACCCATTTACACCCATTTACACACAATTTACACGCTATTTGCACACCCCGTTTTTCGTGCAACTGTCTCTGGATCAATGACTTGTCCAAAAAACGGCCCCCCCCGGAACCTCCTACCCCCCCCTCCCCCCCCATTTGCACAC
>CAYZKY010000044.1:0-39212 GCA_964478815.1 uncultured Verrucomicrobiota bacterium
GAGGGGGAGGCCAGAATGCGGGGATGATCGCAGAGGAATCGCGCGGGACGGAGAGGCGGACGGAGAGGCGGACGGAGGGGAGGGGTGTGGCCGGGTGCCGGCGGTGGAGGAAGCGCCGGGGGTGGGTGATCGCCGCGGGGGCGGCGATGGCGGCGGGATTGTTGGGCTGCGGGCCGAAGCCGGCGGGGCCGGAGGGGGGGGCGGCGGGAGCGGCGGGGTTGCCCACGGCGTCCGTCCGGGTGGAGGTGGCGCAGCGGCAGGCGCGGGCGGCGGTGGAGGAGGTGGTGGGGACGGTGCGGGCGAGGTTGCGCTCGACGGTGGAGGCGAAGGTGGGGGGGCGGATCGAGCAGATGCTGGCGCAGCCGGGGCAGACGGTGAAGGCGGGGGATTTGCTGGCGCAACTGGATTCGGTGGAGTTGCAGGCGCGGCTGGAGTCGGCGACGGCGGTGCGGGAGCAGGCGGAGGCGGATTTGCGGCGGGCGCGGACGTTGCTGGAGGGGGCGGCGATTCCGCAGGCGGAGTTCGATACGATGCAGGCGCGGCAACGGGTGGCGGCGGCGGGGGTGCGGGAAGCGGAGACGATGCTGCGGCACAGCCGGGTGGCGGCTCCGTTCGCGGGAGTGATCACGCGGAAGCTGGCGGATGTGGGGGATCTGGCCTTGCCGGGAAAGCCGTTGCTGGAGATGGAGGATCCGGCGGCGCTGCGGCTGGAGGCGAACGTGCCGGAATCGTTGATTGGAATGGTGACGCTGGGGCAGAGGCTGGAGGTGAGCGGATCGGGACAAGGGCCGGCGGTGACCGGGGTGGTGGGGGAGATCGCGCCGATCGCGGATCCGGCGAGCCGGACGTTCCTGGCGAAACTGGATTTGCCGGCGGGGAGCGGGTTGCGGAGCGGGCAGTTCGCGCGGGTGGCGGTGCCGGTGGGGGAGAGCCAGGCGCTGCAGGTGCCGGCGGCGGCCGTGGTGCGGCGGGGGCAGATGGAGATGGTGTTCGTGGAAACGAATCGGACGGCGCGGCTGCGGCTGGTGAAGACGGGGAAGCCGGCGGGGGACCGGGTGGAGGTGATTTCCGGGCTGGAGGCGGGTGAACGAGTGATCGCGAGCGGGGCGGGATTGCTGCGGGATGGGCAGCCGGTGGATGTGCAGCCATGAAGGGCGTGGACGCAGCGGGTGGAGGATCGGGCGTGGGATCGAACGGGGATTCGAATCGAGGTTCGAACGAGGGTTCGAAGGGCCTGGCGGGGCGGGTGGCGGCGGCGTTCGTGGATTCGAAGTTGACGCCGCTGGTGGTGCTGACGGCGATGTTGCTGGGGATGGCCGCGATCTGGCTGTTGCCGCGGGAGGAGGAGCCGCAGATCAAGGTGCCGATCGTGGATGTGCTGCTGGCGATGCCGGGGTTCAGCGCGAAGGAGGTGGAGGAACGGGCGACGCGGCCGATGGAGAAGTTGCTCTGGGAGATTCCAGGCGTGGAGTACGTCTACTCGACCTCGCGGGCGGGGGAATCGCTGGCGATCGTGCGGTTCAAGGTCGGTTCGGACGAGCAGGAAAGCCTGGTGCGGCTGACGGAGAAGCTGCGGTCGAACTTCGACCGGATTCCGCCGGGGGTGTCGTGGCCGCTCATCAAGATCAAATCGATCGACGATGTGCCGATTCTGGCGCTGACGTTGCACAGCGCGCGGTACGATCACTTGACGCTGCGGCGGCTGGCGGCGCAGGTGGACGACGCGGTGAAGCAGGTGCCGCTGGTGGCGGAGACGGCGTTGACGGGCGGGGCGCGGCGGCAGGTGCGGGTGCTGCTGGATCCGGCGCGGCTGGCGTCGCGGAATTTGAGTCCGGCGGGGCTGATCCCGATGATGCGGCAGGCGAACCGGCAATCCATCTCGGGCGGACTGACTTCGGAGAACCGCGAAATCCAGATCGAGACGGGGGGATTCCTGACGAGCGCGGACGAGGTGGGGGCGGTGGTGGTGGGGGTGTTCGGAGGG
Organism: uncultured Verrucomicrobiota bacterium; assembly: GCA_964478815.1. GTDB lineage: Bacteria > Verrucomicrobiota > Verrucomicrobiia > Limisphaerales > SXQI01 > DASVNK01. The sequence continues at coordinate 1,985 of CAYZKY010000044.1, forward strand.
CGGCCGGTGTATCTGCGCGAGGTGGCGGAGATCGTGGATGGGCCGGAGGAGCCGAACCAATATGCGTTTTTCGGCTACGGAGCGCGGCATCCGCAAGCGGCAGCCGGGGAGGAGCCGGCGGTGACGCTCTCGATCGCGAAGCGGCCGGGGGCGAATGCGATCGCGGTGGCGCGGGAGGTATTGCGGAAGGTGGAGACGCTGCGGGGGACGGTGATTCCCGGGGAGGTGACGGTTTCGGTGACGCGGCATTACGGACTGACGGCGGCGGAGAAATCGAATGAGCTGCTGTGGCACATGGGGCTGGCGGTGCTGGCGGTCTCGGTGCTGATCCTGCTGGCGCTGGGCTGGCGGGAATCGCTGGTGGTGGCGCTGGCGATTCCGGCGACGCTGGGATTGACGCTGCTGGTGTTTTACCTGGCGGGGTTCACGCTGAACCGGATCACGCTCTTCGCGCTGATCTTCAGCATCGGGATTCTGGTGGATGACGCGATCGTGGTGGTGGAAAACGTGGTGCGGCATTTGCGGCGGCCCGGGGCGAAGGATCGGCCGGTGGCGGCGGTGGCGTTGGAGGCCGTGGCGGAGGTGGGGAATCCGACGATTCTGGCCACGTTCGCGGTGATCGCGGCGGTGCTGCCGATGGCGTTCGTGGGCGGGCTGATGGGGCCGTACATGCGGCCGATACCGATCGGCGCGACGGCGGCGATGGGGTGGTCGCTGGCCATCGCCTTTATCGTGACGCCGTGGGCGGCGGTGCGATTGTTGCGAGCGCACGGGAAGCCCGCAGAGCATGGAGCGGCAGGGAACGAGGAGGATTGGTTCACGCGGTTGTATCGACGACTGATGGGGCCGCTGTTGCGCCGGGCCGGGGTGCGATGGGGATTCCTCGGCGGCATAGTGTTGCTGCTGCTGGCAGCGATGGCGACCGTGGCAATCGGGTGGGTGCAGGTGAAGATGCTGCCCTTCGACAACAAGTCGGAGTTCCAGATCGTCCTGAACATGCCGGAGGGAAGTTCGCTGGAACGCACGGCGCAGGCGGCGCGCGAACTGGCGGCCGCGGCCCGCGAGGAGCCGGAGGTGACGGATTACCAAGTTTATGCGGGGACGGCGGCGCCCTTCAATTTCAACGGGCTGGTGCGGCATTACTATTTGCGGCGCGGGGCGAGCGTGGCGGACATCCAGGTCAACCTCTTGCCGAAGCATGAGCGAGGGGCTTCGAGCCACGCGATCGCGCTACGGGTGCGGCCGAAACTGGCGGCGATCGCGGAGCGGTACGGCGCGCGGCTGGCGGTGGCGGAAGTGCCGCCGGGGCCGCCGGTGTTGCAGACGCTGGTCGCGGAAGTGTACGCGCCCGACGATGCGAAGCGGCTGGCGCTGGCGGAGAAGGTGCGGGAGGTCTTCCGGCAAACACCCGGGGTGGTGGATGTGGACTGGTATGTGGAGGAGCTGCAACCGCAGGCGCGCTTCGTGATCGACAAGGAGAAGGCGGCGCTGCACGGGATCAGCGCGGAGACGATTTCGCAGACGTTGCGGATCGCGGTGGCGGGGGAGGCGGTGGATTTGCTGCATCTGCCGCGCGAGAAGGAGGATGTGAACATTGTCCTGGAATTGCCCCGCGCGGCGCGGGCCCGGCCGGAGGATCTGCTGGCGCTGCGCGTGCGGTCGGGGGACGCGAACGCGCTGCCGGAGCCGGGGGCGGCGGCCGGGGAGAGCCCGCTGATTCCATTGCGCGAATTGGTGCGCGTGGAACGGGGAGTCGTGGAGCGGAGCATCCATCGGAAGAACCTGCTGCCGGTGACGTATGTGGTGGGCGACGTGGCGGGAGCGATCAACAGCCCGGTTTACGCGATTCAGGAAATGAACCGGGCGCTCGGCGCGATCGACACGCGGCCATACGGCGGGGAGGGCGCGGGGCTGCGGGTGTATAACGCGGTGCAGCCGTTCACGGATCAGGAGCCATCGATCAAGTGGGATGGCGAATGGCACATCACGATCGAGGTGTTTCGCGATCTGGGGCTGGCCTTCGCGGCCGTGCTGGTGCTGATTTACGTGCTGATGGTCGGGTGGTTCAAATCATTCCTGACCCCGGTGATCGTGATGGTGGCGATTCCCTTTTCGCTGGTGGGGATTCTGCCGGCGCACGGCGCGATGGGGGCATTTTTTACGGCGACCTCGATGATCGGGTTCATGGCGGGGGCGGGCATCGTGGTGCGGAATTCGATCATTCTGGTGGATTTTATCGAGCAACGGATCGCGGAAGGATCGCCGCTGGATCAGGCGGTGATCGACGCGGGGGCGATCCGGTTTCGGCCGATGGTGTTGACGGCGCTGGCGGTGGTGGTGGGAGCGAGCGTGATTCTGGCGGACCCGATTTTCCAGGGGCTGGCGATCTCACTCATGGCGGGGGAGATCGCGTCGTTGTTAATCAGCCGGATGGCCGTGCCGGTGCTCTACTTTATGGCGCATCGACGCCGCGCGTGAGCCCGTCCGGAGGCGGAAGGCGAGGCGGGCGCTACTCGGCGATCCATTGGCCGGCGCCGGAGCGGAGGTAGTATTTGTAGGCGCGGGGGCCGAGGGCTTCGACGACGGCTTGTTCCGTTTCGTCGCGGATGGCCTGGAGGGCGGATTCGAGCTGCGCGGGGGAGAGGGTGGCGTCGTTGCGGAGGCGCGTGCGCTGGTCGGCGGCGAGGCGCTTGAAGCCGAAGACATCGCGGGCGACTTCGCGCGGGAGGCCGAACTGGGTGGCGGTTTCGCGCAGGCGGCGGAAATCGGTGTCGCGGGCGGCCTCGATTTCCTGGTAGCGTTCCGGGCCGAGTTTTTGCTCCAGATTCTGGCGAAGGGATTGCTCGGCGGCCTCGTATTTCTGGCGTTCCTCGGGCGGGAGAGTGGAGGAATCGCGGTATTCCCATTCGGTATCGAATTCGCGCTGGAGTTCGTAGTAAGCGAGGAACTCCTCCTCGGAGGTTTCGAGTCCGGCGAAGGATTCCCGCACGGAATAGGCCGAGGGCGAAAACCAGAGGCGGTACTGTTCCAGTTCGCTGCCGGAGAGGACACTCGCGACGCGCTGCTCCTTCTCGCGGGCGATTTCGCGGAGGCGGGCCTGGTGGTCCCCGGAGAGTTCATCGTCTTCAAGCCAGGCTTCTTCACGCAGGGCCATCTCCTCGCGATTGGCCTTTTCGAGAATCATGCGGACGCGGGCCTGCTTGTCCGGGGAAAGGAAGCCGAGGCGGGCGCCATAGGAATCCTTTTCGCCGCGGGTGGCGAGGCGTTCGGCGGCGAGATCGATGCCGAGCAATTCCTGGATGGCCTCGCGTTTTTCGAAGTCGAGGGCCTGTTTTTTCTCGAGTTGTTCCAGCGTGGCGCGGGTGCTCGCAAGATCCTTGTCGTCGGCCTTCCAGTATTTGGGCGGTTCGGCTGGGCCTTCGATGTCGCGCATGCGGCCGGCCATGAGTTTTTCGAGATCGGCAATGACGAGATCGCGGATGGTCTGCTCGGGGCAGCCGATGGCGCGCAGGCGCTGGATGTAGTCGCGATAATTCTCCGACTCGAGTTGGGCCCATTCGAACTGGTTGGTGACGACCTTCACCGGCAGGGGCGGCGTGGAAAAAACTCCCTTCGCGAGACGGCGGAAGGTGAGGGGGTCGGTGGGCGGCGGAGGCTGGGCAGCGGGAGGAGCGGACGCGGGCCGGCCGAGATAAAGCGCGAGCAGGAGAAAATTGGTGCTCAGCAGCAGGGCGATGACATGGCCGGCGCGCATGGTTCAGTAGAACAAAAACGGCCACCAGTTTTTCATGGGCCGGGCCTGGTCATCCTTCTGGAGATTGTTGAGACCCGGGAAATTCTGACGCCAGTAGATGAGCCACGGCCCCATGCAGTCCGGCGCGAAATGGCGATATTTCGCGAATTTCTCGTTGGTCCAGAGTTCGCGGCGATCCGCGCCAGCGGGCCCGGAACCGATGCGCCAGTCCTCGATGGTGGAAAGGACGGGGGCGGTGTTTTCAAGGTCGTAATGGCGGCGGCCATTGGGCGTGAAATGAACGTTGCCGCAGAAGGCGACGTAGGGCTCGACGCGATGCGACTGGCCGTTGAAGCGAGCCACGACCGTGGAGGGGTTAGGATAGTCGAGGCCGTTCGTCTCGCCCCACAGCGGATAGAACGAATCCCAGGGGAGCTGGTAGCGGGTCTTGAGATCGTGGCCGGAGAATTCGCGGAAGTAGCGGGTGAAATAGGGAATCGCGCCAGAGTTGGACAGGCCCTCGATGGAATGACTGAGGCTCTCCATGTAACAGCCGATGCCGCGCGTGGTGTTCACGAAACCGATGCGCAGGCTGCGGCCAATCCAGCGTTGGCCGGGATCGCCGCCGTTGCCGGCCTGAACGAACTGATTCCCCTGGCGGACGAACTTCTCGTCGTAGAGCGGCTTCTGCTCGACACATTCGTAGGCGACGACATCCGGGGTGGCCTCGCCGAAAATCCAGACTTCGTGGACAAATCCCTGCTCGACCAGTTCGTCGAGCCGCAGGAAGCGGCTGGAATCGCGCGGGTCCGCGACACCGATGAGCGGAGCGAAGCCTTCGCTGAAGAAACCGCCGTAATCGACGTTGAAGGTGTTGGTGACGCCGGGCTTGAGAGGGATTTTCGGGGAATTGCCTTTCTCGACGCCGGGCTGGCGGAGGTCGACGAACTTAAAAATCTGATACTTGAGAAAGGCTGGGGCGGCGGAATCACGATAGCCGTGGTAGCGGCTCGACTCGGCGAGGGCTTTGATGAGATCGCCGGTGAGTTGTTCGAGGCGCTTTGGCTTAACTTCATTGGAGAAGTTCAGGAGCAGCAGGCGGGGCCGCATTTCCCTGAGGCGGTCGTGGTTTTCGACGAGCCAGGAATCGCTATTCGCGCGACTGGTCACGTTGGGCCAGACGGTGACGGCGGCGGGATCATCCTGGGGGGATGACGTTGAGGGCAAGCCAGCCGCCGAAGCTGGGCCCGGCAGGATGGCGAGGCTAAACACGAACAGGGCAGCGAATTTGGCGATCATAGCTGCACGAAGGAATTGAACCATTGGAACAGGAAAAAGTTTCTCATCGCCGCGCTGGGCCGCCGGTCTTTGAATTCATGGTGCTACAGTAAGAGACGAGAGCGGAACGGGTCAAACGCGAAGCAAGGAACTATGAGGCCCAAGCGGCTGCCGTTAAGAAGCAGCGGGCGGCGGAGCGAGGGTATCCAACCAAGCCAGGGCTCCGGATAGATCGTGGAAATCGCCGGCGAGTTGGGCTTGATAGGCCGATTCTAGGATGGCGCCGAAGTTTGGCCCGGGAGACCAACCGCGCTCGATCAAGTGGCGGCCGAGCAGCAACGGGGCAGGCGCGGCGTGGACGACGGAGAGGGCAAGGGCCTGGTCGCGAATGCTCGCGAGGGAGGGCGGGATCACGCGAGGCAGCGGCGGGCGGCCGAAAGAATCGGCGGTCATCACCAGGAGCAACCCCTCGATATTCTCGGGTTCGAGACGCTTGGCAAGGCGACGGACTGCGCGCGGCGTGGGCTGCTCGAAATAAGCCATGTGGTTGGCGACGAGCGGCGGCACACGTTCCCGGATGGCATTGGGCGCATCGATCCGTTCGAGAAACGACTGCGCGAGCGGCACGCTGGCGGTTTCGTGGCCGGGGGCGACCAGGCAGTTCCGGCCGCGCTTGAATTCCTCGCGCGTGGTTTCGGCCTTGCCGCAATCGTGCGTCAAGACGGCCAGCGCATAGACGATGCGCGACTCGGCATCCGCGTCCCGCCAGGCCGGAAGCTCGACGAGCGCATCCAGACAGTGGCAGGTGTGGATGAACACATCCCCTTCGGGATGCCACTCGGGGTCCTGGGGGACGCCGCGCAGTCGAGCGATCTCGGAATAATGATCCAGCCATTCTGTCTCGGCGAGGAAGCGCAAGCCGAGCGAGGGCCGAACACTTTCCGAAGCCCACTTGAACCACTCCGTTCGAATGCGTTCTTTTGCCAATTCGGCGTGCGCGGCCTTGATAGAACGAGCGAGGGCGATGGTCTCGGGCGCGGCGGTGAGTTCGAAGCGGGCGGCGAATTGCAGGCCGCGCAGCACGCGCAGTGGGTCTTCGGGAAAGGCGGCGCTGGTATGGCGCAAGGTCTTTTGCCGCAAATCGCGTTCGCCGCCGAAAAAATCGAGCATCTCGCGGCGGTGCGGGTCCCACATCAGGGCATTGATGGTGAAATCGCGGCGGGCGGCGGCGGACGGTGGGTCGATCTCCGGCTGGAGCGCGACTTCGAAGCCTTTGTGGCCGGGGGCGGTCTTCGAATCGCGGCGGGGAATGGTGAAGTCGAAGCAGCGGCCATCGGCTAGAGTCAGCTTGGCGACGCCGAACGACCGGCCGACGAGATCGACCCGGCCCCAGCGGCTCAACGCCCGGACCAACTCCTCGTAGCCGATGCCGAAGACTTCGATATCGAAATCGCGCCCGGGCCGGCCAAGCAGCCAATCCCGCACGCAGCCGCCGACCAGGTACGAGCGCCGCAGGCCCGGCGTGGCGGCCAGGATCTCGACCAGGGACTCCGGGAGAGTGTCATTCACAGGCAGAAGCTATGCCGCTAATTATGCAGTCGGTGGTTACAGGGCCGGTCGAGGCGGGCCGGCGTAGGGAGCTGCGCCGGGGCGGGTGCCGCGCCGGATCTGGATGGGTACGTCGCCGGCCACGGATTCGGTGGGAGCGGCCAGATAGCCGTGGTAGCGGGCCATCCAGTAGACCACGAGCCAGCCGCCGGGTTCGATGACATCGTGGCCGCCCGTGCCGCCGTCGGCATGCATCGTCCAATTGTCCCAGCGCATCGGTTCCTTTTCGCGGGGCGAGAAGGGACGTGGAGCGCCTTTGAAGGCCGTGTAGCCGGGCGGGGTGTGCAGATCGGCGCGATGCGAATTTTGATACGACCAGACGGTGAGGTCCAAGGGCCATTCGCGCAAGTGGCGCATGGCTACGTCCGGTTCGCAATCGTTGCCGGTGAGAATGCCGTAGACGAGGTTGAACCAGGGCTGCTGCTCGAGGCGCAGCACTTCCCAGGTGCGCTCGAAGCTCCGGCGGTAGACGCTGCGGAGGACGGGATTGCGCTCGCGGCGCAGCAGATTCCAGTAACTCCAGAACGCGAGTTGATCCTCGAAATGGAGGAGGCTGTCGGGCGGGAAAAGCTGCCGCTGGCGGAGGGTGTAATCCGGATAACCCAGCTCGACGAGACGGCGTTCGGCGGCGAGAAACTTTTCTTCGCCGGTGAGGTCGGCGGCGGTGCGGATGAACGCGAGCAACTCGGTGGCCTGCAAACCGCGGTCAAAGTGGCCTTCGTTGGTCTTGAAGTAATCCGGATCCCAGCGCCCCCAGCGGGTCGGCTGGCCATCCCGGTCGTGCAATTGCCAGCCGCGATCGACGAGGTGCCCGGCGATCTTCCGCAAATGATCGCGCGCCATGGCGATTTCCGGGCCTTGGGCGGCGAGTTCGAGAAAGAGGCTGACGCCGTAGAAGTGGCCGCACAGTTCGTCGCTCGAGGTGTCCCCCTTCCATTCGAAAAGGCCGCCCGGGACGTCGTTCCATTCCGCCGCGTAGCCGCCGGAGCCGTGCCCGGCCTTGTGGCCTTTCTCGCCCTTGGCCCACACCGAGCGCGCGGGCAAACCCTCGATCCCGGTCATTCGTTCCAGCCAGACCATCGCATGGAAGGTATTGAGGGCTTCGGCCCGGGCGGCGGGGTCTTTCGTGACGGCGTAGCGATAGGAATGAGCCGCCAGGTAGTCGGCGGTAAAGCCGCCGTCGTTGTCGCTGACCTCGCGGACGTATTCGCCGAGGGCTCCATCCCATTCGAGTTTGTGCAGGAAGCCGAGCCGTTTCTGGCCCCAGGCTTCGATCTGCCGTTCGTAGTGCGCCGCCTTGGCTTCGAGGGTCATCGGATGGTAGCGGATGATGGCCAGGCCGCGATCCGTGGCCAGGAGCACATCGCGCCCGGAAACGGCGATCGCGTAAACGTGGTTGCCCGGCAGCCACCGTTCTCCGGCGAAGTAGTGGTACTCCGAGCCGGTCTTGCGAATCGCGCCGTGCGAAGTGCCGATCCACAAATCCCCGTCAAAACCGGGGGCCAGGCAGGTTAGATCCTCGAAGGGCAGACCATCGGCCCCGCGAATGGTCGCAAGGGACATGCCGCGCAGCACGCCGAGCCCGCGGTCCGTGGCGAAATAAAGTGCCGGACCGAGCGGCAGCATCGCGCGAACGGTTCGGGAGGGCAATGCACCCCAATCGATCGATGCATCGGCGGGAAAATCGTATTCGTCCTTCGCCCCGAAGCGTCCGCCGTCGAAGTAGCTCAGGCGTTTGCCTCCCTGCACGTAAAGGGACTCGTTGAACGCGGCGATCCGTTCCAGGCCGAACGGCGCGTTATTGGTCGACCAGGCGGCCAGCTTCCCCGCATGCAGCCGGAAAATGCTCTGGCCGCTCGCCACGGCAAGTTCGGAACCGAACTCCGAGATGCCGATATACGCGCCCTCGGCGATGACTTCCCAGCCACCCGTCGCATGGCCGTAGAGGCCCGATGAGGTCAGCGCATACAGGCGGCCCCCCGCCTGGACCAACTGGCGGACCGCTCCCTTCACTTCCGGAACGCGCCGGAGCTGGATCGTGGTGGGCGTGACGGAGACCGCCGCCAGGCCATCCGCATCCGCGGCGAAGAGATTCGTTCCGGCGATGCCGACCGCCACCAGAGGCTTGGGCGTGGGATAGGTCCAACTCACTTCCTGCAAGAAGACGCGATCCGGCAGGGCCGGCCCGGCGGCAGGAAAGGTGCCGGAAAGTTGAGCTCGTGCCGCCCCGCCGCTGCCGACCATCAACACCAACCCAAGCACTGCCGTGCGCAGAATCGAATTCATGCCTGATGATTCGAAACGCTCCGGTGCGGGTCAATTCGCGAATCGGGAAATAGGTGCGACTTTTTTTGTGTCGGTTACACCCGCCGCCACTGTCACCCACCTCGACCGATCCCCCGATCTCCTCCCCGGCTTTGCCTGGAGGTCGAAGGCCGCTCCGCTCCGTATCTGCCCCCGTGGCGTTCGGATCTTCATCTCCCTCGGGGAGCTCTATCTTACGTCGCTTGGTTTTCCATTCTTTCAAAAGAACGATTACAAACGTTAATGTCTTTTTGAAGTGAGACCGGCATTCGTTTGGGCGATGCTGCCGCAGGACCGACGGAGCGAAACAAACCTGAGATCAACATGGCCTTGACCAAGGCCAAACATAGCAGATCGCGTTATGAAAACGAATCTGGACAAAGTGCCGCCAAGTTCGAAGCGTCGAAAGTCTTTCGTTTGGTGGTGGCAGGCGTACCCGCGTCTCGCCGCGGCGCTGGGTCTTTTGGCGCTTTTGGCGGCGGTTCATTCGGTTTTCGGCCAGTCGCGGAACGAGCCCTTTGAAGCGTCGGGGACGTTGACTCGGGTGGATAAGGACAATGAGCTCTTGGAGCACGAGTTCTCGATTCGGGTGAATGGCGCGAAATGGGTCATTACATCGAGCTCGGGCACGGGCCGGGGCAGCCCTGAGCGCCGATGCGGTTCGGATGGCGCAAGCTTCTACTCGCTGGCGGGAGTTAAAGGGCGGAGCAGCCCATCCGGATGGAAGTCGACAATCTGGCGGACGGCATTGGGGGTGCTTTCGAAGGGGGGCGGGCCGAAAGCACTCCCTCATGACGCTGAGGTTCGACCGGGCAGGTTTCCCGAGTTTGATTGGCGGCACCAGACGCACCTAATCTGGCTGGTGCTCGGGTCCCGGGAGATATTCCAGGGAAAAGATGAGATGCACTTGCCGGGGGGCATTTTTTTGCTTCGGACACCCCATCAGACGAAAGACTTGGTTCGGATTCGATACGATGAGGCGGATTCGAGTTTTGTCACTCATCTTGAAGTGGTCGATCCAATGTTGGAGTCGATCGCGAGCAGCCGCACGAGTTTGTCAGACCTTGCTACTAGAGCAAAATATCGGGTGATCTCGACGAAAGTTTTGGGCGAGCTGCGGATTCCCGAGGAATTCGAGCTGATACAATTCGGAACCAAGTGGATCGGGAAAGTAACCATGGTGAAACCTCTAAAGGGGGAGGAGGACGGGATTCCGAAATTCGGCGAGATACTGGAAGTGACTGATTACCGAGCGGTTCCTGCTATCCACTATAAGACATCCAGGGGCTGGCTTCAACCGAGCGACAAACGCTTCAAAAACCTGGTTCTTGGAAAGGGAGGATATGAGGAAGGGCTTTCCGGACTCCGCCCTTTCTTCATTTACCTCGGTGCAGCCATAGGCTTCCTGCTGGCTCTCAGAAGATTGGGCGGTATGCTCGCAAGAAGATTGAGCAATCGATCGAAGGATTGAGAAAGTCTGCCGTCAGAAATTACCGCTTTACCCGGCGGTGGACCTTGCCACGATGCTGGGGTGACCCGTATTCAATCGTTCGTCCTGACCATCGTGGCCGTGCTCGGTTTGCGCGCGGCCGAGACGCCGTTCCTCACGTCGGAGTTCATCTTCCCGCCGGAAACGTGGCACAACCATGCCTCGTGCGTGGTGGAGGCGGCGAATGGCGACCTGATCGTCTGCTGGTTTAATGGCTCCGGCGAGCGCCGGTCGGACGACGTGAAGATCGAAGGCGCACGGCTGCGCCGGGGCGCGAAGCAATGGAGCGAGCGGTTTACGATGGCCGATACCCCCGGGTACCCGGACACAAATTGCGCGATGTTCATCGATCCGCAGGGCCGGCTTTGGCTGCTTTATCCAACGATTCTGGCAAATCTGTGGGAGAGCGCCTTGATGAAGTATCGCATCTCCACCAATTATCTGGGGGACGGCTCACCTATCTGGCAGACGAGCGAGGTGTTGCACGTCACGCCCGGAGAAGAGTTCGTGCGAGGGGTCGAGCATTGGACCGCGCAAGCCGGGAAGGAGCTGGATGCGATACGACCCGGAGATCGCGCCAGGGCCGAAGCATTCCTGGCAGACTTGCGCCGACAGGCCGCCGACAAGCTCACCCGCCGGCTCGGCTGGATGACGCGCGCGCATCCGGTCATTCTGGATCGCTCGCGCTTGATCGTGCCGCTGTACTCTGACGGGTTTTCCTTTTCTTTGATGGCGATCACGGACGATTGGGGACAGACGTGGAAGACCAGCACGCCTCTCTGCGGGGCGGGCAATATCCAACCCAGCATCGTGGCCCGGCGCGATGGTTCGCTCTACACGCTGATGCGCGATAACGGCCCGGCCCCCAAGCGATTGATGCAAAGCGAGTCGTTCGACCGCGGCGAGACCTGGTCGCCGGTGACGGATAGCCCGCTGCCCAATCCCGGGGCCGGGGCGGAGATTATCCGGTTGCGGAACGGGGATTGGGCGCTGATCTCGAACGATACCGAAACCGGGCGCGCCAGCCTGGCCGTGCAGATTTCCGAGGACGAAGGCCGATCATGGAAGTGGAAGCGCCGGCTCGAGCACGATCCCGCCGGGCATGGCCGGTTCCACTATCCGAGCATGATCGAGGGAGCGGACGGCACACTTCACGCCACCTATAGCCACCATTTCAACACGCCCGGATTGCCGCCCGGTCCGGATGGGAGTCCTGCGGCCAAGACGATCAAACATGCTCACTTCAACCGGGCGTGGGTGCAACAAGGGGATCAAGCTGGACCGTAACGAGCGGCATGGGGTGCTGGATCGGGGCCTTGGAACCGGTCGGCGATGCTAATTGCGAGGGCGGCGTGAAGCTGTGCGCCAGCGCGCTGGCGTAAAAAATCGCGATCATCACCACGCAGCAACCGACGCGGCCGATTGTTCCGAGCAGGAGGCCAAGCATCGCGCCGGCTCCCGCTCGAGCGGATTGCTTCCAATCCCGCCCGCCGAACACTTCGAAGAGAAACGCACCGATAAACGGCCCTAGTATGAGCCCCGGCAAACTGAAGAATACTCCCACCATGACGCCGAGCACCGCTCCGAGCACGCCGCGCCAGGTCGCCCCCAGCTTTTTCGCGCCGAACATGCTGGCCAGAAAATCGAGCGCCAGCGACAGCACCATGAATAGCGCAATCACGATGATCGCCATCCAGCTTGCGCTTTGTTCTCCGAACCAGAGGCGGTGGCCCACGGCCGCGAGCAGGATGAGCGGCGCACCGGGGATTCCGGGCACGAACGTGCCGCCGAGACCGGTCAACATCACCATTCCGGCCAGCACTAATCCCGCCCACTGCTCCGCCGTCATTTCGGGAATATAGCCGCCCCTTCGGCCAAAGCACAAATCGGTCCGAAGCAGAGGGGAATCGCTGGGAAGAGCGCGGGATGGCCCGCTATTTCGCGTCGTCCGGGGGGCCGTGGAAAAAGGTGGGGCCGTTATCCGAGACCGCCCGAGGGCCGGCGGCCAGCAGTTCCTTCAGATCGGCGGCGAAGGCATCGACGTCCGATTCCGTCGTGTCCCACGAGCACATGAAGCGGCAGCCGCCGCGGCCGATAAAGGTGTAAAACATCCAGCCCCGGCTCCACAGCCCGCGGACGGCATGTTCGGGCAGTTCGGCGAAAACCGCGTTCGCCTGGCGCGGAAAGAGGAGTTTCACTTCGTCCAGGTTCACGATTTTGCCGTGGAGATATTCGGCCATGGTATTTGCCTGGCGCGCGTGCTTCAGCCACGCCCCGTTCTGGAGCATCCCCACCCACGGCGCCGAGAGAAACCGCATTTTCGACGCGAGCTGGCCTGCTTGTTTGCAGCGGTATTCAAATTCCTCCGCCAATTCGAGGTTGAAGAAGACCACCGCGTCCCCCACCAGCGTGCCGTTCTTCGTCCCGCCGAAACAGAGGACATCCACGCCGGCCTGCCAGGTGATTTGCTTGGGCGGCAGCGCGAGCGAGGCGACGGCGTTGGCGAAGCGCGCGCCGTCCATGTGAAACCTGAGCCCGAGCGCCTTGCACCGAAGGCCGATGCCGTTCAGTTCCGCCGCATCGTAGACCGTTCCGACCTCGGTGGCCTGGGTGATGCTGACCGCGCGCGGCTTCGGAAAGTGGATATCGGTGCGGCGGCGGACCACCTTCTCGATTCCCTCGGGATCGATCTTGCCGTTCGCTCCTGGAATCAGCAGCACCTTCGTGCCGTTCGAGAAAAATTCCGGCGCGCCGCATTCGTCCGTCTCCACATGCGCGATTTCCGAGCACAAAATGCTGTGGTAGGACTGGCAGAGCGAGGCCAGCGCGAGCGAATTGGCGGCCGTACCGTTGAACACGAAAAAGACCTCGCAATTCGTCTCGAACAATTCGCGGATCAGATCCGCCGCCCGCGCGGTGAACGGATCGTCGCCGTAGCTCCGGACATGCCCTTCATTCGCTTCCTGCAGCGCCTTCCACGCCTCCGGGCAGACCCCCGCATAATTGTCGCTCGCGAACTGGCCGCGCCGCCGCTCCATCTTCATCGCCCGAAATTGCAACACCCCTGCCGTTGAAACCAGCAGAAACTCCCCTGCCGTCCGCTCCCGCCGACAGGATGCCAAAGTGGTTTGTTCGTTTTAGAAGACGGACTACTCGACGGCTGGAACGGTGACAAGAGCGAGGCTCTTGCGGGCCAGGATGCGGTCGCACTCCTCGCGTTCCAGCAGAATCGTCTTTCCCGATTCGACCGCAAGAACGGCGATCCGGGCCTCGAGGCAGGTGCGCAACGTCTGTGCGCCGATGCAGGGGATATCGAAGCGCATATCGTGATTGAGGCGCGCGACCTTGACGGCGACGGCCCCTCCCTCCCGTCCGGCGAGTTCGCCGCCGCGCCCGAGACAACGGTCGGTGCCTTCGAATCCTTCGACGGCAAGGACGGTTCCTTCCTTGACGACGACGAGCTGGCCGATTTCGAGGCGGCTAACCTCCTTGGCGATGCGGTATCCGAAGTCGATGTCCTCGCGTTGCTGCCGGCCAAGCTTGGCCCCCAGGTGGAAGCCGGGCCCCGGCATGGCGGGCGCCAGCCAAGGAGTAGCCTCGATGAGTTCGACGCCTTCCTTTTTCAATTCGTCGCCGATGGCACCAAAAATGGTGTGCGCGTTGCGCTCCTTGAGCCGCCAGAGGACGGCCATGGCGCGGAGGTCCGGACGGACATCAAAGAGGTTGCTCGGGGCGATCTGCCCGGCCATCACGCAGTGCTTGAGGCCGCGTTGGGTAAACGCCTGGATCAGCTTGGTGAGTTGTCCGACCCGGATCCAAACGATCTCGTCGACCACCTCGGCGAGGCGGGGGTCGGTCTCTTTTTCGAAGGCGACGGCGACAATGCGCGACACCCCGGCGGCGCGGGCCTGCCGGGCGAGGAGCACGGGCAACTCACGACTTCCGGCGATAAGGCCCAGTTCTTGGATGGGATTGGACATTGGACCGAAGGGGCATGGCCCATCGGAAATTCGATGCGCCGAGCATAGGGTGGATCGGATCGGCGCGCCAGCGTCCAAGGAGAGGGGGGAGCGATCGGAAGTCGCGATCAGAGTGGGGCTTTGTGGATGGACGGGGCTGGCGGTGGGCGAGGCGCCCACCGCGACAGGCGAGGGTGCCTGTCCCACCCGGGGAAGGGCGATCAGTTTCGGCGGTGGGGGGCCTCCTCGATGGTGGGGAAGCGTGTCCAGGCACCCCCATCGGGGGCAGAAGGAGGGGGGACTGAAATTCGGGACCACCCCCCCTTGAAAATGCGTGTTATTCGGTGTTATTCCGTGTTAAAACGTGTTCAATCTCCCTCGTTCTCGCAGGAAGCTGATTCCGAAGAGACCCAACCAGTCGGGTCGATGGCGCACGCAGACTGCTTTCACAACCGGAGATGGTCGATGGCAACGACCGGTTGCCATACACTGAGATGCGCCCAAGCGCGCGGGGCTTCGCCCAATTTTTGTCGCCAAGGGAGAGCGGAAGTGTAGAATGGGGTTTGGGTTTGACAGGGGCAGTGTGCGGTTCTAAATTAAAGTAAGTTGAGTAGTTTAGTCATGATTGAAGCTGCTGCGGTAAAAGTAACGCGGAACGAGGAATTGAAGGTCGGAAGCCCGACGCTGGCCGGGACGATTGGAGCCACGCTGGCCAATCCGGAGTCGGATCGTTTTTCCGAGGACGACCAACAATTCCTGAAATTTCACGGGATTTACCAGCAGGACGACCGGGACAAGCGAAAAGTCGCCAAGTACTACATGTTCATGGTGCGCGGGCGGCTGCCCGGCGGGATCGTCGGGCCCGACCAGTATTTGGCCTTCGACCGGCTGGCGAGCGAATGCGCGAACGACACCCTGCGGATCACGACGCGGCAGGGATTCCAATTTCACGGCGTGGTGAAAACCGGTCTCGGGAAGCTGATGCGCGGGATCAATGACGCGCTTTCCACCACCCTGGCGGCATGCGGGGATGTGAATCGCAACGTCATGGCTTCGCCCACGCCGGCCACCAGCCCATTGGTGGACCGGGTGCAGGCGGACGCGAAGAAGATTTCGGATGCGCTGCTGCCGAAGACGCGCGCGTATCACCAAATCTGGGTGGAAGGGAAACAATTGGATCTCACCTCGGCGGAAGAGAAGGACTTCGTGGATCCACTGTATGGGAAAACGTATCTGCCGCGGAAATTCAAGGTCGGGTTCGTGATTCCGCCGCTGAACGATATCGATATTTTGACGAACGATCTCGGCTTTATCGCGATCGGCGAAGGAGACCGGCTGCTGGGGTATAACCTGTGCGTGGGGGGCGGACTAGGGTTGAGCCACGGGAATGCGGAGACCTATGCGCGGCTGGCCGATGTGCTGGGCTTTTTCGCGCCGGAACATCTGGAGGCGGTGGCGAAGGCGGTCCTGACAATTCACCGCGACTTTGGGGATCGCACCGACCGGAAACATGCGCGGCTCAAGTACGTGGTGGAGGAGCGTGGCGCGGATTGGACGCGGGCGGAGGTCGAGCGGCGGGCGGGCTTCACGTTGGAGCCTGCGCGGGCCTACAAATTTACGGGACAAGCGGACCTGTACGGCTGGCACCGGCAATTGGACGGGAAGCACTTTCTCGGAATCTTCGTCGAGATGGGGCGGATCAAGGATACGGAAACGGTAAAACTGAAAACGGCGCTTCGCCGCGTGGTGGAGCGGTACCGGCCGGAAGTGCGGCTGACGGCCTCGCAAAACCTGCTTTTGACGGGGGTGCCGGAATCGGATGTGGCGGGAATTACGAGCTTGCTGATCGAGCACGGCGTGAAAGTGGAAGAGCAAGGCTCGCCGCTGCGGCTGGCCGCGATTGCGTGCCCGGCCTTGCCGACCTGCGGTCTGGCCCTGGCGGAGTCCGAGCGGCTGTTGCCGAACTTGATTACGCAGATGGACGCGCTGCTGGGCGAGGTGGGCCTGGCCAAGGAAGAAATCGTGGTGCGGATGACCGGGTGCCCCAATGGCTGTGCGCGGCCCTATATGGCAGAAATTGCTTTCGTCGGGCGCGCGCCGAACAAGTATCAGGTCTACGTGGGCGGCAATCGCGCCAGCACCCGATTGAATCGGCTATGGCGGGAAAATGTGAAGACGGACGAGATCATTCCGCTGTTCCGGCCGATCCTGGCGCGCTTTACGAAGGAGCGCGCCCCGGCTGAAGAATTTGGCGATTGGTGCCAGCGTGTCCTGCTGGCGGAACCATTGCCGCAGAAACCGACAACTCCACCGACCGTGTGATCACGCTGGCCAACACCGAGATCGAAGCGCTGAACGAACAGTTCGAGCGCGCTCCCACCGCCGAAGTGCTGCGCTGGGCCTGGGAAACCTTCGGCACGCGCGCCGCCATCGGAACGAGCTTCCAGGGGACGGGGCTGGTGGCCATGCACCTGGCGCGCCAGCATGGATTCGATTTCCCGGTCTTCACGCTCGATACGGGGCTCTTGTTCCCGGAGACGATCGAATTGAAGGAACGGCTGGAGAATTTTCTCGGGGTGTCGATCGAAGCGGTGGAGCCGGACTTGACGGTGGAGCAGCAGAATGAAATTCATGGGCCGGAATTGTGGAAGCGGGATCCGGATTTTTGCTGCACGATGCGGAAGGTCGTGCCGCTGCAAGGGAAGCTCGGCGAGCTGGATTGCTGGATCACGGGTCTGCGCCGGGAGCAATCCGACAGCCGGAGCTCGATTCAGATTCTGGAAGCGTACGCCTTCGACGAAGCGAATGGCCGCGATATCGTGAAGCTCAACCCGATGGCGCACTGGACCCGGGAAGCCGTGTGGAATTACATCAAGCAGAAGGGGATTCCCTACAATCCGCTGCTGGATCAAGGATACCGCTCGATCGGATGCCACCCTTGCACGCGGCGCATCGGACTGGAGGAAGGGGAGCGGGCGGGTCGGTGGGTGGGCTTCAACAAGTCGGAGTGCGGCATTCACACCTTTATGTCGCGGAAGAGCTGACGCCATTCCGCAGCAGTTTAGGCTCCAGGAATCGGCCGAAGCGGCCGATTCACTTCAGGGGTTTTGGGAAATGAATCAGATACCATCAGAACAGCTTAAAATCGTCATTGTCGGCCATGTCGATCACGGGAAGTCGACGTTCGTGGGGCGTTTGTTCCACGACACGGGCTCTCTGCCGGCCGGGAAACTCGAACAATTGCAGAAGGTGGCCGAACGGCGTGGCGTGCCGTTCGAATGGGCCAACCTGATGGATGCGCTCCAGTCGGAGCGGGATCAGAACATCACGATCGACACGGCGCAAATCTGGTTCAACACCAAGAAGCGCCAGTACGTAATCATCGATGCCCCGGGCCACAAAGAGTTCCTGAAGAACATGGTGACGGGCGCGGCCAACGCCGAGGCGGCGCTGCTGCTGATCGACGCGCACGAGGGGGTGCAGGAGCAATCGCGCCGGCACGGGTATCTGCTGAACCTGCTGGGCATTCGCCAGATCGCGGTGCTGGTGAACAAAATGGATTTGCAGGATTACTCGCAGGAACGCTTCGAGAGCATCGAGCGCGAGTATCGCAAGTTTTTGCAGTCCGTCGGGGTCGAACCGAAGGTGTTCGTTCCCATCGCCGCGAAGCACGGCGACAACATCGCGAGCCTGAGTTCCAACATGCCGTGGTGGAAAGGCTCGACGGTGTTGGACGTGCTGGACGAGTTCAAGGTCACGCAACCGCCGAGCGACCAGCCGTTGCGATTCCCGATTCAGGACATTTACCGCTTCGACGAACGGCGCATTCTCGCGGGGAGAATCGAGTCCGGCACCTTGAAAGTTGGAGACCGACTCCTGTTCTCGCCAGGGAATAAGACGAGCGTGGTCAAGACGATCGAGCGTTGGAACGCGCCGTCGCGGGAACTGGCGGCCGCCGGGGAATCCATCGGAGTAACGCTAACAGAGCAGATTTTCGTGGAGCGCGGATCCGTCGCGTCTCTGGAAACGGACGCGCCGTACGATCTGACCCGCTTCAAGGCCCGGCTGTTCTGGCTGGGCCGCGCGCCGTTCCGGACGGGCAAGCTCTACAAGCTGAAGCTGGCGACGCAGGAAGCGGAATGCGAAATCGAATCGATCGAACGGGTGATCGATTCGTCGACCCTCGAGACCGTCTCGCGCAAGGAACGCGAGATGTTCGTGGGGCGGAACGAGGTGGCCGAGCTGACGATCAAGACGCGCCGGCCGGTCGCCTTCGATGCGCACGCGGACATCATCGCGACGGGGCGGTTCGTGATTGTCGACGGGTTCGAAGTCTCCGGGGGCGGGATCATCGCCCAGGACAAGTATCCGAAGCGAACGCCGGATTCGACGCATAAGAGCGACAACATTTTCTGGAGCCAGGGCAAGGTGACCGCCGTGCAACGGGCGCGGCGCAACGGGCACCCCGGATGCATCGTGTGGCTCACCGGTTTGTCGGGTTCGGGAAAATCCACCATCGCGACCGAGCTGGAACGGGAACTCTTCAACATCGGCAAGCAGGCTTACGTGCTGGATGGCGATAACATGCGCCACGGCCTGTGCTCGGACCTGGCGTTCGCGCCGCAGGATCGGAAGGAGAACATCCGGCGGATTGGCGAAGTGGCCAAGCTCTTCGTGGACGCCGGCTTTATCTGCCTGACGGCCTTTATCTCACCCTATCGCTCGGATCGCGACCTCATCCGGCAGATGGTTCTGGATGGCCAGTTCATCGAAGTATTCGTAAATGCGCCGCTGGAAGTGTGCGAGACCCGCGACCCGAAAGGGTTGTACGCCAAGGCGCGCGCGCAGGAGATCAAGGAATTCACCGGGATTTCGGCCCCGTATGAGGCGCCGCTGAAAGCGGAGCTGGAATTGCACACGGACCAAATGACTGTGGCCGAGGCGGTTGCGAAGGTAATGGATTACCTGCATATCCACGCGGAGGAGACGGAAATCTCGATTTAACTCGAGGCCAACCCGAGCGGGCTGCACTCGCCGGGTTTAGGCAATTTTGAATTGAGCGGCCGGCCTGCTTCGTTGGGCCGGCCAGTTTTTTGGAGAGTCATCGAGATGTTCGTGGTGCTCATGGCGTGTCGCAGCAGAGCGAAGATCGACAGTCACGAAATTCGCTGACAGGATGACGCATGCCCGAACTGGCGGAGGTGGAGTACTATCGGAAGCAGTGGAATCCGGGCCTAGGCCGGCGAGTCACGCGGGTGCATGTCCACGCCGCCAAGCGCGTTTTCCGCGGAACCGATGGCCAAGCCCTGGCTCGCTTTCTGGAGCGCAAGGAACTGATGGGTTCCGAATCGCACGGGAAACGGATGTTGTTTCGCTTTTCGGGCGGCGGCTGGCTGGGGATTCACTTGGGGATGACCGGCGCATTGCGCGTGGCTGAGGGCACGCCTCAGCCGGAACGGCACGACCACTTGGCGCTCTTTCAGGCTCGTCAGGCTCTGGTCTTCTCCGATCCGCGGCAGTTTGGGCAAGTCGAGTTCGCGATCGGAAAAGAGACCCCGGAATGGTGGCGGAACCTGCCGCCGAGTCCGGCTTCGGCGGGATTTACCAAGGCGGTTGTCGAACGTTTTCTGGAACGGCACGGAGGATTGCCCATCAAGGCCGCGATTTTGTCGCAGGAGGGTTTTCCCGGCATCGGCAACTGGATGGCGGATGAGATCCTCTGGAGGGCCGGGTTGCATCCGGCGCGGCGCGTGGCCTCGCTCGGGCCTGCGGAACGGCGCGCGGTGTGGAGCCACACGCGAGCGGTCAGCCGGAAAGCGTTGGAAACGATCGGAGTGGATTGGAGCGATCCGCCGCGAAAATGGTTTTTTCATCAACGATGGGGCCGCCAAGGCCTTTGCCCGAAGCATCGCGGGCCGTTGCAACGGGAAACGATCGGCGGACGCACGACCGCCTGGTGCTCGCTTTGCCAACCTTGATGCTGATCGTCATGCCGCAGCGCTCCCCAAAACCCTGAACCGCTCCAGGTTGCTTCGGCTCTGGACTGGGTCGGAACACGGGTTGTCAGGCAGGCTGAGGCGTGTTATGAAAGGCGTTGAAGATTCATGGATTGTAGGGTCCCGGCCAGATTTGTCATGGCGTTGGCCCTTTGGGCCGCGGCGAGTCCCCCGAATCGCGCGGAAGTCGGACCAGCGGATTATGCAGTGCAATTGACCGCCACGGTGGAAGCGGCCCCGCCCCGTATTACCCTCCGATGGCCGGCGGCGGCCGACGCTTCGACGATCAAGATTTCCCGAAAAGCTCCGGAAGGGACCAGTTGGACGCAGCTTCGCGCGCTGGTGGGGACGGCCGCTTCGTATACGGACGCGACGGTCACGCCGGGAGTGGCCTACGAGTACCGCGCGATCAAATACACCACCAACGGCTATTACGGAACGGGCTATGCGCTGTCCGGAATCGACGTGCCGATGGCGGACTTTCGCGGCCAACTGATCCTGATCGTCGACAAGGTGCTGGCGGTGGATCTGGCGCCGGAACTGGCCGTGCTTGAGCAGGATCTGATCGGCGATGGCTGGGAAGTGATCCGGAGGGATGTGGCCCGCACGGAAAGCCCGGCGGTGATCCGCCGCAGCATTCAGTCGGATTACGCGGCCAATCCGCAAAAAGTGAAGGCCGTGTTTCTGTTCGGTCATGTGCCGGTTCCCTATTCCGGAGCGTTCGCGCCGGATGGGCATTCGGATCATTTCGGGGCCTGGCCGGCCGATGCCTTTTACGGGGAGATGACCTCGAACTGGACGGACACCACGGTAGACACCACCACGGCCGACCGGGCAGCCAACTGGAACGTGCCCGGCGACGGCAAGTTCGATCAGACGGAGTTTCCCTCAAAGGTCGAGCTGGCGGTGGGCCGGGTGGATCTGTCGGACCTCAAATCGTTCGCGATGAAGGCCAAGCCGATCGGCGAGATCGAGTTGCATCGGGCGTATTTGAACCGCAACCACCGATTCCGGGTGGGTTTGCTGACCAAGCCGCGCACCGCCTTTATTTGCGATAATTTCGGACGGTTCGGGGATGAGGCATTTGCGGCGAGCGGCTGGCGGAGTTTCGCGCCGATGGTCGGGGCGAACCGCATCACGAGCGTCGAGCCATTTTCCTTCGTTGAGACGGTTGGGTCAGTTCCCTACATGTGGGGTTTTGCGGCAGGGCCGGGCTACTATCTCGGCGCAACCGGGCTTGGGACTTCGACCGATCTGGCCACGATCGATATTCGCACAACTTTCCTAATGCTGTTTGGGAGCTACTTCGGGGATTGGGACAATTCGGCCAACTTCATGCGCACGGCCTTAGGTTCGGGGCATTGCCTGGCCGTGATGTGGGCCGGAAGGCCGCATTGGTTCATGCACCACATGGCGTTGGGGGAAACGCTCGGCTATAGCACCTTGAAGACGCAAAACAACCGTTTCGGCGGCATTTATGCGCGGGAGAATCCCGGCACCTACCTGGCCCACATCGCCTTGCTCGGCGACCCGACCCTGCGGCTGCATGCGGTCCTGCCTCCGACGAATGTGGTCGCTGCCGCCACGGCCGGCGGCACGCTGATCGGTTGGACCGCATCGCCTGATCCTGCAGTGCTGGGCTACGTGGTTTACCGTGCCACTTCGGTCCAGGGTCCATTCCAGCGGCTCACCGGGCCGAACACCATCCTATCAGAGTTATCCTTCGACGATGAAGAAGGTGATGCCCAGCACGCCTACATGGTCCGTGCGGTGAAGAAGGAGACATCTTCGAGCGGCACCTATTTGAATCCCAGCGTCGGAGTGATTGCGGCGCCGACGGCGACTGGCGCGGAAGCCATTCCCAACACGCCCGGCACCGTCCGCACCCTGACGCTTTCGTCGAATCGTCTTTCGATCGCCTGGACGGATCGTTCGAATAACGAGGATTTCTTCGAAATCCATCGGAGAGTCATCGGATCATCGAGCGGCGTTCGATTCTATTCTGTGTCCGCGAACCAAACGACTTTCGCCAATAGCGGGCTGACGCCCTCGCGAGTGTACGGGTACCAAATTCGCGCGGGCAACGCCGCCGGGGTTTCTCCTTGGTCGAACGAAGTGTTGGTCACTCTTCCATCCGCGGATGAAGACGATGGCTCCGCGACAGTCGAATTCCTGGGCAAAGACCGGCTCACGCTGGGAAATTGGGAAGGAACGTACGGGGCTTCGGGTTATCTGATGGCCGGCATTGGTGCGATCGATCCGCCGATTGGAGAAATCGAACGCGATGCAAGCCCTTATTTCTTATGGGCCGATCCAACGACCAATCCGGCGGGATTGCGCCGGCCGGGCTCGACTTCGCGAGTCGCCGCTTGTTGGTACAGTGGAGGAACCTTGGAGGTTCGATTAAGCTTCGAGGATGATTTTCCCCACCAGGTCGCGCTCTACTGCATGGACTTCGACGAAGGCGGGCGCCAACAGAACGTCGAGGTGATCGACCGCGCCACCGGGGCGTCCTGGACAGCCGGGTGCTCGCCGGTTTCGATCACGGCGCTTACCTGGTCTGGAACATCAAGGGCGATGTCACTCTCCGCGTGCAGCGTTTGAGCGGACACAATTGTGTCGTCAGCGGCGTGTTCATCGATTGACCCGGCCTGTCGAGGCCCACGGGGTGCGCGCGCCATCGCACATCCCGGCGGCGGATTTCAGAGGGGGTTTGCCGCCGGTTTCAGTTGTCAAAGCCGGTGGGCCATGTTATGCGAATGAACTAGGATATCTCATGCCGCGAAAGGTGTTATTCGGGTTCGTTTTCATGCTTGCGCTCATGGCTTTCTTGCCTCGAGCCTCCATCGCACAATCGTCGGCGGCCGACTACGCGGTGCAGGTCAGCGTCACGGTCGCCACGGCTCCGGCCCGCATCACCCTGAACTGGCCGCTGGCGGCGGATGCCTCGACGATCAAGATCTCGCGCAAGGCTCCCGAAGCAACGAGTTGGACGCAGCTTCGGGCGCTGGTCGGCTCAGCCACTTCCTACACCGATACGAACGTCACCACGGGGGTGGCGTACGAGTATCGGGTGATGAAGTATACCGAGGCCGGTTACTTCGGCACCGGTTATGCGCTGGCGGGCATCAACCTGTCCATGGTGGATTCCCGAGGCACGGTCATCTTGATCGTCGACAAGACTTACGTGGCAGATCTGGCCGCGGAACTCGCGCAGCTCCAGCGAGATCTGCTGGGGGAAGGCTGGGAGGTCATCCGGCGGGATGTCGCCCGGACGGACAGTCCCGCCGCGATCAAGAGCTTCATCCTGTCCGATTACGTGGCCAGCCAGCAACGGGTCAAAGCGGTGTTTCTCTTCGGCCATGTGCCGGTGCCGTATTCGGGTGCCTTCGCACCGGACGGGCATTCGGACCATTTCGGCGCGTGGCCGGCGGATGCCTATTACGGCGAGTTGACCTCGAAATGGACGGACACGACGGCCAACACACAGACCGCCGCTCGGGCGGCGAACTGGAATGTGCCCGGCGACGGGAAGTTCGACCAGACCGAGCTGCCTTCGCCGGTTGAACTGGCCGTGGGCCGGGTGGACCTTTCGAATCTGAATTCATTCGCCACCCGGAATCCGCCGATCGGCGAGGTGGAGCTGCACCGGAATTATCTCAAGCGCAATCACGAGTACCGGCACGGGCGGTTGGTGAAACCTAGGGCCGGTTTCGTTTGTGACAATTTCGGCACGTTTGTTGGAGAGGCCTTTGCCGCGAGCGGCTGGCGGAATTTTGCGCCGCTGTTCGGCCCCGGCAAGACCTTCGAGATAGCGCCCTTTTCGTTCGTTCCGACAATTTCATCGGAACCGTACTCATGGGGGTTCGGCGGTGGCGCGGGGTTTTATCTTGGGGCG
This sequence comes from uncultured Verrucomicrobiota bacterium, assembly GCA_964478815.1. Taxonomy (GTDB): domain Bacteria; phylum Verrucomicrobiota; class Verrucomicrobiia; order Limisphaerales; family SXQI01; genus DASVNK01. Next base: position 26,250 of record CAYZKY010000044.1, read on the forward strand.
ATTGGGCTCGGGACTTCCACGGAGCTGGCCAACATCGATATCAAGACGACGTTTCTGATGCTGTTCGGGAGCTATTTCGGCGACTGGGATAACACGGGCAATTTCATGCGGACGGCGCTGGGCTCCGGCGATTGCCTCGCGGTCATGTGGACGGGGCGGCCGCATTGGTGGGTGCATCACATGGCGCTTGGCGAGACGCTCGGGTACAGCACGCTCAAGACGCAAAACAATCGGTTCGGAGGCATTTACGCGCGGGAGAATCCCGGCTCGTACCTCACGCACACCTCGTTGCTGGGCGATCCGACGCTGCGACAGCACCCGTTCCGGCCGCCCACGGAAGTGGCGGTGGAGGCCAGCGAGGACGGCGCGAAGGTAACCTGGGGGCCTTCGCAAGATCCGGATGTTTTCGGATATGTTATTTATCGGGCCAAGTCGGTCGACGGCCCGTTTGCCCGCATTACCCCGCTTAATTCCGTCGCCAACGGGCGTTCGTTCACCGATACGGGCGGTTCGCCGCGCGATTCCTACATGATCCGGGCGGTCAAGGTCGAACGGACGGCGAGCGGCAGCTATTTCAATCCGAGCATCGGCATTATTACCGCGCTGTCGGACACGGGCGAACGAGCGATCCCGGCCACCCCTTCCGGCGTGCGGCCGATCCTGGTCTCGTCCAATCGGGTTTCGTTCGAATGGACGGACAACTCCGAGAATGAGGCGTACTTTGAGATCTACCGGCGCGTGGTGGGTTCCACCGCGGGCGTGCGGAGTTACACGGTGCTTTCGAATGTCACGAGTTTGTTGAACAGCGGCCTGACGCCGGCCGGGACGTACGGGTACAAGGTACGCGCCGGGAATCAAGCGGGTGTCTCGCCGTGGTCGAGCGAGCTGGTCATGACGTTGCTGCCTGCTTCGCCCGGGAGCGGGGCCGCCAGCGCTACTTTTATCGGCAAGGACACGCTCACCCAGGGTAATTGGGAGGGGACGCACGGGGCTTCCGGCTATTTGATGGCGGGCATCGGGTCGGTGAAAGCGCCGTATGCGGATATCGTCCAGGATAGCAGCCCGTTTTTCGCGTGGGCGGATCCGACGACGAATCCGGCCGGTTTGAAACGGCCGGGTTCCGATGCACGGGTAGGGGCGTGCTGGTATAGCGGTGGGACGCTCCAGATCTTCCTGAATTTCAACGACAATCTGCATCATCGCGTGGCGCTTTATTGCACCGATTTCGACAACGGCAACCGCCAGCAGGCGGTCGAAATTGTCGATCGTTCGACCGGCACCGTGCTGAACAGCCAGATTCTGACCGGGTTTCAAGGCGGCGCGTACCTCGTTTGGAACGTGCAACGGAATGTGATCATCCGGGTGTTGCGCCAGAACGGGTTTAACTGCGTCGTGAGCGGGGTTTTCCTGGACTGACCCGGCCGTGCTCGATTTCCGGGAGCAATTCGGCGCCGCCGCCGTCTAATGTTCCAGTATGAATGACGATGTTCGGAGGTATCACATGACCAAGGCTCTTTGTCTGCTTGTGCCGGCGACGCTGACGGCCCTCGGTGCCGACCCCGGCGGCGGCGTGCTCCCCTTGCGCAATCTGGTGCTTTACTCCTCCGGCGTAGGCTGGCTGGAACGGGTCGGCGAGGTGCAGGGCCACGCCAATGTCGAGTTACGCTTCAAGACCGAGGATATCAACGACCTGCTCAAGAGCATGATCGTGCAGGATCTCGACGGCGGCACCGTCAGCGCGGTTACCTACGATTCCCGCGATCCGATCGCGCGCACGCTGAAGAGCTTCGCCATCGATCTTACGAGCAATCCCTCCATGGCCGATTTGCTCAACCAGATGCGCGGCGAGCGCGTGACGGTGGCCTGGCCTGGCGTGGCGAGCGGCACGATTCTGGGGGTCGAGTTTCGCGAGGAAACCGTCGAGCCGGGTCCACCGGCGCGCGTGCAGCGGCGCGCCTACCTCAATTTGCTGGCGGGAGGCAACCTGCAATCGATCCCGCTGGCCTCGATCAGCCGGATCGAACTGGCCAACGAATCGTTGCGGCAGGAATTTGCCCAGGCCCTCGAAGTCCTCGCTCGTGGCCACGACACGCAGAAGAAGACCGTTTCGCTGGCGTTCGATGGGGAAGGCCGCCGCCGGGTAAAAGTGTCTTATGTGGTGCAAACCCCGGTGTGGAAGACGAGCTACCGGCTGGTTCTGGATGAGGAGAATCCGTTCCTGCAAGGCTGGGCCATCGTCGAAAATACGTCCGACGAAGATTGGAAGGATGTCCGGCTCTCGCTCGTGTCCGGCCGGCCGATTTCCTTCACGATGGATTTGTACGAGCCGCTCTACGCGAGCCGTCCGGTGGTCAAACCGGAGCTGAACCTTTCGCTCCGGCCGCAGGTTTACGGGGATGCTCTCGAAGCGAAAGTCGAACTCGAGGTCGCGCAAGCGGGCCGCGCCTCAAGGCTGAACGCCCGGAGGTTGGCCGACATGGCTTCCGTTTCAGCCGGATCCAAATTAGGATTTTTGGCCGCGCCGGCCGCCGCGCCGGCGCTGGCCGAGGCGCGTGAAGAGATTGTGCTGTCGGATAGCGCGAGTGCCATCGGCGATAACGTTGGCGAACTGTTCGAATACGCCATCAAGTCGCCGGTATCGATCGACCGGCAAAAATCGGCCATGCTCCCGATCGTGGCCGGGAAAGTCGCCGGAGAGAAACTTTCCATCTACAACCCATCCGTTCACGCGAAATTCCCGTTGAACGGATTCCGCCTGAAAAACACGACCGATCTGCATCTGATGCAGGGGCCGATCACCGTTTTCGATGGCGGCGCTTACGCGGGCGACGCGCGGATCGAGGATCTCGCGCCCGGGCAGGATCGGCTCATCAGCTACGCGCTCGATTTGAAAACCGAAGTGGAGCGCCGCGCGGAGGATCGGCCCGAGGAATTCGTCGCCGTCACGGTGAAGAATGGGCTGCTCACCGCCCAGCGCCAGCTCCGGCAAGAGACGACGTACAATGTCCGCAATCGTGACACGCGCGAAAAGGAATTGCTGATCGAACATCCGTTGCGAGGGGATTGGAAGCTCGATGCACCCAGCCAGTCCGAGGAACGCACGCGCGATCTGTACCGCTTCCGCCTGAAAGCCGGGGCCGATGGCAGCGCCAAATTGGTCGTGAAGGAATCGCAGATCGCTTATGAGTCCCTGGCCATTGTCGATCTGGAGGATGAGACGTACCAATTCTATCTCCGCTCGACGAAGGTCAGCCCGGCGGTGAAAAAGGTCCTGGAACGGGTCGTCGACTATCGCCGCGGGCTCGCGGAAATTCAGGGGGAACGCACGCGCCGGGAACAACGGATCGCCGAGATCGGGCAGGAGCAAAGCCGCATCCGCGAAAACATGGGGCGGCTGAATTCGAATTCCGATCTGTACCGCCGGTACGTCCAGAAATTCGACGAGCAGGAAACGCAGCTCGAAAACCTGCGGCAGGAAATCGAGGGCCTGAAGGATCGGGAAGCCAAGCGCCAGCGTGAGATGAACGATTACCTGAAGGACATCGATCTCTCGTAAAACGGTCCGTCGAAACGAATGCGCCGGGTCGTCCCGGCGCATTTACATTTTATCGGCCGTCTCGATTCCGAGCGCGTTCAGACCTTCCTGCAGGACTCTTCCGGCCAGATCGCAGAGCGCCAGCCGGTCGGCGCGCCGGGCCGATTCGGCCTTGAGCACCGGACACGCCTCCCAAAAGCGCGCGAGCAGTCCGGCGAGATCGTAGAGATAATTGCACAAGTAATTCGGCCGGTACTCTCCAGCCACGGCCTGGAGCACGATCCCGAAATTTAGCAGATGCTTCGCCAACGCTATTTCCGCCGCATCGTTCAGATGGAAGGCCGGTTCGACGCCGGGCAGGTCGAGCCCCTCTTCGCGCGCCTTGCGTGCCAGGCTGAGCGTGCGGGTGCGCGCGTATAACAGATAAGGGGCGGTGTTCCCGTTCAGGGCGAGCATCTTCTCCCAACTAAAGGTGTAATCGCTCTGCCGATTTGGCAGCAGGTCGGAATACTTCACCGCGGCCAGCCCGATGATCCGGGCGATCTCTTCCTGCTCGCCCGTCGGCAAATCCGGATTCTTTTCCTTCGCGATCGCCAGAGCCCGCTCGCAGGCTTCGTCGAGCAGGTCGGAGAGTTTCACCGTTTCGCCGGAGCGCGTCTTGAACGGCGTGCCGTCCGGCCCAAGTATCATCCCGAACCAGACGTGGCTGAGCTGAATATGCGCCTGCGGCATCCACCGGCGGAAAATCGCGAAAAGCTGCCGAAAATGCAGTTGCTGGCGCCCGTCGGTCACGTAAACGATTTCATCGGGAGACCACGTTTTCATCCGATACTCGAGCGTCGCCAGGTCGGTCGTGGTGTAGTTCGCCCCGCCATCCGATTTCTGGATCAAGGCCGGATGATCTTTCAGCTCGGGAATATCCTCGAAAAACACCGCGATAGCGCCATCGCTCTCCCGTGCCAGGCCAGCACCCACCAATCGTTGCACCAGTTCCTTCAAGGCCGGATTGTAGAAACTCTCGCCGAGCACATGGTCGAACTTCACCCCGAGCCGGGCGTAGGTCTTGTCGAACTCCCGCAGCGAGAGATCGATCATTTCCTTCCAAATCGCGAGGTTCTGCGGGTCGCCGCTCTGCAGATAGACCAGCTCCTGCCGCGCGCGGGCGGCGGCTTCTTCGCTCGCCTCGAATTCCGCATTCGCCTTCTTGTAGAGCCGCTCCATCTCGGCCAGGGGATCCCGCTCGAGCGCCGCCCGGTCCAGATCGGATTTCCAGGCCACCAGCAGTTTGCCGAACTGCGTGCCCCAGTCCCCGACATGGTTATCGGTGACGACCCGGTGCCCCAAAAGGCGCAAGACCCGGCTCAAAGCATCGCCGAGAATGGTCGAGCGGATATGCCCGACATGCATGGCTTTCGCCACGTTCGGCGAGCTGAAATCCACCACAATGGTCCGCGGTCGCGCCGACCTGGAGTAGAAGAGATGTTCGCCGCGCCAGGCGGATTGCAGCACGCCGGCGATCGCCGGCGGACGCAACCGGAAATTCAGAAAGCCCGCCCCGGCAATTTCCGGCGGCTCGCTCCAGGCCGCGACATCGAGTTTCGCCAGCACCTGTTGCGCCAGTTGACGCGGGTTCGCCTTGCGCGCCTTGGCGATCGCCATCAGGGAAATGCTTTGGTAATCGCCGAATTTCGGCTCAGGGCAAGGCTGGACGGTTACTGAGGTCCCATCCACTTCCGGCAGGACATCCGCGACCGCCGCCCGCAGGCGTTCTTCGATTTTCTGATAAAGCACCGGGGGAATGTACTGCCCTGCCGCGCGGGAACAAGGTCAGATCGCGGACTGCGGGTCTCTGATGATCTTGAGCATCGTCTCGGCATCGGGGGCGTGCTCGAGCGCTGCGCGAAAGTCCTTGTTGTGGAGCAGCTTGGCGATATTGGCGAGGGTGTGGAGGTGCTTCTGGAACTGGCCCTGGGGCACGAGGAAAAGCATGACGAGGTTCACCGGCTGGTTATCGAGAGCGTCGAATTGCACCCCTTTCTTCGATCGCCCGAAAGCCCCGACGACTTCCGAAATCAGCTCCGTCGAAGCGTGCGGAACTCCGATGCCGAAGCCGATGCCGGTGCTCATCGAGGTCTCGCGCTTCTTGACCACCGCCGCGATCTGATCCCGGTGCTCCGGTTTGATCTTTCCGGTGTCCGCAAGCCTTCCGATCAACTCGTCGATGGCTTCCCAACGGTTGGCGGCTCGCAGCTCCGTAATGATTTGATCCTTTTCCAGGATGTCGCCGAGCGTCATACGCTTCGTATTTGAGCCATTTCGCCCGAAGCGTCGGTTCAGTTCAAGATCGATTTGTGGCTCGCGCGAAACCGATGCGTTCGACGCGTCAGCAATTCGGCTCGCCTCAGATCGATTCCTGGGCTACAAGCTGCTGAACACATGATGCTCCGATCGACGCGAAGTTTGCTTGTACTGGCGCTGCTGCTGGCGGCTCCCCGGCCGGGTCGATGCGCTGAAGAGTTGAGCCTCCGCACGGGTGACGTTGTCGGTTTTCTTGGCGGAAGCGACGTCGCGGCGGCCCAGCACACCGGGCATCTTGAAGCCATGCTCTTCGCCGCTTTTCCGGGGACAAAGGTGCAGTTCCGAAATTTTGGCTGGGAAGGGGATACGATTTACGAGCAACCGCGCGATATCGGGTTTCCGCCATTGAAGGCGCATCTCGACAAGTTCGGCGCCACCGTGGTTATGCTGCAGTATGGCCGCGCCGAAGCACTCGGCGCGGCCCGCCCAGCGGGTGAGTTCGGACAGGCCTATGCCAAGCTACTGGACGACCTGGCCGCTCCGGGTCGGCGATTCGTGCTGGTCACACCGCCGCCCTTCGAGCCGGGCGGCCCGCTGCTGCCGGATCTCACAGGCAGGAACGCCGTCCTCGCGGAGTATGCGGGCATCATTCGTGAACTGGCCGCGAAACGAGGCACAGGCGTCATTGATCTGTTTCGTTCCTTCACGTCCGCTTCGGGCCAGAGCCGCCTCACGGAGGATGGCTTGCAGCTTACCCCACCCGGGCAGGCCCGGGTCGCGGCCGAATTCGTCAAGCTGGCTGGGTTTCCCGAGCTGGCCAGGCGGGCCGGACCGCCGGATGATCGCGGCGTGTGGCCGGCGCGCGGGTTCGAGGATCTCCGCCAGGCGGTGCTTCGAAAAAACCGGTACTGGTTCGATTACTGGAGGCCGCAGAACTGGGCCTTTCTCGGAGGCGATCGCATCACTCAACCGAGCAGCCGCGACCACCGCGATCCGAAAATCCGATGGTTTCCCACAGAAATGGAGAAATTCCGCGACTGGATCGTGCGTGAGGAAGCGGAGATCGAGCAATTGAGTTCCCGCCTGCCGCGTTAATCCGAAAGCCATGAAATCTGTATACGCCGCACTGGCAATTCTTGCCGCCGTGGGCCGCGCCGCCGCCCAAACCAACGATCCTGCCAGGGAGTTGGCCAGCTTTACGGTAGCCGAACCTTTCCAGGTGAACCTATTCGCCTCGGAAAAGGACGGCGTGATCAAGCCCATCCAGATGAGGTTTGATGCACTCGGCCGGATTTGGGTGATTGGCAGCACGGTCTATCCGCAACTCGAGCCCGGGCAGGTCCCGAACGACAAGGTTCTGGTGCTGGAGGATACCGATCACGACGGTGTGTGCGACCGGACGACCGTATTTGCAGATGGGTTGATGATCCCAACCGGGATCGAACTCGGGGATGGGGGCGTGTATCTTGGGCACGGCACAGAACTGCTTTTTCTCAAGGACACCGATGGTGATGGGCGGGCGGACGAGCGCCGGGTTGTCCTCCGCGGCTTCGGCACGGGCGACAATCATCAGAATGTCAATTCGTTCCTGTTCGGTCCCGGCGGCGAGCTTTGGATGTGCCAGGGCCTGCACATTCATTCCAATGTCGAGACCCCTTGGGGCATCGTGCGCTTGCACGAAGCGGGCATCTGGCGGCTCCGCCCGAAACTGAAAAAGCTCGAGGGCTTTTACGGCAATGCCAACGAACCCCAAAATCCATGGGGTTATGTGTTCACCGATTGGGGGGAACCGATCCTTCTCGCCGGGAACAACAGTTCCCACACCTACCCGGTGCCGGGCCTGACCTCCGCCCATTTTCCCGATCCGCCCACATTGATCTGGCGCAACGGGGCCGGGCGCAAGAGCAGCGGGGGCGATATCGTGGGCACCGCGCACTTTCCGGACGATTGGCACGGCACTCTCATCACTGGCGGATATATCAACAATGCCGTTTGGGCGTTGCGGATTGTCGATAATCAATCCGGCTTCGCGCTCGAAGACCGGGATCCGATCATCAAGTCGAGCGACCGCAGTTTCCGGCCGGTGGATGTCAAATTCGGGCCGGACGGCGCGCTCTACATTTGCGATTGGTACAATCCGATCATCGGCCATTACCAGGCGAGCTTCCGCGATCCCAACCGCGACAAATCGCACGGACGCATCTGGCGGGTCACCGCCAAAGGCCGCCCGCTCACCCCGCGACCCAACCTGGCGGGAGCCTCCATTTCCCAATTGCTGGATCATCTGAAATCGCCTGATCGCTGGACTCGACAGTTTGCCAAGCGGGTGCTCAGCGAGCGTTCCGCCAGCGAGGTCACGGCCGAAGTTGCGCGTTGGGCGGCCGACCCCGGCCTGCCCGATCTTGCACTGAAGGAGGCGGTGGGGGTCCTGCAATCGCACGAAGCGGTGGATCGTCCCTTGCTCGAACGTCTGACTAACGCGCGGGAGGCTGGCGCGCGCGCTTACGCCGCGGGGGTGGTGGGCCAATGGGCGGACCGCTTGAAGGATCCCCTGGCCTTGCTCGATCCCGCCGATCCGCACCCGCGGGTTCGCCTGCGTGCGGTGGTCGCGGCCAGCTATGTCCCCGAAGCCGCGTCGGCCCGCGTCCTGGAACGCGTGGCGGCGGCCGAGATCGATGTCTTTATCGCCTACGCGCTCCGGCAGGCGGCGCATGCCCTCAAGCCGGTCTGGCTGCCCGCGCTTCGATCGGGCACCCTCGATTTCGGAGTCGGCAACTCCGATGGATTGGCTCGATTATTGGGCTACGCGAGCGGCGCGGACACGTTGGAAGCCGTTCGACAGGTCCTGCGCGACCAAACCGCCGCCGCGCCTCCATCGCGTCGCCGCCCATTGCTCCAAGCATTGATGGAGAATGGCGATGCGATGGATCTGGCGCTGCTCCTGACCGAGAAGGATTTCCCGGCGCACGCCGATTTGCTCCAAACCTTTGTGCGCCGGACCCGCGCCCGGGGCGGCGCGGTCCCCGCCGAGGCCGCCGGATGGGTTACGCAGTTGCTGGCCTCCGATCAGGCCGCGATTCGCTCGGCCGGCCTGCGGCTCGCCGGCCTGTGGAACCCGGGCAGCGTCCAGACGGTTGTGTATGGCGTCGCGCACGATGCCAATCAGCCGGTCGAAATCCGGGCGGCGGCCTTCGATGCGCTGGCGAGTTATCGGGATGGTTCGACGCTGTCGCGGTTCGCGAACGCGGGCTCTGATGAAACTCGCGCGGCTGCCATTACGTCATTCAGCAGCATTCATCCCGAAACCGCCGCCACCTCAGCCGCGCGCCTGCTGGCGCAGGCTCAATCGGTGGCGGTCGTCGAGACGGTTTCGACGGCGTTTTTGAGCCGCAGTGGCGGGAGCGCCCACCTAGCCAAAGCCCTTCTGGAGGAGAAACCCACCCCTCAAAACGCGGAAGTAGTGATGCGCGTGATGAACGCCACCGGTCGACGCGACGAAGCTCTGGCGGCGGCACTTGGTGCGGCCGGCGGTGCAGCCCCAGGCCGTTCTGACGTGGCGGCACTGGCCCGGACGGTGCGCGAATCCGGCAACGCGCGGCAGGGAGCGCAGGTTTTCTTGCGCCCGGAGCTGGGTTGCGTGGCGTGCCATGCGGTCAAAGGCCAGGGCGGCACGATCGGCCCAGACCTCGGCGCGCTCGGCACGGCCCAGCCGGTCGAATTTATCATCGGCGCCATCGTCGATCCCCAGCGCGAGGTCAAGGAAGGCTACAATTCCGTGCAGGTCATCACCAAGGGAGGGGATGAGTATCAGGGCCTGCTGGCGCGCGAGGACGCTAGGGAGCTGGTCGTCCGCGATGTGTTGCAAAATGCCGAGGTGCGCGTGCGGAAAAGCGAGATTCAAACGCGGAAAGTGATCGGCTCGGTCATGCCGGCCGGGCTGGTGGATACGCTGCGTCCGGAGGAATTTCGCGATCTCGTCCGCTACCTGTCCGAGCTAGGGCGTGTGGAATGACCCGGTTTCGAGACCGAGATCCGGCTCCGTGTCGAAGCGCTGGAGCTTGCCGCCGCTCGTCACTTTGAGAGTGGCCCCGCGCCAGGTGATCGTGCTGCCGAGGAACGACTGGAGCCAGAGCACCGCCTGGAACAAATCCTTGCACCAGGCGAGCCAGAAGACCGAGTAGGAAAGTGCCCGCGTCAGTTTGAACGCGTTGTGCGTGGCCGTCAGCCCGCGCACCAACAGGGAAACCGCCAGGATCGTGGCGGCTGGCCGGCCGGGATGCAGCAGATAGTTCAACAGGGGCCAAAGCGTGGCGTTGCTGAGAATGCTCAAAAAATACGGCCCGGTGCGGCATGCGCGGATGGTGCGAGCCCAGCGGAGTTGATGCCGCCAGACTTTCTCGAAACTCATCGGATCGCACCGGCATTCGACCGGCACTGGACAAATTTCGAGCCGGCCGCCGGCCTGCGCCACCCGCTGGCCCAATTGATAATCGTCGGCCAGATAATCCAGCAGGGCTTCGAAGCCGCCGGCCTTTCGCAGGCATTGGCGAGTGGTCGCCATCACCGCCCCCAAGGCAAAATCCATCCTCTTTAAAGACAAGGCCTGCAGGACCTGCGGCCAGAAATCGGCATTGATCGAAACGGCTTGCCACCGCATCGAAACATTGGCCGGCTCCGCCAGGCGATAGAAACAATTGATAAGCGCCGTGCCCGGCTTTTCGAATCCTTGCACCAGGTTTGCGAGAAAGCCGGCCGGAACCGCGACATCCGCATCGCTGATCACCAGGTGTTCGTATTTGGCCCGCTTGGCCAGGTGGCAGAGCGAAGAGACCTTCGCATTCAATCCCAGCAGCGGCCGGCAGATCACCAGCTCGGCGTCGATTTCCGGGTGTTCGCGAAGCAAATCCTGGATCACGCCGCAGACCGGATCGTCGAGCGAACTGACGCCAAAGAGTATCTGGCTCGGCGCCGGGTATTCCTGTTCGATCCAGCTTTGGAAGCAGGCCCGGCTGTGTGAGTCGAAGCCCTTGACCGGTTTCAGCAGCGTGAGAGGCGGGCCGTGCCGTGCCCGCCGTGCCCGATGCAGCGGAAAACGGCGCGCTTCCCACCACTGCCATAAGGTCAGCGCCAGCGAGACGAACACCAGAACCGTCCAGACCGTCATCATTCCACCGCCGCGCCCGTGTTCAGCTTCCGGTTGAAATACGGCGCTCCTTCACGCCAAATAGCGCCTGTCATGGACAAGATCGTCATCATGGATCTGGAAGTGCCCACGCGCATCGGCGTGACCGCCGAAGAGCGCCGGCACCCCCAACGATTGCAGATCGCCGTGGAACTGGAGGGCGATTTTCATCGCGCCACCGTCTCGGATTCGCTCGATCATACGATCAACTATTTCGCCGTTTGCGAAAAGATCAAGGCGCATTGCGGGGCCTCGGAATACCGGCTGATTGAAAAGCTGGCCGGCGAACTGGCCGGCTTGATTCTCCGCGAATTCGGTCCGGCGAGCGTCGCCGTCGAGGTGAAGAAGTTTATTATAACCGAAGCCCGTTACGTGTCGTTCAAATTGCGCCGCACCGCGACCGATCCCAAGTCTGGGGGCGGGCTACAGTAACTTTTGCTGGAGCGAATCCTTGTCCAGCGCCTGGCCCAGCGTTTCGGCGGTGGCGCGCCGCCGTTCCATGATGTGCTTGTCCAGCATGGCGTCGTAAGGCACCGGATACTCTCCATCGTAACAGGCACGGCAGAAACTCTGGCCGGGCTGCCCCGTCGCGCCGATCATTCCGTCCAGCGAAAGATACCCGAGCGAATCGGCGTTCAGATACTGCCGGATATTATCGATCGAATAGTTCGCCGCCATCAGCTTGCTCCGATCGGGAAAATCGATCCCATAGACGCAGGGGTGCATGTGGGGCGGGCAGCTTACCAGCACATGAACTTCTTTCGCTCCGGCTTCCTTCAGGCTGTTCACGCGCGTCTTGCAGGTCGTGCCCCGCACGATGGAATCGTCGACGATGATGACCCGCTTGCCATGCACCAGCTCGGGAATCAGGTTCAGCTTCACGCGGACGTTGAAGTCGCGGATGAGTTGCGACGGCTGGAGAAAGGAGCGGCCGACGTAGTGATTGCGCACGAAGGCCATTTCGTACGGAATGCCGGACTGGAGGGAGTAGCCGAGCGCGGCGCAATTGCCGCTATCCGGCACGGGCACCACGATGTCGGCTTCGATGGGATATTCCCGCGCCAGTTCCCGGCCCATCTCGACCCGGGTCTTGTAGACGCTGCGCCCGCGAATCCGGCTGTCCGGCCGGGCGAAATAGACATACTCGAAAATGCAAAAGGCCTGCCGCTCCGTTTCGGGGAACGCCCGGAAACTGCGGAGACCATTCTTGTCGATGACCACGATCTCGCCGGGCTCGACATCGCGGACGAACTCGGCCTGGATCTGGTCGAAGGCGCACGTCTCGCTGGCCAGCACCCACGCGTCGCCGAGCTTGCCGATCGAGAGGGGCCGGAAACCGTGCGAATCCCGGATGCCGATGAGTTCGCCTTCGGTCATGATGACGAGCGAGTAGGCTCCTTCGATCCGACGCACCGTGGAAATGAGATTGTTCTCGACGCCGCCCATCGTCGGCTGGGCCATCAGGTGCAGGATGATCTCGCTGTCGACCGTGGTTTGGAAGATCGACCCGCGCGATTCCAGTTCGTCCTTCAACTGCGCGGCGTTGGTCAGGTTCCCGTTGTGGGCGATGGCGATCTGGCCGCGCTTGCCATCGATGATCAAGGGCTGCGCGTTCCGGATCTCGCTGGAACCGGTCGTGCTGTAGCGCGTGTGCCCGACGGCCAGCCGGCCCTCGAGCTTGGCCAGTTCGTCCCCCTTGAAAATTTGCGGCACCAGCCCCATGCCGAGATGCGAACGGAATTTCGCGCCGTCGAAACTGACGATGCCGGCGCTTTCCTGCCCGCGATGCTGGAGCGCGTAGAGGCCGAAATAGGTCAGCTCCGCCGCGTTGGGATGGTTGAAAATGCCGAAAACCCCGCAATAATGCTTGGGGTAGGCTGGCGTGGCAGAGGCTTCGCGCGTCCGGATCGGCCGGCCGACCGGCCGCGTTTTCCGCCCGCCGCACTCG
>CAYZKY010000045.1:0-37748 GCA_964478815.1 uncultured Verrucomicrobiota bacterium
CTGGGAGAGGTCGAGCGCGGCCTTGTGCAGGAGGGTGATGATGATCGTTTGGGAGCGCTGAAGGGAAGCGGCGTCGCCCCCTTCGGTTTCTTCGATCTGGGCGTCCCATTCCTGCAGGGTTTCGGTGAAGCGCCCGGCGCGGATGCGGGCGCGCAGGCGGACGAGGGTGGTGGCGGAGACGGGGCGGCCAAAGCCGTCGGGCGCGGGCAGGGCGCAGCATTGGGCGATGCGGGCAATGGAGGCGGCGCCGCTGAGCCAGGCGAAGAGCTGGTTTTGTTGGGCGGAGGTGAGGCGATCGATGTAGCGATTGGCTTCCGCGCACCGCAGGGAGGCGGCGGAGGGGGCGGGGGGTTGGGCCTGGGGGGAGGGGGGTGGCATGGGCGCGGATGGGTTCATGGCGTCGCAAGTGGTTGATGGTGAATGGTTTGAGTTCATATTTGGATCGTTTTCAGGTGTGTAAATAGTGTGTAAATGGCGTGTAAATCTGTGTAAATGAGTGTGTAAATTCGTGTAAGTAGTGTGTAAATCTGTGTAAATGTGTGTCAATGACGTGCAAATCCTGGGCGGGCTGGGCCGATGAGCGGTGGAACACTTGAGGACGGGTGGCAAGCCGCGAAGCGCGTCGGGGATACGAATCGAAAATGTAGACTTGGCCTTCAGGCATGAAGGCTGGGGACGGCGCGGAGGGGCGTTCGGCCCGGCGAAATCCCGGTGATCCGAGATTGGCGGCGGGCATCGGTTTAAGAGTCTGTCTGAAAATTGCGGCAGAGCCGACGACGGGTCTTTTGGCTGGGGCCTTCGTTGGCCCGACCGTTACAGCCCGCTGCGGGGATGCGCCGGTCGCGCCGCCTCGGCCGCAGCCAAAATCCCTCGCCGCCGGCCCCGCCGGAATTTTCAGACAGACTCTAAGGCTACATAGATACATGCCGATCAAAATGTGCTAGTTTTTTAAAAAGCGCAAATAATATCAAAATGAAATGTAGACTTTTCGGTGTAAGTAGCGGAAAATCAGGGAGATAAATTTTTTTTCGAAAATCGCGGAGGCTGAGGGGAAGAGTGGCTGGAGAGGGCAAAACCAAGCGTGAAGCGCGGAGCTTGCCAACATGGGCGCGAAGCCAAAAAGTGGGGGCATGCGCTACCGTCTCGAAATCATGGACGAAGCCCGCGAGCAATGGCGGGCTCTGCCTCGCGTGATGCTATGACAAGCAAGCGTATGAGTGAATCCGCCACTTTGGAAAAATCGACGCTGGAATCCCTGGCCGCGGAGCTTGGGAAGCTTCAGGAACGGATGGAGGAATTGGAAGATCTGATGGAACTGCGCGCGGCCGTGGAACGGAACCAGGGAAAACCGGGCATGCCGTGGGAGATGGTGAAAGTGGAGTTGGGGATCGAAGAGGGTTGAGGGCAAGCAACTCGGTTTGAGTTCAATCTGGGGCTAAAGAACTTCTTGCCGCCTGTACGGCCCATTCAGAGGCCAGTTCTGCATCCTGCTTCAAAAAACGTAACGTGTTATCGCACATGCGTTTCACCTTGTTGTCGTGAGCGGATTTTCCATTGGCTGCGAAGCGGCCCCGAACGAAATCATCCAAGTGGGGAACGGTGGCTGAATGACGTCCTCGACGTGTCCAAAGCGCTTTGCGCCACTCAAGGGCAGGATACTTTTGCGGCCCCGCGCGACGAAAGAGACGTAAGAGCAAATTCCGGACAGAATTATCTTTGCTCTTGGTAGGAACTAGGTAATCAATCAAAAAGTCAGTGTGGTGATGTAGCTTGACCAAAGCAGCGGCATCCTCGGAAAACGCACAACCACTCCATTCCTGTCCTTTCTCCAGTTTCTGCGCTTCACAGATACACGGCCCGACGATGATTCTTTCTTCCGAATCCACGAAACACTCGCCGACCGCGATTCCTCCACGCAAGGGCCAGCCTGCCCAAAACATTTCAGTGAGCACCCACTGCGCTGCAATGAGAAACGACAAAAGCCGGTCGCTGGTGTCCTTTTGCCATTTGTCTGTTTCCCATTTGCCTTGCAGGTCCTTCTTAATTTGAGGCAACTCCATCGCGATCAGAATTGTGTCCGACAAGTTCACCTGATCACCCTTATGTCCAGCGTGGAGTTGACCAGATTTAACTAGCCGGTCGGCCTGATCATGGCTGTCGCGAAGGGCTTGCACCAAGTCGGGAATTAAGGAGGGGGTTTGCATAGCTTGGGAGAAACCCAGGATATCCAAGAACGCAACGATTCTGAATTTCCCAATAACCTCTCCATTTCGAGCCTCGGTAGTCGAAACCAGCACTTCAGCCCCGTCCGATATAGTGCAGTGGGAAGGCAGGGCCACGTTGCTTCCCTTCACCGTTCCCTTGAACTTCATTGTGAGAACATTATCGCACGGGGAGAGTAAAAACTCAATAGTTGTAACGACGGGATAGGATTCGCAGGTAGGAGGCTGGAAGCCCATGATCGCGTGGCGCGAGAAGAGGTTTCAAACCAGCCGCGCTTCGGACGGATGGCCGAGCAATTCAAAGCCTAAAGATACGTGGACAACTTCCCTTCCTGAAAATATCATCCACCTCTCATGAGCACACGATTTCTGACTGTGGCACTGGTTGCAATCGCTGGTGCCAAACCGGTTCCCTCCTCCTATGCGCAGGAATTGGGAAATCGACCGTGCGTGGCTATTCCGGCTGGGCTGGTCTCGTGGTGGGACGCGGAGGATGGCGGCCGCGACCGAGTCGGGCCGAACCACGGAAGATTAGTTCCAGATGCAACAACCGTTCCCGAGGGTTTCGTAGGCAGGTCCTTCTCCTTCGGCCAAGGAGATTACGTGGATATTCCGGCCAGCCCGGGCCTGAATCTGACGACGGGCGTCACTCTGGAGGCCTGGGTGAACCATCGATCGGTTCCTGAAGGCTTCGTCCAAAGATATGTGACCTTGAAACAGGAACGCGCCCAGATTCGCCTCGATCGTACATTCCATTTCGGAATGCGGACCGGGGACATCCAGTTTAGCAATATCTACGCGGAGGGCCTACCTGTGCCACAACCCGGCGTGTGGTACCATGTGGTGGGAACATTCGATGGCCAAAGACAGAATCTTTACGTGAACGGCGAGAGGGTAGCGACGGCCCTGGTGGCCAGCCCCATCTATCCGCCCACGGGAGCCGGCCTGCTTATCAGCACACCAGCGGAATCGATGGCGGGGAGGATTGATGAGGTGAGGCTGTACGACCGGGCGTTAAGCTCCGATGAAATTCGCGGAGTTTTTGACGCGGGTCGCAGTGGCCTGTGCGTCATTCGGTTTCGCCCTCCCGCCCTTCTCGCTCCGTCGATCTATCTGTTTTCGGTTGAGCAAGATACGACGGGCATTGAGTACTCAAGCGATGCGCGGACATGGCAGCCGCTTCTGAATTATACGAATACCGTGGGATTTTGGTGGATCGAGAATGCAACCGCGCCCGTTCGGTTCTACAGAGCGTTGCGGAAGTAAGGTAGATCCAGCCGCTTTCAGCAACGGTGAAATGTGGGGGTGGGGACCCAAGGCAGCCCCGCGCATGCACGGATGGGCGGGCCAACCGTTGGGCTGGGCTGAAGGTTGTAACTCCGTTGGAGTTCGGGATGGTGGGTGAGGCGTGGGGCGGGAGAAGGGCATCGTGATACGGTTTCTAGGTTTGGCCGGAGAGGGGCGGAGAGGGATCGCGCCGTTGGCGCTGGGGTGTTCCGAGGGGCGTTGGATGGAGCGTTGCGCCCAGGTTGGCGTGGAGGGCTGTTAGTCCCGGGAAAAAGAGGGCAGAGTGGATGGAGCGGTTCGGACGTGAGGGATGGTTGGGGGCTCGCGGTGGGGGGGCGGTGGCGAGCGGTGAAGGTGGGGAAACGACTCCTGAAAGATGATCCGCTCCCGAGGGGCGGTTTGGGGCACGGTTGGGTGTGGAGGCGAAGGTGGCCAGCGCAGAAGTCCCTGTGGGAGGAAGGGCTGAGGGCCGTGAGGTTTCCGCGGGCCGTATTGTGGTTTAAATAACAGAGTGGCCGTTGAACGCGGGGCCGAGGATTTGGGCGAGGTTTGACCCAGCCACTTTCAGATTTGGAAAAATTGAGAACGGGATGGAACTCATTGGTGTTTAAGAGGGTGAGCGGCGCAATATCTGCTTGTTGATTCAGAGAATCTACGGTGCCGCGTGATGGAAAGAAGCAAGCCCGAAGTGGACATTGTCCGCCTGAGTTGTCTGGAAGCTGGATGGGAGTCGGTGTTGGAAGCCGGTTTAGCGCAGGGGCGCGAGGTGGAACTCATCCATTTCTCGGCGCTGGTGGATGGCGAAGCCTGCCAAAAGCTGGCCACCGGGTATGGTTTCGCTTTTCATTCGGTCCCCGAGATTTATTTCGCCAGCTTCCGCCAAAGCGCGCGTTAGGGCGGTTTCAAGGCCTTGCGAGCATCCCGTTCGCATTTGCGTGAAACGCTGTGCGAACATGGCAGGAGGGCAATACGCAATGCTGGATGAAACCGTGAAGGCAATTCGCACGACCAGGCGAGGGGCGTGATGGTGTTTTGTGGGTGTTTTGCTGGGTTGGGGCCCGGCATTTTACCTGCAGGGGGATGGGTGAGGTCGTTGGTAGAGCGGACAGAGCCTCACCGGACAATTCATTACTGTTCGCTCGGTTGCCCCTGGTTTCCAGGGGCATTTTTTTTGGGAAGGGCGGGGCACACTCCCTCAAGCCGGCACACTGAGGGGAGGGCTGACTCAGTACAGGATGGCGAACTGGCCGTCTTCGCCGGCGATGGGCACGGCGTAGCTCCAGGCGGGGATGCCCTGGGCCGAACCAGAGTCCGCGCGCTGGCCCTGGCGGTAGAGCTCCCAGCCGAGGCGTCCCTCCTGGCCCCAGCCAGCGGGTTCGTTCCAGACGAGGAGAACCTCGCCACGGCTGTTTTCGGCGACGGCGGGGAATTTCTTTTTGGCGGAACCGGGCTGGGCGGCCACGGGGCGGAGTTCCTTGCGCCCGGACGGATCGAGGCTGGCCCAGACGGCGTTGCCCTCGGTTTCCCAGGCGCCGAGGAGGAGGCCGGAGGAGGCGCGGGCGAGGAACGCGGTGCTGGCGGGGCAGGTGGCGATGTTCCAAGGTTGGGCGAATTCGGCGTGGAAGGTGTCGCCTCGATCGCGGGAGACGAGCAAGGTTTGCGGGCGGTCGGACGAGGCGGGTGCGGCGCGAAACAAAATGAGGAGTTCGCCCGCAGGTCCGGTGGTGGCCTTCATCCCGCAGCAGGCGCAGGCGCCTTTGGCTTCGGAGGCGGCCAGACGTTCGGGGGCGAAGGATTGGCCGTCATCGGTGGAGCGGGCGAGGTAGACGCCACGATTCTCTTCGCCTTCGCGGCCGGGTTCGTGGCCATGCCACAGGACGTAGACGCGGCCGTGGCGATCGGCGGCGACGGTGCCGCCGCCATCGAGACCGGCAGCGTGGGTGATGAGATTCTTTTCGGGCTCGAAGCCGGCGCCATTATCGCGCATCCGGGCGTAGAGCATGGGGGTGACGCGTTCGCCGGCGACGGTGGGTTTGGCAGCGCCGGAGCCGCCCATCCAGGCGACATGCACGCGGCCACCGCGCCCGACGGCCATTTGGGGGCCGCGCATGGTGCCGGCGGCGATGGCGCTGCCGGGCTGGGCATTGACGCGAACGGCGGTGGAAAAAGTGGTGGAGGAGGATTTGGCTCCCGGTGCCTGGCGGGCGTAGTAGATATCGCCGCCCATGGGATCGCCCTTAAACCAGAGCAGATGGCGAGAGCCGTCTTCGCCCAGCTCGGTTTGGGGTTGGATGCCGCCGTCCGGGAGGCGTTCGAAACGGATGGGCGCGGCCGCGCCAAGCAGGGCACAAAAAAGGAAGAGCGGGGCGATCATGCGGGCAGCATGACCTGCTCTGTTCGGCAAGTCGAGCCCGGAGGCACCGCGGATTACCGGCTGCGCCAGACGAGGCCGAAGTAGCAGAGGACGGCGAGGAACCAGAGGGCGGCGTTGCGGGCGTCGGCCACGGCCAGCGCCGGCGCGGCATGGGCGGTGGCGCTGGTGGCCAGGAGGGTGAGGAATGCAGTCAGAATGGAGGTTCTCATAATTCAGAGGTCCGCGGGGTGGCGGCGGCGGGCAAGTCCTGGGACGATCCCAAGGCGCCGCGCGACAAGCGGACGAAAAGGACGACATGCGACGCGATGATGATCGGGACGATCATCGTAGGCAGAAAGCTCAAAGGCAGTTCGCGAAAGTGATCCATGGCCATGGGGTGGCTGGCCGCCATCCGGGCGGCGGAACTCACGACGAAGAGGATATCGGCGAGACCGAACACGTTCCAAAGGGCGACCACGCCGCGCGACGTGTAAAGGGGGCGGAGAACGACGATAAACGCTGCTCCGACGGCGACAGCGATATCGCCGAGGCCGGCCGGGATCGCGACCGAGGCAGGCATCTGCCCGCGCGATTCGAGAACGAGAAAATAGAGGCCGACGAAACGCACCAGATGGAAGGCGACGATGGCGCGGAGGTCGAGGCTTTCGACCCAGGCGCGAAACGGGGAGACGAGGGCAGAGGCGGCGAGCAGGCCCAGCGTCAGCGTTCCCAGCACCATCGGCGGGCCGGCGGGCGGGAGCAGGTGGAGCGCGCCCATCTCGCCGGCGAACAGGGCCAGGAGCATCCAGCCGGCGCCGATCTTCAGCATCGTTCTGTGCGACCATCGCTTCATCTGGAACGAAATTACGGCGGGGGCGGGCGGGGCGCTATGCTACCAAAGTGCCAGTTCCCAAGGAGGCGGGACTTGCCTAGAGTCGCGGTCATCGATCCAACCATGCCGTTTGCCATTCCGATGATTGCGGAACTGTCCGGGAGCCATTGGCCGGTGCTGACCGGTTCGCTGGCCATTCTGATGCTGTTCTTCACCTGGTGGCAACAGGCGCGATACCGACGCCGGATCGAGGCGGCGCACGCGGACTTGAGCGAGCACCAGCAGTTGATCGGATCGATCCTCGAAAACATTTCGGAGGGGATTTTCCGCAGCAGCCCGGACCGGGGATTGATCTTCGTCAATCGCGCGTACATGAAGATGTTCGGGTATGCTTCGATGACGGAGCTGCGCGCGGTGCCGCGGGAACAGCTCTATGCCGACCCGGCGGACCGCACCCGTTTGCTCGACGAACTGGAGCGAACGGGCACGTTCAAGGATCAGGAAGTGCGCTACCGGCGGAAGGATGGCACCACGTTTTGGGGTTGGGTGAGCAGCATCGCCGTTTTCGAGCCGGGAACGCAGAAGATCGCGTATCATGTCGGAGCCATTTCCGATATTTCCGCCCGCAAGGAGGCGGAGGACCGCATTCGCCGGTTGAATGCCGATCTCGAGCGGCGCATCGCCGAACGGACTGCCGAACTGCGCGAAAGCGAAGCGCGCTGGCGCACGCTGGTGGATCACGCGCCGGAAGCGATTGTCGTGTTCGATGCGGATGACGGGCGGTTCCTCGCGGTGAACGAGAATGCGCTCAAGTTATACGGCCTGGAGCGCAAGACGCTGTTGCAGCTTACTCCCGCCGATGTGAGCCCGACCTTCCAACCGGATGGAAAACCCTCGGCCCAGGCGGCGGCGGAGCGCATCGCGCAGGTCATGCGGGGCGAGGAGCCGGTCTTCGAATGGGTTCATCAAAAGCCCGACGGCCGGCGGGTGCCGTGCGAGGTGAGGCTCGTCCGCTTGCCGACCTCCGGGCGGAATCTTGTCCGGGCCAGCGTGTTGGACAACACGGAACGGCAGCGCCGGGAGAAGGTGCAGCGGGCCACGTACGAAATCTCGGAGGCGGTCCACACAGCGGACGATCTGGACAGCCTGTTCGAGCGGGTGCATTCGATCATCCGGACGCTGATGCCGGCCGCGAATTTCTACCTCGTGCTTTACGATTCCGCGATCGACCTGTTCCGCTACGTGTATCATGTGGATCAGTTCGATCCCATCCCGGCGCCGCGCAAGATGGAATCGGGCCTGAACGGGTACGTCCTCCAAACGGGCAAAGCGCTCCTGGCCACTTATGAAAGCATGACGGATCCGAAAAGCCCGTGGCATTTCGTGGGCGGGAAGCCCTCGGCCATCTGGCTGGGCGTGCCGCTGGCGTTGCGCGGGATGATCATCGGGCTGATGGCGGTGCAGGATTACGAAAACCCGCGCGCCTACGGCGAAGAAGAGAAGCAGATTCTGATCTTCGTCGCCGAGCAGACGGCGCTGGCCATCGAGCGCAAGCGGATCGACCAGGCCCTGCGCGAATCGGAGGCGAAGCATCGGGCCTTGTTCGAAGCCAGCAGCCAGGGCGTGATGCTCCAGGATGAAAATGTTTTCCTCGATGTGAATCCGGCGGCGGTGCGCATTCTCGGCTTCGAGCGGGAGTCGGACTTGATCGGGAAATCGCCGATCGACACCGCGGCGCCCGTTCAACCCAACGGCGAACCGGCCGAGATCAAGGCCCGCCGCCATATCGCCGATTGCCTGGCGCATGGCAGCACGCAGTTCGAATGGCTGACGCGCGATCCTTCCGGCCGGGAGTTTCCGCTGGAGGTGGTGCTGACTCGCATTCCGATGGGAGGCCGGCCGCTCATTCAGGCCGTGATCGTGGACATTTCGGAACGAAAAAAAGCGGAGGCCGAGCTGCTCAAGTCATTGGCGCGGGAGAAAGAACTCAGCGCCTTGAAGAGCAACTTCGTCTCGATGGTGTCCCACGAATTCCGCACGCCGCTCGGGGTTATCATGTCCTCGGCGGAGATTCTGAAGGAATACTTCGAGCGTCTGGATGCGGCGGATCGGGCGGAGCATCTGCAATCCATCGTCAAGAATACCCGCCGGATGTCCGACCTGATGGAGGAAGTGCTGCTGCTGAGCCGCGTCGAGGCCGGGAAGCTGGAGTTCGAGCCGCAACCCCTCGATCTGGCGAGCTTTTGCCGGCGGCTGATCGACGAGCTGCTCTCCGCCACCAGCCACCGCTGCCCCATCGAACTCGAATTGCCTCCGTACCTGCCGGACGCGCAAGCGGATGAGCGGCTGCTGCGCCACATCCTGACCAACCTCGTGAGCAACGCCGTCAAGTATTCGCCGGCGGGACAGCCGGTTCGGTTCCATCTCTCGACTGAGACGAACGGAGCCGAGCCGGGAGCACCGGGTGGTTCCGCGATTTTCGAGATCTGCGACCGCGGCATCGGGATTGCCGAAGGGGACCGCAAATGGCTCTTCAGCGCCTTTCATCGCGGACGCAATGTCGGCAACATCCCAGGAACGGGTCTCGGCCTGACCATCGTCAAACGGTGCGTCGACCTCCATCGCGGAACGATCGAGATCGAGAGCCCATTGCCGTCCGGCCAAAAAGGGACGCGGGTCATCGTGCGCGTGCCGCTCCAATCCACCGTCACCACTCTCCCGAGCCGTTCGGATACGGTCTTTATCAAGCGTTCGCAAAACTGACATGAAACACCGACATCTCTCGATTCTATTTATCACCCTCCTGGCGGGGCTCGCGGCGCCGGCAGGCGCCGGGGACTTCAAGGCGCCGCTCGGCTTGCAGCTTTATACCTTGCGCGAGTCGTTCAAGACGGATGTGCCGGGAACGCTGGACAAGATCAAGGCGCTGGGGTTCACGGAGATCGAAGGCGGGGGCGATTACGGGCTGGGAGTGGAGCGCTACAAGGGAATGCTGGAGGAGCGGGGGCTCAAGCTGGTGAGCGCGGGCTTTGGCTACAAGAGCCTTCAAGATAATCTGCCGGGAGCCGTGGCGCGGGCGAAGGCGCTGGGGGCGAAATTCGCGATGTGCGCCTGGATTCCGCATCCGGAAGGAGACTTCTCGGAGCAAGTCGTGCGGCGGGCGGCGGCGGACTTTAATGCGTGGGGCGAGGCGTTCCGGGCGGCGGGGGTGACCTTCGCGTATCATCCGCATGGGTTCGAATTCCAGCCGCTGAAAGACGGCAGCGGGCGGACGCATTTCGACCTGCTGGCCGAGCTGACCAGGCCGGAATTCGTGAGTTTCGAGATGGACGTCTTCTGGGTGGTGCATCCGGGCCAGGACCCGGTGAAGCTGCTGGCGAAATATCCGAAGCGATGGGTGCTGATGCACTTGAAGGATTTGCGGCGCGGCGCGGCGACGGGCATCCACACGGGGCGGGCGGCGGCGAGCGACGACGTGCCGCTGGGCTCCGGGCAGGCGGACTGGCCGGCGGTCCTGCGCGCAGCGGAAGCGGCCGGGGTGAAACATTACTTTATCGAAGACGAATCGGCGGCGCCGCTCGAGGCGTTGCCGAAAAGCATCGAGTATTTGCGGAGCGTGAAGTTTTAGAGCGGTTCAGGGTGAGCCGACGCACCCAAGGCAGGCGATCTCAGTCCTGCTTCTGATCCTCGTCTTCCGTTCCTTCCGGGAAATCCTTCAGCCTGGCATCGGCGAGTCGTTCGAGTCGTTTTGCCTGCGTCAGCAAGGTGGTCCGCAAGCCGCGTTTCACGCTGCGCTCGCTGATCCGGCGAGCCAGACTGGCGATGGTGGCCGCGCGGCGGGCGATGCGAATATCCGGGTGCTTGCGGTGAGGGAAAATGTCTGCGGGAATGATTTGGCGAACGTACGATCTCGGAAGTTCGATCGGTTGGGTTTGGCGCGGCGGTTTCTCGTTGAGGATGGCTCCAAGTTTCGACTCGCCGATGAGTTTTTGGAAAACGGTAAACTCGGCTCGATCAAGATACGCACGCTGTTCTTCAACGGGAATCCCAGATACGTCCAGAGGCCAGACCCGAATCTCCGCCACCTCGAACGGATCCAAGACATTCATGGCGACGGCGTCGGTTCGTTGGTTGGTGAGATGACGCCCAATTCGACTGCCCAAGCCTTCGTAGGTTTGGCCCACGTAGATGGGTTCTCCGTCGTAATCGAAGAAGGCGTAGATGCCCCACCTATGGCTGCCGATTCTCTTCCCATCGTCGGCAACGGTCCTGAAAAATGCCTCGATCTCCCTGCGGATGGCGACAACCTCAGCGGGCGGGGCGAGCGGATCCAGATTTGTATCGGACGGGAGCTTTGGGGCTGGCAGCGGCGGGTCGGGATTGGCTGGCTTCGGCATACATTTCGGTCCAGATCGAATTCAGATAGTGGCGCGCAATCCATTCGATGACAGGGACGCACACGGCATCGCCGAAGCCGAAGAGGGCCTGATTCAGCGGCGCCCGGATCGTGAACGCGTCCGCGCCCATCAACCGCGCACACTCACGCGGGGTGAGGAGGCGCACCGCGAAGCGGCCTCGGCCGGCGGCGAAGAGAATCTGCCGTCCGCTGCCTCCACGAGGAGTACGCAAACACCCCGCGACGCCGTCGGTGCGGAGTTCCGCCATGCATTTCCCCTGGCGCACGCGGCGGAAGACCGTGCCATACTGGGTGGCCTCCGCGCGAATCATCGCCTCCGCCTGCGCCCGATGCTTTGCGCTCATCTGGGCAAGCATGTACTCCGCCCGGTTCCGGCTCCACCACATCGCGTGGTTAGGCGGCAGATCTTCAAGAATGTCGGGCAACGTCTGGATTCGATTGGGGAGCGACGGAAGCTTGCGAATGCTCCAATTGATATCGGGATGCATCAGGATAAAACTGGCGAGGGCCGGGGGTCTGATTTCGCTCTCGTAGAATCTGGGCGAATCGTTCAGCAAAAGACTCTCGGAAGCCTTGGTCCCGATCACAAAAAGACGCTGGCGGCTTTGCGGGACAAAACGAGAGGCATCGACGATGAAGGCATCGGTCGAATAACCTAAATTATTCAGAGCAAACAGGGCATCCTCAAAGTCGCCGCCGTTGTGCGAGGTGAGAAATCCAGTGACGTTTTCCAGCATGACGAGCGGCGGCTGGCGGCCCTCGCGCCGCAAAGCCTTGAGCATGTCGATAAATCCCCAAAAGGCAGAGGACTGCTTGCCCAGCAGGCCATGGCGAGCGCCCGCGAGAGAGAGGTCATTGCATGGGAAAGAAGCGGTGGCGAGTCCCACCGTCGGGACTTGGGCAGGCTTCAGGTTGTGGATGTCGTCGAGGATGAATTCGCCCGCATCCCCGAAATGATCGGCGTACATCCGCTGCTTGTCTTCATCGATGTCGTTGGCGACCGCGATTTGCCATCCTGCATTTTCCAGTCCGATGCGCATCAGGCCAATGCCGGCGAAGAACTCGGCCACTGATTTGTCAGATCGCTCACTCATCGATGCGCGCAGGAATAGTTGCCTTGTTCTCGACAGTCGCTCAACGCTTTAATGATCCGCTGGCGGACGCGATCAGGGTGCCGAAGTGCATGGCTCCAAACACGGAGGACGCGCCGGCCCGCCCGCCGGAGCGCGCGCGCCGTGGCTCGATCGCGGGTTACGTTGCGGGCTATTTTCTCTGTCCAGTAGCGAGTGTTGGTGCCGGGGATGCGGCAATGGTTGGCACAGCCATGCCAAAAACAACCGTCAACGAAAAGCGCCAGTTGCTCGACGGGAAACACAAAATCAGGCCGGCCGGGAACGGGTTGATGCCGCCGCCAGCCGGCGATGCGAGCGGAGCGGAGTATGGCCACAACCTTCAGTTCGGTCTCTCGATTACCCCGCGAGCGGATTTTGCTCATCACCTGAGAGCGTTTTGCTTTTGAGAGTGTGTCGGCCACGGTTTGAGTCTAAATCTTCCCTGCCGCGCTGTCACGAAGCGAAGCAGGGTGAACTATTCGTTGCCCAGCGATAGCAGGACCGACACTC
This sequence comes from uncultured Verrucomicrobiota bacterium, assembly GCA_964478815.1. GTDB lineage: Bacteria > Verrucomicrobiota > Verrucomicrobiia > Limisphaerales > SXQI01 > DASVNK01. The sequence continues at coordinate 12,734 of CAYZKY010000045.1, forward strand.
TCCGAGCGTGTTGCGCATCCCAAGTCCAAGGCTTCGCGGCAGCCTTTTCGACAAGCGGCCGGGCTTGTATGGGTGGAGGCCGGAAGGATAAGCGGATGGACTGAATGCGCGAGTCGACGGTCTGAGAGCGTATCCGAGAATTCCGGCAGGCTCTTAAAACAATCGTGGCATTTCCGCGGCTCTCTTTTAATTTGGCCTCGCGATGAATCCGCGTCTTTACACGTTCGTTGGCGGAAACTCGGGGGATTGGTCGGTGGTCCAGTGCCGGGAGGTTACCGGGGATTCGCTCCCGCTGGCGCGTCGGCTGAACATCGTTCAAGGCCATGCGTCCGCGCTCCCGGATGGGGCCGTCTGGCAGTTGCGCGGCGTCGCCAGCAACGAGCGCTACGTCACGCGCCCGGAGAAGGAGCTGCTCCTCGCGCAGCAGGCCAGCCTGGACCGCGCGGAGGCCGGCCGCGCCGCGCTCATTCCCATCCGCAAGAATGCCGCATGGTGGGCGCTCACCCAGGACGAGCGCCGGGCCATCTTTGAAGACCGGTCGAATCATGTGAAGACCGGGTTAAAATACTTGCCCAATGTCGCGCGCCGCCTCCATCACTGCCGCGATCTGGCCGAAGCCGAGCCGTTCGACTTCATCACCCTTTTCGATTACTCCGAAGCCGATGCCTCCGCGTTCGAAGACCTGGTGGCCGAACTCCGGGCCACGGAAGAGTGGAAGTTTGTCGATCGAGAGGTGGATATCCGCCTCGTCCGCGATGGAGGACGCGACTGATTCCCGATCATTTCGGAATGACTTTCTGGAATCCCTCGAGCGCGGTATTGAGAAATACTGCTCCACCGGCGGCACAGCGTGAGGAGCACGAAACTTTCGTCCGCATCCTGTCGTTCGGCTCGCCTAGTCAGCCAAAGGAAAGCGCCGCAACGAACACGGTGGCTGCTCCTGCGATAATCGCGACTATGATTGTTGACTCCACCATTCGCTACTTTCTAGCCGGCAAAGTTATAGGGTCGATCCGTAAATGCATTAGATTTGCAAACATCGCGATTTCGATGACCGACTGCACGGATCGTGCGGCGCGCGTGCGAAACTCCAAGGCAGACGTTGTCCCTACCGCTGGCATAGGAATGTTGTAAATCGCATCGAATGGATTTGGCGCAGGCGGGGGAAGCCGGTAATTTGGGGCATGACCGCGAATGCTCAATGTGTGCTGGAGGAAATCCGACGGTTGCCGGTCTCGGATCTACGCGAACTTTCTCGGGCAGTCGTCGAACTGGCTCCACCACTCGCGGCACTGGAAGCAGCAGCCAGCTCCGACCGGCCATCGAGCAAAGGCAACGACGAGGCGAACGAGGCCTCCTTTTTCACCGGATTGGAGGAAGCCCGGAGGTTGTGGGGCGCGTCCGGGAGGGATGCCATCCATCTGGACTGAAGCGATTCGCGCATGTATTTGCCGGATACGAATATCCTGAGCGAACCGGTGCGAAGAGTCCCACACGCGCAAGTCATGCATCGGTGGGAACACGGCCAGCCTGGAGAATTCTTCACCACATCGGTTTGCCTGATGGAGCTCCGCTATGGAGCAGCCAAAGCGGTGCAACCGGACACGATCTGGCAGCGCATCGAATCGACCATATTGACACGCGGCACCGTCCTGCCGTTCGAAGCAGAGGATGCCCTTCGCGCAGGGGAGATTCAGGCGGCCCTGGCCGGGCAAGGGCTCGCGATCGAATAGCGCGATGTCATGATTGCGGCGGCAGCGCAAAGGAGGGACTTGACGCTTGTGACGCGCAACACGCGTCATTTCCAACGAATCGCCACCCTCGACCTCGAAAACTGGTTCGAGTAAAGACCGGGAAAAGCAAGAAGGGCCATCCGCATCCAGAAGGCCGAAGGCACGAACGAGGGAGTCGTGGAGCGATCTCGATCAAGGCGAAGTTGCCTGCCTGCCGCTCCACTGGTGTCGGTGCGGACATCTGCCAGAGGGAATCGGCCGCGGAAATGCGGGAGGGGGGCTTGTGAGTGTGGCGGGAGGAGGGATAGAGTGGGTGGGCACTCTGGGAGGCCGAAGGTCTGAGCCGATGGGACCGCCGTTATGAATTTTTCGAATGCTTCGCCGCATTGGTCCAAGTGGACGCTCTTCGTCGCCTTCTGGACGTTGATCGGGCTTTCCTTCGCGAGCCAGTATTATCTCTCGGCTTCGAAGGCAGGGCTGCCGGTGACCTGGACGGAGGCGGTGCGCTCGTCGCTAGGGGATTGGTATGTCTTTGCGGTGTTGTCGATTCCGGCGGTGAAACTGGCGCGGCGGTGGCCGTTCGAACGAAGCGTCTGGGGGCGGGCCGCCCTGGTGCATGCGGTCGGAGGTATTTGTTTTTCGCTCGCATACATCGTTCTCCGGGCGTGGCTGGGGCAGGTGCAAGGGTTGACGGGGGGGCGGGCGGTGAGTTTCGGGACGGCCTTCGGGCCACTGCTCGCCAAAACCTTTCAGTACAACTTGTGGGTCTACTGGGTGATCGTCGCGGTGAGCCATGCTTTCGATTACTACCGGAAATTCCACGAGCGGGAATGGCGAACGGCGGAACTGGAGAAACGGCTGGTGCAGGCGCGGCTGAGCGCGCTGCAGAGCCAGCTCAATCCCCATTTTCTGTTCAATACGCTGCACACGATCTCGGCGCTGATGCACAAGGATGTGGAAGCGGCGGACCGGATGGTGATGAAATTGAGCGAACTGCTGCGGCTGGCGCTGGATAACACGGATACGCACGAGGTGCCGCTGCGGCAGGAGCTGGATTTTCTGGATCGCTATCTGGAGATCGAGCAAACGCGCTTCCGGGACCGGCTGGCCGTGGTGCGGGAGATCGAGCCGGGAACACTCGAGGCGCATGTGCCGAACCTCGTCTTGCAGCCGCTCGTGGAGAACGCGATCCGGCATGGGCTGGAGCGCCACGCGCGGCCGGGGCGCATCACACTGCGGGCCCTGCGGCGGGACGGGCAGTTGGAGCTGAACGTGGAAGATAACGGCGGCGGGTTGCCGGAAGGGGGAGCCACGCGGACAGGGATCGGCTTATCGAACACGCGGAACCGGCTGGAGCAGTTGTATGGGGAGGCGCAGAAGTTTGAATTGCAAAACGTGCGCGGCGGGGGTTTGCTGGCCCGCGTGATCATTCCGTTTCACGAGCAACCTTTGACGAGTTCCTGAGGCATGGCCGAGAAAATTCGCACGTTGATTGTCGATGACGAAGAACTCGCGCGGGAGCGGATCGCCTTGCTGCTCACGCATGAGCCGGACGTCCAGGTGGTGGGCGAGGCGGGAGACGGGCGCTCGGCCGTGGAGCGAATTCTCCAGGAAAAGCCGGATCTGGTGTTTCTGGACGTCCAGATGCCGGAGTTGACGGGCTTCGAGGTATTGCAAGCGGTCCCGGCCGACGCCCGGCCGAATGTCGTCTTCGTGACGGCCCACGACCAGTTCGCGTTGAAGGCCTTCGATGTCCACGCGGTGGATTACCTGCTCAAGCCCTTCGATCGCGCGCGCTTCAAGACGGCGCTGACGCGCGCGGTGGAAAAGATCCGGGCGCGCGGGCGCGCGCAGCCCGAGGTGGAGGCGGTGCTGGAAGCCGCGAAACCGGCCAAGCCCGCGGACCGTTTGGTGGTGAAGACCGATGGACGCGTGCTGCTGCTGAAAGTCGAGGACGTGGACTGGGTGGAGGCGGCGGACAACTACGTGAGTCTGCACGTCGGCGCGGAATCGCACCTGATGCGAGAGACCATGGCGTCGCTCGAGGGGCGGTTGCCGGCGGAGAAATTCATGCGGATCAGCCGGTCGACCATGGTCAACCTCGAGCGCATTAAAGAGCTGCAGCCGATGTTCCACGGCGAGTACGTGGTGATCCTGAAGAACGGCGCCAAGCTGACCCTGAGCCGGACCTATCGGGACAAACTGGACAAGCTTCTGGGCAAGGCGTAACGGTTCGGAGCCGTGAAGATTGGGATTCTTCAGCTTAACGCCACCATCGGGGCGTTCGCGCATAACATCCAGCGACTGCACGCGGCCTGCCGCGAGGCCGAAGCGGCCGGGGCCGAGTTCATGGTCGCCCCCGAGATGTTCCTGTGCGGCTATCCACCGAGGGATTTGCTCCTGCGACGAGATTTCGTGGAGCGCACGCGGGCCGCGCTAACGGAAGCCGCGGCGGGGATCGGCGAGATTCCTTGCTGCGTGGGCTATGTGGATTGGAACACGGAACGGCCGGGCAAACCGTTGCGCAACGCGGCGGCGGTGTTGCATCGCGGCCGGGTGGTGCATCGGCTGCACAAGATGCTCCTCCCAACCTACGACGTCTTCGACGAAGCGCGCTATTTCGAGCCCGCCACCCAGGTCGAAGTTTTCCCTTGGGGAGGGCGGCGCCTCGGGTTGACGATTTGCGAGGATATCTGGAACGACGAGGATTTCTGGCCGGAGCGGCTCTACCGGCAGGATCCGGTGAAGGAGCTGTTGCAGCAGGGGGCGGAAGTGATTCTGAATCTCTCGGCTTCGCCGTGGCAGGCCGGGAAAGAACGGACGCGCGTGAACATGCTGCAGAAGGTGGCGCGCGACGAGCGGGTGCCGCTGGTGCAGGTAAACCTGGCGGGCGGCAACGATGAACTGATCTTCGATGGGCAGAGCGTGGCGCTGGACCGGCATGGCGAAGTGCTGCATCTGGGGGCGGCCTTTGCTGAGGAGGTGCGGGTCGTCGATACGGAAGCCGCTGTTCCCTCCGGCGGGCCTTCGTTTCTGGGCGAAGAGGAATCGCTTTTTCGCGCACTGTCGCTGGGCATTCGGGATTACGTGCGAAAATGCCGGTTTAAGTCGGTGATCCTCGGCCTTTCGGGCGGCATCGATTCGGCGCTGACGGCGGTGCTGGCGGTGGATGCGCTCGGGAAAGAGAACGTCATGGGCGTGGCCATGCCGGCCCGCTTCTCCAGCGAAGGGAGCTTGCGCGACGCGGAAGTGCTAGCGCGAAATCTGGGCATTCGGTACGAAGTGCTGCCCATCGAGCCGCCCTTCCAGGCGGTCGAGGCGCAGTTAGAACGCGTCTTTGCCGCGCACGCGCGCAACGAAGCGGAGGAAAATGTACAGAGCCGCTTGCGCGGGGTCACGCTGATGGCGCTCTCGAACAAGTTCGGGGCGCTGGTGTTGACGACGGGCAACAAATCCGAACTGAGCGTGGGGTATTGCACGCTCTACGGCGACATGTGCGGCGCCCTCGCGCCGATCGCGGATGTGTTCAAGACGGAGGTGTATCGGCTGTCGCGCTGGATCAATCGCGAGCGCGAGATCATTCCCGCGGACACCATCGACAAACCGCCGAGCGCCGAATTGCGGCCCGACCAGACCGATCAGGATTCGCTGCCGCCCTACGATGTGCTGGATGCGATCCTCGAAGCGTACGTCGTGCGGAATCTCGACCGGGAGCAGATCGCGGCGATGGGTCATGCGCCGGCGGTGGTCAACGACGTGCTCAACAAGGTGAACTTCAGCGAGTACAAGCGGCGGCAGGCCGCGCCGGGGCTGAAGGTCTCCACGCGCGCGTTCGGCATGGGGCGGCGCATCCCGATCGCGCAAGGGTTCCGGACGTGAACGCCGCCGCGACCACGCCCGGGGCTTCGCCGGCCGGGTTTTCCAGCCTGGAATTGCTGCATCACTTCCCGCACTTTCACACGCTCGGCGGGGCGGAGACGGTGCTGCGCCATCACTTTCGGCACGACCCGGAATTCGGCGTCGCGTCGGACTTCATCGTGTCGAATGAACCGGTCGCGGCCTCCGAACCGCGCGTGCATTGTTTCGGCCTGGAGCCGAGCGACACCATTCGCGGCATCGAGCGCAAATGCGGCGAGGTCTGCCGCCGGTTTCCGGGCCGGGTCGCCATTTATCATCTCCTGTGGGGCGTGCCGTTTTTCGCGCCGTGCGATGGCGCAGCGCGGCGCATGCTCCTGATTCACGGCGATTACTCCTGGCTCTGGGCGTCGCTCGCGAAGGAGCATCGCCTGCTCGATGGCATCCTGTGCATCAACGCCGAGATGAAACGGAAGATTCACGCCACGCTGCCGGACTTTCCGGCGGAGCGCGTCTTCCAAGTGAACATTCCGATCGCGCCGCCTTCGACGGGCCGCGTCCACCCGGGCTTCGCGCGTCCCGTGCGCCTGGGCTACTCGGGCCGGATGCTGGTGCAGGCGAAGCGCATCGACCGGATTCCCGCCTTTTGCCGCGCGCTGGATGCCCTGGGGGTGGACTACCGATTAGAACTTTTGGGCGACGGTCCGGAACGCTCCCTTCTCGAACGGGACCCCGCGAGCCCGAAGTGGCTGTTCCACGGCATGAAAAGCGGAGAGGCGTATTGGGAAGTCCTGCGCCAGTGGGATTTCATTCTGTTTTTCAGCGACCGCGAAGGGACGCCCGTCTCGTTGCTCGAAGCGCTGAGCCAGGGGGTGTTACCCCTTTTCCCGCAGATTCGGACCGGCGGCGATCCGTACGTGGAGGCTCTCGCTCCCTGGCTCTTGTATCCGCCGGCCGATCTGGACGCCGCCAGCGCGGCGCTGCAAAAGACGTTGTCGATGCCTGAAGCCGAAATCCGGCGACTACAAGCGAAGGCCGCCGACTTGGTCGCCGAACAGACGGTGCCGAACTACCTGCGGAGCGTGTATCGGGCTTGCCAGCGGATCCTCGCGCTGCCTCGCATCTCGAGCAGCGAGCGCTCGAAGCTGCGCAAGTATTTTGGATTCCTCACCTTGAGCCAGGCCGACCGCCTCGCCCAGTGGAAGAAACGGCTGCGTGGGCAGTCGCTAGATCGCTCGGAGCAATTGCCGCCATCCACTGCCACCCAGGCGCCGGCGGCGTAGCCAGCCGAAGCCCGCCCCCACCGCCAGCCCGGCCAACGCCGCCACGGCGCTCGCCACCACGATCCACGGCCCGGGCATCCAGGGCCGCAGCAGCCACGCCACCCCGGCGCTCGCGGCGCACGCTGTGATAGTACGAGACCAAATCGTCGCCAGAATTCCCGCCGGGGAAAAACCGGCCGACCGCGCGTAAGACCGAATCACCGGGTATAGCGTGCCGCAAACGCTCGCGGCGAGAAACGCGCCGGCCACTCCATTTGCCCCGTATCCGGCGCGAATCAGCCCATAGGCCAGCACCGCGCCGACGATCAGTTCGAGTTCCGTCCAGCGCGCCAGCGTGCGGAACTGGCCGTGGCCGATCAGAAAATATCCCGCGGGATTCTGGATGCCATTGATCACATACCGCACCAGCAGCAGCGCGAAGACCGGCGTCGCCGCCGTCCATGCCGCGCCCATGTACCAGTGCAAAAACGGGAGCAGCGTGACAGCCATCGCCCCCACCATGCTGCCGTAAATCCACGCGTTCGCCCGCAACAGCAGATGGCTCCACGCCGGACTCTCTTCGCGATTCTCGGCCATCATGGGCCAGCTCACCTCGCCGAGGCTTTGGATGAATCCGCGCACGATGATCAGCACCCGCACCAGCAAAATGTAGGCCGCGGCCTGTTCCGGCGGCAGAAGAAACCCCACCGTCAGGATGTCCGCCGTGTACAGGAAGAACATCGCCACCTGCGTGCGGAACGAGGCGAACGCATCCTGCCGCAGCGACCGCCAGCGTTCCCAAAACTCCTTCGGCAGCGCCCAATCGAACGTCCGGTACTCCGCCGCTTTGGCCCGCAACACGGCGACATAGAAGGGCCACGAGGCGAGGAACATCACCAGATATGCCAGCGGAAAAGCCCAGAGCCCGAGGCCCGCCGCCAGCCCGCCCGCCAGCGCCGCGAGGTTGATCAAGAGCGCCGTGCCGAGAATCCAGTAGTACGTATTTTGCGCGCGCAGCCCCATCAGCAAGGCCCCTTGCGCGGAGGCCGCGAACACCATCGTGAATGCCACGCCCAGCACGAGGTAGAATGGCGTGCCCTCGGCGGCGCCTCGCGCGGTTGGCGTAAGCGAAAACCCCAGCATCACCGCGCCGATGACCGCCCCGAGCAGGAGCACGAACCACGAATAAAACCGCTGCCCGAAAACGATGAGCTGGGATTTTTCCGGCCCCTCCGGCAGGCCCAGGAGCCGCCCGTTCATTAACGTGCGCACCCCGCCATCCAGCAGCGGCAGGTACATCGAGAGCTGCAACGCCGTCTGGAACACCACGAATTCCCCAAGGCTGAGGTGGTTGCGGAAGAGCCGGAACGTGATCAACCCGGCGACCAGCGAGCACGCCGTCGAATACACTTTCGCCAGAACCGAGCTGTAAAAATAGCGCGACAAACTCGGGGGAGGTTCAGGAAGCGTTCGGATCGCGCCGGTACATCGCGTAGATGCTCGAGCCCGGGATGGGCCGCCAATGCCGCAGTCCGGCCTTGCGATAGGCCAGCCAGAACAGCCGCGGCAGCCAGCGTCCGCCCCGGTGCGGCCGGGCACCCACCTCCCCCGCCAGCCGGTTGTGCAGGAGCCAGAAATGTTCGCCCAGGGCTCCGGTCAGAGGCTCCGCGCCGCTCTCCACCATCGCCAGCCCCGCCGCGCGGCCGATCGCTTCGAGATCCCGGATCCGCCAGCGCGTCACATGGTGCGGCGGCCAGCCGTGCGGGTCGTACGGGCAGAGCCACCGCATCGTCGATTCATTCGGCACGCCGATCCCCACAAATCCACCCGGCCGCACCGCCTGGGCGCAATCTCGCAAAAACCCCACCGGATCGTTCACATGCTCCATCACCTGCCACGCCGTCACGAAGCTGAAGCGCGGCGCACCCGCGCGGCGCACCAGATCGCCAATCAGCCCCTCATGCAACGTGTGCCCGGCCGCCCGCGCCAGCCGCGCCCCTTCCGGGTTCAATTCCATGCCATGCGTTTCGAGACCGGCGGCCTTCGCCATGCTCAAAAACACGCCGCTCCCGCACCCCACATCCAGCACGTCCTTCAACCCGTGCGTCCGCGCGAAATCCACCCCGCGCACAAATTCGAAGGGCCGCTCCGGATAGTAATTCTCTGCCTGCGCCTGCAATTCCGTATAGAATTGGCCGTTGCCCGCCAGCGCCGTTTCCGAAAATTCGAAGCCGCAGCCCTGGCAGCGCCAGACCTCCACCGCGCCGCCCGGCGAACGCGCCGGCCACGCGCCCGGCGAGAACTGGATGCCCGAAAGCTTCCACAGCCGTTCGAGCTGGCTCCAGGTCAGATGCCGGTCAGCCCGGCAAGCCCCGCCGCACAACAGACACGCCACCTGCCCGGAACGCTCGGCGGCAGGTGTGGCGGCAGGCTCGGCGACTTTCGATGAAACCACGGATTCCATCCTGCGATCCCACCCCCAAATGTCGAGACAAAACGCCAAAACCGGGCCAAACCGATCCAAGAATCCGAACCACTCGGAAGTTGCTCGATCCTCCCTCGAGTTTCTCCCCGCGCCGCCAACGCCTTCTCCAACGTCAATGGGCGGGGAACAAGATCCGGTATAATCTCTCCTCGATCTGGGCTCGAATCTCTTCTCGCCTTGCGGCGGCTTCGCGCGGTTTCCCTTCGGACGTGAGCAACGCGAACTCGGCGAGCAACCGTCCCGCCGCGGCCGCTTTGGCCGCCGATTCGGAAAGCGCGCTGGTTCCGGCAGGCTGCCGGGGCACCCGCTCCTGCCACGCTTGCAACGCGCGGCCGATCAGCAGCCGGGATGGATCCTGGCCCGCGTGAATGCGAGGGCCGATCAGTTCGATCCACGGATGATCTTCGCGATTGATTCGCCTCTCCTGCTCCGGGAGTCCACTTTCTTCCAGCTCGCCGAGGTAATGCATCCACAGCGCCAGCGGCAACTGGAGTTGCGGATTGAACGGATCCACGCGCATCTGGCTGACGCGCGCGGAAACCGTCGCCAGGTTCACCGCCCCCTGGCCGGCAAAGCCGATCAGCGCGATCGCCGGTTGCGTCGGCGAAAAATCCCCACGCCAGACCGACGCCTTGGGGAAAACACGCAGAAAAGTGCGGCACAAAATCGTCATTTCCGTTTCCGACAACTGGAAGCAAGGCAGCCAGACGCAGAACAGGCCGCCCGGAAGGAGCGCCTTTCGGCCCGCCTCGAAATGCTCGAGGGTAAACAAGGCGCCTTCCCCCTCCCGCCAGGGCACCACCAGATCCCCCACGATCACGTCGAACTTCGCGCGCGTGCCGCGCAGATAATTGCGGGCGTCTTCATGCACCACCGTGGCCTGGGGCTGTTCGAGCAGGCGCCCGTTCTCCTCGCCGAAATATTTGCCCGCCGCCGCGATTACCTCAGGCACCAACTCGACCGCGACGATGCTTTCCAACGGGTGAAAAAGGGCCCCGCCGGCGCTGATGCCCGTGCCGAGGCCGAGAAATGCCGCTCTCTTCGGATTGGCATGCAGCAGCAGCGGAAGGTGCGCCTGCATCCGTTCATCTCCCGTCGATAAGGTCCCGCCGAGAACGTAGTAATTATTCAACTTCAAACGCCGCGAACCTGGTCGTTCCGTGACGGCGATAATCCCGTGCGTTCCCTCCGCCACATACACGAGCCGTTCCCCGCCGCGCGCGTCGAGCTGCACGCGCGGCAGGCCGGCTCGAACACCGGCGAGCAAAATCGCCAGCGCCAGCGCGGCCGCGCCGAGGCGCGCCGGCCCCCGCGCCTGAAGCGCGCCGATCGCCACCAAAAAAGCCGCAATCGAGAACAAACCCGCCCACAAACCCAATAACGAGGGAAGCACAAACCCGGCCGCGAGCGCGCCCACGACGGACCCGGCGATATTTCCCGCCAGCAGCCGGCCGATCAGCACGCCGCTCGAACCCGCCTCGGCGCCGGCGCGCTGCATCAGCAACGGCAAGACGAGGCCAAGGGAGAGCACCGGAAGAAACAGCACGGCCCCGGCGGCCAACGCCACATCGAAGGCGGGGCTGCCCCAACCCGGCCTGGTCGAGAGAAAGCTGAGTCCGCGCGTCATCTTCAGGAAGAGCGCCGGTCCGGCCGCCGTTAACAGGCCCGCGCCAATCCAGGCCACCGCCAGCCAGCGGGCTTCGCGGCCGCCTCGTTTCAGGATCCACCGCGCCGCGCCGGCTCCGGCCGCCAGCGCCAAAATGAAAATCGCGGTAATGGCTCCGAACGAGTAAAGCGAATTCTCATGCACCTGGGCGAAGGCCCGGTTCCACATTACCTGAAGCGCAAATGCCAAAGCCCCGGAACAGAACGCCAGCGCCAAATTCGAGCTCCAGCGCGGGCCCGCGGGCTTGTCTTGCTCCATCCGGCCGCTTTCGCGCGGCGCCGTCCGGCCCACCCATCCTGCGATCGCGGCCACGGCCACGCTTCCTGCCGCGCAGCAGATAAGGCTGGACGTCACGCCGAGGCGCGGGAGCAGAACGAGCGGCACGGCCAGCGCGCCCATTCCGGCGCCCAGGGTGTTCAGGAAATAGAACAAGCCCACCCTGATTCCGAGGGCCCGGTGTTCCTGGTCAGCCCATTCCGCGAGCACCGGCAGCGTGGCTCCCATCGCCACCGTCGGCAGGGCCAGCGCCAGGAAGGCCAGCCCCACCTTGACCGCCATGAATAGAGCTGGTTGATCGGCGAAACGGTCATAGAGAGCGGGATAAGCTCTGGCATACGCTCCGAGAATCGGTTCGACGAGCAGCGCGCTCAACCCGATCACCACTTCGAGCATCGCATAGAGCAGCAACGGCCGCGAAAATCGTGCCGCCCGCTTCCCGATGGCCCAGCTCCCCAAGCCGAGCCCCGCAAAATAGGCGGCCAGCACCGCCGCCGCGGCCGGAGCCGCACTCCCGAAAACCAGCGCAAATTGCCGCTGCCATAAGACCTCGTAGGCCAAGCCCAAAAACCCCGAAACGCCGAAAAGCGCGGCGACGATGGCCGAATGATTCACTGGCAGCGGCATATGGCGCACAAGAACGCAAGCCAACCCGAATCCGCAAACCTGGCGCAAGCGAAATGACTTATGTGCTCGTTGGACGGCCGGGGCTTTCGCCGGAGCCCTTGGCAGTTCACCCTGATCCATTGGCTTTTCGCCCCGCTGAATCAGCCTTTCGCCCCTGTGTTGCTGCGTTTTGTTCTTGATGCTCCTTAATAACCCCCAACAACCACACAAACTATGTTTGTCCCCAACGACACGACCTATTGTACTCGTTGCCTCCGAGTCCTCGCTGGACTTGCCTTGCTCTCGGTTTTGGCCCTTCCACCGGATGCGCGCGCTCAAGGCTGCGTCATCGCCCGCGGCGCGCCCGTCGGCATGATGTCCCACGCGCACGATTCCTTTCTGCAACCCGGCGAATGGCAGGCCACCGTCGCCCATCGCTGGTTCCAATCGGACCGGCATTTCGTCGGCCGCGAAGAGCAGCCTCAGCGGAAGGCCAACGGCACCGAAGTCATCAACGACTCCCATTTTATCGATCTCATCGGGACCTATGCCGTCACCCGCCAGCTCTCGCTGAACCTGACCATCCCGTTCGTGATTCATGACCGGTCCTCGCTCTACGAACATTTGGGCAATAACTCCGGCCAGCGCTTTCACACCAAAGCCAGCGGCTTGGCCGATGTGCGCATCGGCGCCAATTACTGGCTCATCAAGCCGGAGAATTACGCCAAGGGGAATATTGCGTTCGGCGCCGGCATCAAAGCTCCCACCGGAGACTACGAAGCCACCGATATCTTTACCCGGCCCACCGGCCCCACCTTGCGCTATGTGGATTCCTCCATTCAGCCGGGCGACGGCGGCTGGGGGGCCTATCTCGAAACCCAGGCTTACCATCAGATTTACGGCAATCTTTCCGCCTACATGAATGGCAGTTACCTCTTCAACCCCGAGCAACGGATCGATAGCACCGGCTTTTCCATCCCGGACGCCTACCTCGGGCGGGCCGGGCTGGCCTACGCTATTCTTCCCAAGTACGGTTTCGCCCTCAGCCTCGGCGCGCGCATCGAAGGCGTTCCGCCGGAAGATGCCATTGGCGGCAGCAAAGGCAGCCGGCGGCCAGGATACTCGCTCGGCATCGAACCCGGCGTCAGTTTTTCCTTCCGCAAATTCACCTTCAATCTCACCACCCCGGTCGCACTAGAGAGAAATCGCCAGCGCACCTACAACGCCGCACGCACCGGCGACGCCGCCTTTGCCGATTTCTCCATCAATTCCAGCTTGAGCTATCGCTTTTAGATCGTGGCCGCCCGGCTTTCGAGCGATCGATAAATATCCCGCTAACACCGTTCAGGTTCCTCCGAACGGCGCAAGCCTCGAACCTCAGGTTCGAGGCTTTTCCTTGCCGCCATCCCCCCGCGGCGCGTGCCGCGTTGATCCCTCTATCACCACCGGGCTTGAACACGCCGGCTGCGCGGCACGCCTTGCTCCAGCACTTCGCCCACGGCCAATTCACGAAGACGATTTGAAGGCGAACTCGGGCATAGACAGGGGAGGGGTGCAAGGCCATATTGGGCGACTGTGAGCCCGATCAAGTTTTCCAGGTTTTTTCTTGGGGTGGCGATGGGTGGCGCGGCGGCGTGGGGGCTGGTGGCAGCGACGGTGGATCCGGCCAGGATTCCGCCGGCAGCCGACCGGCCGATCGTGTTCGAGAAGGACATCCAGCCGGTGCTGGCGGAGAGCTGTTCGAAGTGCCACGGGGCAGAACGGCAGGAGGGGGGATTGCGCCTGGATCGGAAGGCGGATGCCTTCCGCGGAGGCGACGCCGGGCCGGCCATCGTTCCGCGCCAAGGAGCGGAGAGCCTGCTGGTGCAGGTGATCGCGGGAGCGCACAGCGAGATCAAGCAGATGCCGCGCAAGGCGGAACCGCTGAGCAGCGCCACCATTGGGATCGTTCGCGCGTGGATCGACCAGGGCGCGAATTGGCCGGAGGCTGCCGAAGCGGCCAGCACGGCGCCTCCCCATTGGGCGTTCAAAGCGCCGGTCAAGCCGGCGATCCCGGCGGTGAAGTCGCAGGCGAAGGCTGGCCCGATCGATGCCTTCGTGCTGGCCAAGTTGGAGGGCGAAGGGCTCCGGTTTTCGCCAGAGGCGGACAAGGTGACTTTGCTGCGGCGTCTGAGCCTGGATTTGATCGGGCTGCCGCCGACACCGGAAGAGGTCGATGCTTTTCTGGCGGACCACTCGCCGGGGGCGTACGCGAAGCAGGTGGAGCGGCTGCTGCATTCACCGCATCATGGAGAGCGGTGGGGGCGGCATTGGCTGGATGCGGCGCGTTACGCGGATTCGGACGGGTTCGAGAAGGACAAGCCACGGTTTATCTGGAATTACCGCGATTGGGTGGTCGGCGCGATCAACCGCGACCTGCCGTACGACCGGTTTGTCATCGAGCAGATCGCGGGCGATCAACTGCCGCACGCGACGTCCGAGCAGGTGGTGGCGACGGGGTTTTTACGGAATTCGATGTTGAATGAGGAGGGCGGGGTCGATCCCGAACAATTCCGCATGGATGCGCTGTTCGACCGGGTGGATGCGATCGGCAAGAGCGTGCTCGGGCTGACCGTTCAATGCGCGCAATGCCACAATCACAAGTTCGACCCGATTTCGCAGGAGGAGTACTTCCGGCTGTTTGCGTATCTGAATAACGATCACGAATCGTCGGTGGTGGCCTACACGCCGGGGGAACAGCAGAAGCGGGCCGATCTGCTCCGCCAAATGCGGGATTTGGAGGAAGGGCTGCGGCATACCCAGGCAGGTTGGGAAGCGCGCATGGCGGAGTGGGAGGAGAAGGTGAAAGACGATCAGCCGGAATGGATCACGGTGGAATGCCGGAACGCGGGGGACAATAGCGCGCGGTATTATTACTACGCAGATGGCTCGATCCGCGCGGCGGGCTACGCGCCGACGCAGTGGACTTCGCATTTCCGCGGGACGAACGCGTTGCCCTCCATCGGCGCGTTTCGACTGGAGCACCTCACGGACCCGAATCTGCCTTGCCACGGGCCGGGGCGCTCGATCAAGGGGATGGCGGCGCTGAGCGAATTCGAGGTGGAGGCGGTGGAGGCGGCGAACCCCACGAACAAGATCTCGGTGAAGTTTGTGAAGGCCACGGCGGATTTCGCGAACGCGGAAAAGCCGCTGGAGGCGGAGTTCGACAACCAGTCGGGCAAGAAACGGACGTATGGCCCGATCGCGCATGCGATCGACAAAAGCTGGGATACAGCGTGGGGCATCGATGCGGGGCCGGGCCGCCGCAACCAGCCGCGCAAGGCGGTGTTCGTGCCGGAGAAACCGGTGGAATTCCCGACCGGAGCGATCTTGAATTTCAAATTGGTCCAGAGCCACGGCGGTTCGAACTCCGACGACAATCAGAACCATAACCTCGGGCGATTCCGGCTGAGCGTGACGGCCGCGACGAACGCGGTGGCGGATCCGGTGCCAGCCGGGGTGCGGGAGATTCTCACAGTGCCCCGGAATCAGCGCACGCCGGCGCAAATCGCGACGGTGTTCAGCTACTGGCGGACGACGGTGCCGGAGTTCAAGGAAACGAACGACCGAATCGAGGCGTTGTGGCAACAATGGCCTGAGGGCGCGCCGAGCCTGGCGCTCATTGCCCGGGCGGGGCAGGGGGCCGGGGAGGAACGGCAGCCGACGCGATTGTTAAAGCGGGGCGATTGGTTGAAGCCGGGCAAAGAGGTTTCCGCCGGCGTGCCTGCGGTGCTTCATCCGCTGCCCGAAGGAGCGGACGACAGCCGGTTGACGTTCGCGAAGTGGCTGGTCGACCGCAAATCGCCGACGACGGCGCGGGTGGCGGTAAATCGCGTGTGGCAAACCTACTTCGGCACCGGACTACTCGAGACACCCGAGGATTTTGGCGTCCGGGCGCCAGCCGTTTCCCATCCCGAGCTGCTCGATTGGCTGGCGGTGGAATTCGCCGAACCGGCGGTGCCGGCACCCGGAGAGATCGGAGCCGCGGCCCCCTGGAGCATGAAGCATCTGCACCGATTGATCGTGCATAGCGCCACGTACAAGCAGTCGGCCAAGGTGACGCCCGAACTGTACGCGAAGGATCAATTCAACCGGCTGCTGGCGCGGGCACCGCGGCTGCGGGTGGAGGCGGAGGCGGTGCGGGATCTGGCGCTCTCGGTCAGCGGACTGCTGAATCTGGAAGTGGGCGGCCCGAGCGTGATGCCGCCGGCCCCGGCCTTTTTATTCCAGCCGCCGGTCAGCTACGGCCCGAAAGTGTGGAACGAAGCCACCGGCCCGGATCGTTATCGGCGGTCGCTGTATACGTTCCGATTTCGTTCGGTGCCATATCCGGTGCTTCAGACGTTCGATGCGCCGAACGGAGACTTTTCGTGCGTGCGCCGCCTGCGCTCGAATACGCCGTTGCAGGCGCTGACGTCGTTGAACGAAGTGGTTTTCATGGAAGCCGCCCAGGCGCTCGCGGCACGGGCCGCCGCCCGGGACGGGAGCGATGCCGAGCGGGTGGATTATGCGTTCCGGTCGGTGCTGAGCCGGAAACCGGAGGCGGATGAATTGGGCGAATTGCTGACCTTGTTGGAGAAGCAGAAACAGTACATCGCCGAGGGCTGGGTGACTCCGGCGGAATTAGCCGGAGCGAAACCGGACTCGTTCAAGAAATCGGCGAAGAAGGTTACACCGACGGAACTCGCGGCCTACACGGTGGTGTCCCGCGTGCTGTTGAATTTGGACGAAACGATCACCAAGGAATAGGGCCGCTATGAATTGTCAGTCGCATCTCACCTCGAAATTGCCCCCGCAACTCGTTTCGCGCCGCTGGTTCCTGAAGGATTGCGGGGTGGGCCTGGGCGGCATGGCGCTGGCCTCGCTCCTCGCGCGGGACACGGCAGGAGCGGTCGAGAACCCGCTCGCGCCCAAACAGCCGCACTTCCCCGGCAAGATCAAAAGCGTCATTTACTTGTTCATGGCGGGCGCGCCGAGCCATCTCGAATTGCTCGACTACAAGCCGCAGCTCGCGAAGTTCGACGGCACGCTGCCGCCGGCCGAGTTGTTGAAGGATTACCGGGCCGCGTTCATCAACCCGAGTTCCAAGCTCCTGGGGCCGAAGTTCAAGTTCGCCAAGCATGGCCAGTGCGGCGCGGAAATTTCGGAATTGCTGCCGCATCTGGCGGGCGTGGCCGACGACATCGCGATCGTGAAATCGATGCACACGGATGCGTTCAATCACGCGCCGGCGCAGATTTTCATGCATACCGGCGCGCAGCAGTTCGGGCGGCCGAGCATCGGCTCGTGGACGCTCTATGGGCTGGGGAGCGAATCGCAGGATCTGCCTGGGTTCGTCGTGTTCAGCTCGGGCAGCAAAGGGCCGAGCGGCGGAGCCTCGAACTGGGGTTCGGGCTTTTTGCCGACGGTATACAACGGCGTGCTCTTCCGCGGCCAGGGCGACCCGATCCTGTACCTCTCGAATCCGAAAGGCGTGGATGCCAAGATCCAACGCGACACCCTTGATTCGATCTCGCAGCTTAATCGAAAGCGGCTGGGCGTAATGGGCGACCCCGAGATTTCGACGCGGCTTAATTCCTACGAGATGGCGTTTCGCATGCAGACGAGCGCGCCGGAATTGATGGATATTTCCAAGGAGCCGAAGCACATCCTCGACATGTACGGGGTGGAGCCTGGCAAGCCATCGTTCGCGACGAACTGCCTGCTGGCGCGGCGGCTGGTGCAACGCGGAGTGCGGTTTGTCGAATTGTTGCACGAGGCGTGGGATCAGCATGGCAATCTGCAGGCCGACCTGAAAAAGAATTGCCAGAATACGGACCAGGCCGCGGCGGCGTTGATCAAGGACTTGAAGCAGCAGGGATTGCTCGATTCGACGCTGGTGATCTGGGGCGGGGAATTCGGGCGCACGCCGATGGTGCAGGGGGGCAACGATGGCCGCGATCATCACCCGAATTGCTTCTCGGTCTGGATGGCCGGAGGCGGGGTCAAGCGCGGCCTGACGCTCGGCGAATCGGATGAGCTTGGGTTCAACGCCACCCGCGACAAGGTGCATGTCCACGACCTGAACGCGACGATCCTGCACCTGCTGGGCTTCGACCATACCAAGCTGACCTACCGCTTCCAGGGCCGTGACTTCCGGCTCACGGATGTCCACGGCGAAGTCGTGCAGAAGCTGCTGGCGTAGCGGACTCCGATCGATCCAGCGTTACATTAGCCGGCGTTCGATCCATTGGCGCACATCCTGGGCCACCTGAGGATGCTGGATATCGTTGTGAGGCTCGTGCAGCCCGCCGGGATAGCTTTTGAGTTCCTTGTCGGGATGCTCGATCCCGCGGAAGAATTCCTGCGCGCCACGCAGGGTGTTGAGAGAATCCGCTTCGCCGTGCAACAGCAGGATGGGCAGGCGAACGTCGGTGGGGCGGTTTTTAACACGGCCAACGAGCGCGAGGGTTTCCGCGCCCCAGCGGGCGGTCATCTGCCGCAGCCGCCACGGGTCGGCCGCGAAATCCGCCTCCACCTTCGGATCGCGCGAGAGGGAGTGGGCTCCCGCAGTGCGCACCGGCACCGGCAACGTCGGCCAAATGGCTGAGGCCAATCGAGCGAGCAGAACGATGCCGGGTTTGGCCACGCCGGCCGGATCCACGGCCGTTCCACTCACGATGACGCCGGCGACCGAAGGCGGTTGCTCCATCACATAGCCCAAGGCGATGAGCGAACCGAGGCTGTGGCCGTAGAGATACACCGGCTGATCCGCGAACTGCCCTTTGGCGTGCCGAAGGAACCGTTCGAGATCGCCGAGGTAATCGCGCCACGATTCGACATGCCCGCGCCGGCTGCGGGACCGCCCGTGCCCGCGCAAATCGAAGGCCGCCACGCCGATATCCGCCTCGATCATCGGATGCACGAGATTGGCGTAGCGGTCGCTATGTTCCGTCACGCCGTGAACGATCGCCAACAGGGCTCTCGGGGAACGGGCGGGCATCCAGCTCTGGGCGAAGAGATGCGTGCCGCGCGCTCCTTCGAAATATCCTTCGGTGCGGTTCAAGGCCTTGTCTCGACCGGAAGGGCCGATCACTTGCTTCCGGCCGGCTGGCCGGTGCGCCGATTCATGCGGAGCGACACGAGCTTTCGTGCAAGCGGGCCAAAGCCGCCTGCCAGCGGCGCTCCAATTCCCGGATGGCGGCGATCATCACGGTGGTGTCGACGGTGTGCGTCTCGAATCCTTGTCCGATGCCTTGCAAGAGCGTGATGGTCAATTCGCCGCCGAGATGTTCGCGAAATTCTTCCAGGCCCTTGAGCACGACCAGGCTTTCGGCGGGATCGGCGTGCATCAATTCTTTGGCGAAGAGTTCGAAACCAAGGATCTCGAGCAGGCTGAGAATGCGAGCGGCGGCGGCGGGGTCGAGGTAGCCCATCCGCCGCGAGTAAATCACATCCACAGCGATGCCGATGGCGACGGCCTCGCCGTGCCGCAGGCGGTACTCGGAAAGCTGTTCGAGTTTGTGGGCTGCCCAATGGCCGAAATCCAGCGGGCGGGCCGAACCGGATTCGAAGGGGTCGCCCGAAGTGGCGATATGATTCAGATGCAGTTCGGCCGAGCGGAAGATCAAGCGGCGCATGGCCTCCGGTTCGAATTCGCGCAACCGGAAGGCGTGGCGTTCGATTTCCTCGAAGAACTCCGCATCCCGGATGAGGGCCACCTTGACGGCTTCGACATAGCCTGCCCGTTTGTCGCGGGGCGACAGGGTGTTGAGCAGGCGGAAGTCATTAATGACGGCGTAGGGCGGCGCGAAGGTGCCGATGAAATTCTTTTTGCCGAACGCGTTGATCCCGTTTTTTACCCCCACGCCGGAATCGTCCTGGCTCAGCGTGGTGGTGGGGATTCGAATATGCCGCACGCCGCGATGAGCGGTGGCGGCCGCGAGCCCGACCATGTCGAGCAAGGCGCCGCCCCCGACGGCGATCACGTACGAATGCCGGTCGATATGGTGGCGGTCGATGAGCGAATGAATCTCGGAAACGTGATGATAGGAATTCTTCGTGCGTTCCCCACCTTCGATCACGACCGGCGGGCCAACCAGCCCGCAGACGTTGGCGGAAGCGGCGAAGAATTGGTCGATCTGTTGCAGCAAGGCGGGTTGCGCTTCCGCCAGCGCTTCATCGATCACCAGCAGCACACGCTGCCGGGGGCGCGCCGGATCGCGCAGCACTTCCCGCAGCAAGTCGTTCTCCGGCTCGAACACGCCATCAGTGAAATGCACCTGATGGCGGTATGAAACCGTGATTGCGCGTTCAATACTCGGCATTTTAGCCAAATATCCATTATCCGGCGGGATTTTGCGAGTCCTTTGTTCAGTCCTTTGTTCAGGGCCAACGCATCTGAAAGCCACGGAAAGGGCCTCTGTTTCGAAGCGAACGCTGGGGCTCCCGATCGGCGCACCCGCGGCTACTGTCCGCGCTGCCGCCAATGGCCCACGCCCGCGCCCTCGGCTTGGAAGAAAGCGTCGGCCACTCGCCCGCCGTGCAGGACATGGCGGCCCCACCGGCCAGCAACTTGCCTGTGGAGATTTGCGCGGATGATCTTCTTCTCTCATGTCCAATCCACCCAACTGGCGAGGCCCTGCGCTTTTACGGCATTTCCTTCCGCTATGCGCCGACACCTCAAGCCAAAGGCAAAATCGAGCGCGATCATCAAACCTGGCAAAACCGGTTGCCCGTTCTGTTTGCCGGCGAAAACGCCACCGGTCTGGCCCACGCCAATGAACTCATTGATGAATTACTGGCACATCGTAACCCTTATGAAAAACATCGCGCGAACTGAGCATGACGCCCCAGCGCGCCTGGGACAAAGCCCAGAAAAAACCCGCTTCGCATTGCGTCCCGTCCCGTCCTGTCCTTGATAGCCTTTCGTCTGGAGTCGGCCCTCCGGAATTCAAGTGGGCCCGGCCCGGCGCATCCGCATCGGCGGACTCTCTCTTCGAGTGGAAGCCAAACCGGGCACCTGGTTCATTCTCTGCGCCCACCCCTCGAGTCATCACTCCGTCCTCCAGCACCAACCTCCCCCAATGATTATTCCGGTTTTGTTTGCAACCGACCGGGCGCGACAATCCGCTTGCGCTTGCCTGCTCATGAACTAGCTTCGCTTATGGTCGCGGCGGGGTAGCCAAGTGGTAAGGCACGGCTCTGCAAAAGCTGCATTCGTCGGTTCGATTCCGACCCTCGCCTCCAATTCGAACTGTTTGAGCAGCAACGAATTGCGAGTCCAAGGGGTCCCTGTGGACACCGAAACGGACACCAAATTGGTGACTCCGTAGGAACTTTCGGTAACGGGAATTAACTCTCCCGCTACTGCATCACGCTTCGGAATCGGCTTCTCTATCATCGCGGTTACGTGAAGCCGATGAAAACACGTTTCCGTTTGATCCGTCGTGGGGTGCGCGGAGGAGCCTTCTACTGCGTCGATACGCAGACTGGAAAGAGAACCAGCCTTCGAGGGGCGAACGAAGCCGAGGCGCGCCAAATTCTCGAAGCCAAAAACCAAGCGGAGCGCCAGCCCGTCCTGAATCTTCAAATCGCCAAGGCTTACCTCGCGGGGAGCGATAGCGGGCTTACCAAACGCACCTGGAAAGAAGCCATCGAAGCGCTGACCGAGACCAAGCTTGCCGCCAATCGCGAACGCTGGGAGCGGGTGGTGAAAGACCGGGCGCTCACTCCCCTTTGGGGGCGCGTCATCATCGAGACCCCGTGCGAAGTGCTCCTCAAAGCCCTCCAAGTGGGAACCATTTCCACGAATGTCTTTTTGCGCCGCCTCCACAATTTCTGCGTGGACATGAACTGGCTGCCGTGGCCGCTCATTCCCAAACGCCGCTGGCCAGCCGTCCGTTTCAAGGACAAACGGGCCATCACGTTGGAAGAGCATACGCGCATCGTTTCCCGCGAGAAGAACCCGGAGCGAAAAGCCTTCTATCAACTCGCCTGGCACCTGGGGGCTTCGCAATCCGACCTCGCCCACTTGCAAGCGGAGGATGTCGATTGGGCGGCACGAATCATTTGCTTTGTGCGCATGAAGACGCGGTGGCGGGGGCAGCAGCCCCCACAAATCCGATTTGGTGCGGAAGTTGAAACGATTCTGGCGACCCTGCCACAGAGCGGCCCCCTCTTTCCCTATTTGCAGACGGTTCGCGCGGGGGATCGGGCGACCGAATTCAAACAGCGCTGCCGGGGACTTGGCATTGAAGGGGTGACGTTGCACTCGTATCGGTATGCTTGGGCCGAGCGCGCGAAAACCTGTGCTTACCCGGAGCGGTATGCGCAAATGGCGTTGGGGCACAACAGCAAGGCCGTCCACCGGGCGTATGCGAAGAAAGCACAAGTGACTCTGCCGCCGCTCGAAGAATACGAGCGGCAGTTTTCGAAGGTCTTGCCGATGGTGGCAACGGAGGAACCTAAGCCGGTTATCCCACCAGCATCGAGTTTCTGCATTTTTCCAAACGAATCTCCCAACTCAACCGTTATTGACGGGGCAAACGGTTTATGAAACAGTAACATCGTGGCGGAGTTCAAAAGCCAACACTTCGCTCCACCCAGAACAAACCAGCCGACCGCGGTTCACTGCCGCCCGGATCCGCTTCGCCATCGGCAGTTGGACCCGCCCAAACCAGCTCTCACACCAACTCCCCTTTATTCAGCGTCTCTTCAATTGAAAATCGCGTGACAGTCTATAGATTATCCAGTACCGTCGCGCGTGCCCGGAATTTTCACACACGCCACACTTCTTGAGCATTCGATGCGCTCCCAACACTTAAATTCAAGTGTGTCTGCTCTCTTTTCAAAACACATGCGAGAGGCATTTTGGGGGTCATTTGGGCCAGATTTTCTTTTCTTCTATCGTCCCGATGTTGAAAAGGTCGCGCCGTTTTGGCGCGAGTTAATGCGTATACAAAAAGCCATCTCGGAGCTCGACAATGCTGTTGGCTGGGCGGCAAACGCCTACCAAAGCCATGAAGACTGGATCACTGGGGGACTTGGACATGCCAAAGCGGTTCATCTCAAGCAGTACGTTGCAACAACAATGGCCGGACTTCTTGAGGGCCTGTTGAAACAAATCGATGTTTTCGAAGAACTTCGTCCAGAGACTCACGATCACCCCGTGCAATCCTCATGGCGAAGCTGGGCGTGGCTCGACATCGGGCATCACATCCGTACTGTGGATTTTTGCAGAGAATTATTTATACATGCTAAAAGCGATCAGCAAAGGTTAGCGTACGCAAATGGATACCTGACCCACGTAGCTGCGGACGTTGTAGGTCACGGATTGGTGAATGCGCTCGTGGGAGGACCGTACCGCAATCACTGGCGGCGTCACGTTTTCGTAGAGAAAGGCATGGACGCCTATGCATTCAGGCATGTTTGGGGAACGGAATTATGCAGTTCGCGTTTTTACGAAAAAACCGAGTTTCCCTCCGAGTCGGAACGAGGGCATATATGTCAGCAGGTTGCCGGCGCTTTGTCTTCTACTTATTCGAATCTTGGGATCCAAACATCTGTTCCTTCGACCGACGATGTCGAGGAAATGTTTAAAAACTTGCATGGGACTATTCAATCAAGTACCGAACTCAGCCTCCTCAACTTTCCGGAGCCGGAGCCCTTTAATTGGTTTGAATTTCCTGAAGTGCTTCGCCGAAGAATCGAGTACCTTAATAACAACGCACCACCACAGCCGGATATTGGTTTCATCCATAATCCTTCCCCGGATTCCATGTTCGCTTTTTTGGTGGCTTCATTGCGGCTTGCTGTTTATCTCGTCGAGATCGCCTATACGATTCTCACCTTGGACAAAGTGCTATTTGCCAGCATAAACAACACTGGGTGGCGTTTCCTTTTATGGCTCGCCGGCAAGGCACTTTACGATGCGTACCGACACTTGCGCGAATACCTCGTGATTGCCGGCTTGTTGCACCCTACGAAGGAATTACTCGAAAGACACTTTACATGGGTTACTGTTTCGGATAAACGATTTACTGGAAACGAGTCTCGTTATCCTTACGATCGAAAAATTCTTGACGCAGGAGGGTACAACCGTCAGACATATCATCTCTTCTATCCGGGCAAGTTTCAAGCCAAGCAAGAGCCTACTGAAACAACGGCATTTTTCCCATTTACCGGCGCCTCCCTGGATCATTACCTCTATGGTAATGGTACTGAAGACGAGGTAATTGCCGCCGGCGCTTTGCTCGGGAATTGTTCGAATGTTTTCTCCGACAATTCGTCCTTCCTTGCCGGGGGAAAGAGATTCTCAGTCGAGGGCGCTATTTTACGTTTGCTTAATGGTCGCGTAGATAGCGACCCGAAAGACCGCTGCGGTCAAAAGCGCGAAGCAGCTCGGCGCGTTCAGAGGACGTTGTTCGGCGGCTCCGATGAGAAGGAACGGTTCGGCTCATGGCGCGCGGGTTTACCACGTCCCACGCCCAGCCGATAGAAGGCCGCTCCTTTACCGCTTACGTGCAACCGATGCGGGGCGGCAGTTGAGCAGCAATGATTGGCGAGTTCAAAGGGTCACGGGGATCCTCCCACCGACGCGAAGTTGGCGACTTCGTAGGAATTTCCGGTAACGGAAAATAACTGTCCCGCTACGGTATCACGCTTCGGCATTGATTTCCCTATCATCGGTTACGTGAAACCGATGAAAACACGTTTTCGTATCCGTCGTGGCGTCCGCGAAGGAAGCTTCTTGCCGAGAGCGCTCGGACAGAAACCTCGTCCGTCCAGCCCACCGCTCATGAGTCTTTGCCTATCTCCCCACCCAAACGATACGGACAGAGAAAGGGGCGTATGAAACGGCAACAGCATCGTTCGACGGACGCGGGTCAGCCCCATCTCTTTGAGGGGCGCCCGTCATCCTCGAGCGGTTCGGAAACGATCTCGTTCCGGCTCCCGGATGAGGTGATGTGTATTCTTACGGAAAGGGCGGCGCTCCATGAACTCAGCATTCACCGCTACGCGCGGATGCTCGTGCTGGAGGCACTCTTCCAAAACGACGCGCACCAAAAAATCGAAACGGCCATCTCCGATGGCCAGCGGGAAGCCCATCAGT
>CAYZKY010000046.1:0-37636 GCA_964478815.1 uncultured Verrucomicrobiota bacterium
AATATGTCGAGTCCTAACCAGTTGATGCTGTTCGACTTATAACCGGACGCTCGTGATATTGACATTATGATGAAGCTCAGGAAGCTCAAGCAACTGTTGGCGGTCGCGTTGGCTGTGGGTGCCGTCGTTGGCGTCGCCGCCGCGGACAAAAAGGAAAAGAAGGCCAAGCCTTACCCGCTGGACACCTGCATCGTGGCGGATGAAAAGCTCGGCAGCATGGGGGATCCCTACGTCTTCACCCACGAAGGGCGCGAAGTGAAGCTTTGCTGCAAGGGCTGCCTCAAGGATTTCAAGAAAGAATCGGCCAAATACGTCAAAAAGATGGAAGAGGCCGAAAAGAAAAAGGCCAAGTAGTCTGGCCGGCGGTTAGGTTTTGGCGGGTTTATGAGAACGATCACGGTCATCCTGATGGCGGCGCTTCTGGCGCTGCTGCCTGGCATGGCCGCGCCCGCCAAAAGCGTCCCGATCAAGGGAACGTGTGGAACATGCGCCTGCTGCGTCTCGAAGCAGGAAGCCACGCAGGCGTCGATCCCAGCGGTTCCGCCCTCCGTCCAATCCCATTTCTCGATCCTGCAGGTTGAATTGCCCCGAGCCATCGTCGCAGCCTTGGCCCCGCGCATCCTCGCTTCTGTGTCCTCGGAGTTCCCGTCCGCGCTGCTGACATCGCGAACTCCCTTGTTCGCGCGCTTCTGTTCGTTTCTGCTCTGATTTCTCTCTCATCCCAGGTGTAGTGTGCCCTGAGCGGGCGCAGACAGGCTAATCCGGCTGCGAACGCGCCGGGCAGCGGGTTTCGAGAGAGTATGAAGCAGATTATTTCCATCCTATCCTTAAGTGGCTGCCTCCTGGCGACGGCAGCCGGGAGCGAGCCGGGCGGAGCCATGCGGCTGACACCGGGCCTGATCGCCGAACTAGCCGGCGAAGCGCGCACCAACAACAGTGCCTTGCGGGCTGCCCGCAGCCGGATCGCGGCCGCGCAGGCGCACGCACGATCGATTCCCGTCTGGAAGAACCCGGACCTGGTGGCTGGCGGCGTGGCGGCGGAGCGGGCCATGCGCGCCGATGACGGCGATGTGATCTACGGCGTCGAGCAGGAACTCCCGGTGTTCGGAAAGAGTCAGGCCGCCCGCCGTGCGGCACAGGCGGCCATCCCCGTCGAGGAGGCCAATCTTGATGCTCAAGCCGTCGCATTGCACCGGGATCTGGCCCAGGCCCTGATTCAAGCGGCTCTGGCCGATGAATTGCTCGATCTTGCCCGGGAAGATTTGGCTTGGCTGACCCTGGCGGCGCGAACGGCGGAGGAACGGTATCGAGCCGGCACCGCCACGCAATCGGAGGTGTTGCGGCTGCTCAACGAGCGTTCGCGTCGGGCGGATCGATTGGTGACGGAGGAAGCGAATCGCGAGAACGCCTTCGTCACGGTCAACCGCCTCTTGAATCGCAATGCGAATTCGGCGTGGGCGCGGCTCGGGCTTCCACCTCTGAGCGAACCGCTCGGCATGGGCGAGGCACTGGCGCAGCAGATCATCCAGCGGGAACCACGTCTTCACCAACTCCGGCGGGAGGAAGCGCGCGCTCAAGCCGTCGTCGAAGCCACCCGCAAGGAGGCACGGCCGGATTTGAGCGTCGCCGCCGAAGCCCGGCATTACTCCGGCTCCGGCGAAGCTCGCTCCGGGGCGGTGCTGTTCAAGCTTTCGCTGCCGTGGCTGAACCGCCGAGAGTATCGCAGCGCGGTGGAGCGTGAGGAGGCCCGGGCGGAGGAAGTGCGGCAACTCGCGGATGACCGCATCTATGAGATCACCGCCGAACTGCATCATCTGACGGCGAAGATCGACGCGGCGCGCCGTGAAGCGGTGCTCAATCGCGACGAGATTGGACCGCGCTCGGAGCAGGCACTGGCCGCGGCTCATTCCGCCTGGGTGGCCGGCCCAGGCAGCTTGCGGGAATTGCTCGAAGTGCGCCGGATGTTGACCGAAAGCCGCACGGTCGCCTGGCGAGCCGTGGCAGAACAACACGCCGCTCTCTGGGAATTAGCCGCCCTGGCTGGGCTTACCGAACTGGAAACTCTCCACCGTTTCGCTTCGAACCATTCACCGTTGCAGCCATGAAAGCTCCTCTTGCTATTATTGTCGCCGCGCTCATGGCCGCAGCCGGTTTGGCTGGCTGGCTGGCCGGGCGCAAAGCTCCCCAGGCCTCCAGCGAGAAGGGGGGCCGAAAACTGCTCTACTACCAGAGCGCGATGCATCCGTGGATCAAGTCCGACGAACCGGGCAATTGCACCATCTGCGGCATGAAATTGACGCCGGTCTACGAAGGCGACACCGAGATGACGGGGAGCGAGTCGATCATCTCGTTGAGCACCAACATCATCAACGTGATGCACGTTGCAACCAGCCGGGCCGAACGGCGGCCGATCGAGCGCACGTTGCAGGTGGCAGGGCAGATCGATGACAACCCGACGACACACCGCGTCCTTTCGGCGTATGTCGCGGGCCGGATCGAGAAGCTTCATTACAATTATACCGGCGCTGAGGTGCAGGCAGGCGAGCCATTGGCGCTGATCTACAGTCCGAACCTGCTGGCGGCGGAACGGGAGTATCTGATTCTCCGTCAAACCCGGCCCGCAGGAGGCGACACGCGGTTTGGGGAGGAGCAGGAGCGCTTGATCGAAGCGGCCCGCACGCGCTTGCGGCGACTGGGACTGCAAGACGATCAAATCGACCGGCTCGCGGAGAAGGGGGAGGCCGAAGCAGTCACCGAAATTCGGGCACCGATCTCCGGCACGGTCGTGATGCAAGGCGCGGCGCAGGGTCAATATGTCCAGGAGGGCACGCCGTTGTTCGAACTCGCGGATTTCTCGGTCATGTGGTTCTTGTTCGAGGTTTATGAGCGCGATCTGCCGTGGGTTCGCCTCGGCCAGCGCGTGGAAGTCCGCAGCCCGTCGTTGGGGGCCAAGTCTTGGGAGGGCACCGTGGCGTTCGTCGATCCGAATATCAAGGAGATGTCGCGCAGCGCCCGGGTGCGTGTCGAACTGCCGAATCCCATCGTCGAATCCGATGGCCAGCGGCGGCGAGCGTTATTCCACAAACTCTACGCCGAGGGCCGGCTGCACTTGCGGACGGAACCCGTGCTGACGGTGCCACGTTCATCCGTGCTGCAACCGGGAGACGAGGCGCGGGTCTATGTGGTCAAGGCTCCGGGTGCGTACGAACGGCGCAAGGTGGAGGTGGGCCGGACCGGAGAGGAAGCGATCGAGATCATTTCCGGCTTGGAGGAGGGTGAGGTGGTGGTGACGACCGGCAACCTGCTGATCGATGCCCAGGCCCAGATCCATTCCGGGGGGCATACTCACGCGGATCATTCGACATCAGGGCCAGCCGCTCCAGCCGTCGATCCCGCGCACGCAGCGCAAATCGTCGAATTCCTCCAGCGCGTGGCGGTGGCCAATGCGGCGTTGGCGGCAGATGATCTCGCCGGATATGGCGCAGCCTTGGCGGAGGTTCGAGCGGCCGCCCCAGCTCTGGAGAAGCTCGGCCCTCCAGTCGCGAAAATTCTCACTGCGATCCCTGGCCCGACCGCCGCTGATCTGAACGCGGCCCGGCTGGCCTACCTGCCCTTCAGCGCGGCCACGGTGGATTTAGCCAGCTCGCTGGCGGGCTCGGCGCGACCGGCTTCGCTCAAGGTCTTTAAGTGCCCCATGTACCCGGCACCGGGCAAGACGGCTTACTGGGTTCAAACGAACCTGCCCATTCGGAATCCGTTCTACGGAGCGGAAATGCTCGACTGCGGCTCGGAAGTGAAGTGATGCCATTCGCGCCATGATTGATCGGATCATAGAAGCTTCCATGCGGAACCGGTTTCTGGTGCTGTGCGCCGCCGTGTTTCTGATCGGCGCCGGCTTTCGGGCCTTGTTCCGGACGCCGGTCGATGCGATCCCGGACCTGAGCGAAAACCAGGTCATCGTCTTTGCCGATTGGCCCGGGCGCAGCCCCCAAGAGGTCGAGGATCAGGTGACCTATCCGTTATCGGTCAATCTGCAGGGATTGGCCGGGGTGAAGACGGTGCGCGCGAATTCGATGTTCGGGTTTTCGCTCGTCACGATCATCTTCTTCGACCATGTCGATAACTACTTCGCGCGGACGCGCGTGCTCGAACGGCTGAATTATCTCGGGGATATCCTGCCCCCCGGGGTCACCGCCAAGCTCGGGCCGGACGCGACCGGCCTTGGTTGGGTCTATCAATACTACCTTCACGTCGATCCCGCCAAGGCACCGCGAGGTGGTTACGACCTCGGCCAGCTTCGCGCGGTGCAGGACTGGTTTGTCCGGTACCAGCTTAATTCCGTCTCCGGCGTGGCGGAGGTGGCCAGCATTGGCGGCTTCGTTCGCCAGTACCAGATCGAACTGTCTTCCACAAAAATGCGCTCCGCCGGCGTGTCGCTGGCGGAAGTGCTGACCGCGGTGCAGCAGAGCAACCTGAATGTCGGGGGCAAGGTGGTGGAGGAGAACGGCATGGAGTTCGTCGTCCGCGGCCTGGGCCTGGTGAACCGGTTGGAGGATCTGGAACAGGTGGCGTTGAAATCTGTCGAGGGAACGCCGCTCTACTTGAGAGATATCGCGACGATCCAGATCGGAGGCGACTTTCGACGCGGCGTGCTGGACGTGGACGGCCAGGAAGTGGTGGGCGGGTCGGTGGTCATGCGGACGGGGGAGAACGCGATGGCGGTGATCCGCAACGTCAAGGCGCGCATCGAAGCCATCTCGCCCAGCCTGCCCCCCGGAGTATCGATCCGGCCGTTTTACGATCGCAGCGAACTGATCGACCGCACCATCGAGACATTGCGTCACGCGTTGATCGAGGAAATCATCCTCGTGACCCTCGCGCATATCATCTTCCTCTGGCACTTCCGCAGCATTCTGATCGTCACGTTCCCCTTGCCGATGTCCATCCTCTTCTCCTTCCTGCTCATGCAGGCGACGGGCATTTCGTCGAACATCATGTCGCTGAGCGGTATCGCGATTGCCATTGGCGTGCTGGTGGATGCCGCCATTGTGATGACGGAGAATGTCATTCGCCAATGCGAGCGGGCTGAACACGGCCGCGGGCCATTGACGGTGGCGGAACGCTGGCGAGTGACGCTCGAAGCATCCAAACAGGTCGGGCGGCCGATCTTTTTTGCGATGGTGATCATCATCCTGGCCTTCGTGCCGGTCTTCGCGCTGAGCGGGCAGGCCGGCAATCTGTTCCACCCTCTCGCATTTACAAAGACTTTCGCGATGATCGGCTCGACGATTCTCGCCATCACCGTGGTGCCGGTGCTCGCGGCGATGCTGGTGAAGGGACCCTTTCATGCTGAGGATCGGAATTGGGTGATGCGGGTGCTCCTGCGCTTATACAACCCGGCTCTCGATTGGGCGCTCCATTGGCGCAAGACCGTGCTGGGCGGGGCGGTGGTTTTGCTCGGGGCGGCACTGATCCTGGCTTTCGGGCTCCCCAACTCGTGGGTTCGCCAGCTCCAGGAAAACGGGTGGCCCCGGCTGAGCCGGGCCGTGGCCGGCATGGGCAGCGAATTCATGCCGCCGCTGAATGAAGGCAGCCTCCTCTTTATGCCCGTGTTGTTGCCGAGCACCTCACTCACCGAGGTCAAGCGCATCATGGCCTGGCAGGATCAGGTGATCAAGCAGACGCCGGAAGTGCAGTCCGTGGCCGGCAAGCTGGGACGTGCCGAGACGGCGACCGATCCGGCTCCCGTGGAAATGATCGAGACCACGATCATGCTCAAACCGGAGGCGGAGTGGCGGAAGGACATGACCAAGGAAATGCTTATTCAGGAACTCACGGCGAAGTTGTCGAACGTTCCGGGCTACGTCCCGGGCTTCCTCCAGCCGATCGAAAACCGCGTGTTGATGATCAGCACCGGCATTCGCGCGCAGGTCGGGATCAAGCTGCTGGGCGACAACCTGGCATTGCTCCAGGAGAAAGCCTTCGAAGTGGAGCGTGTCGTGCGGACGGTTCCCGGCGCCGTGGGGGTGGCGCCGTCGCGCGTCCAGGGGAAGCCCTACCTCGAGATCGCGGTCGACCGCACCGCGATGGCCCGCTACGGTCTGCGGGCAGCGGACGTCCTCGACGCGGTGGAAATCGGGATCGGCGGGAAGAACGCCGGTTTCACCATCGAAGGCCGCGAGCGGTTCCCCATCCAGGTCCGGCTGCAACAAAGCGAACGGGGGGATATCGAAAAACTGGGCCAGCTCCTCGTGGCCACCCCGGCCGGGCCGTTCATCCCATTGGGGCAGGTCGCCTCGATCAAACGCGTGCTGGGCCCGAGCGAGATCGCGAGCGAGAACGGGCGCTTGCGGGTGTTTGTGCAGACGAACGTGCGCGAGCGCGATCTCGGCGGATTCGTGAAGGAAGTCGAAGAGCGCATCCGGCGCGAGGTTTCCTTGCCGGAGGGCGTCACGATGGAGTTCAGCGGAGAGTACGAGAACCAACTGGCCGCCGCCCGAACGCTCCAAATCATCGTTCCGACCGCGCTCTTCATCATCTTTTTGCTGCTCTATCTCGTCTACCGAAACGTGCAGGAGGCCGCTCATGTCATTCTGGCGGTGCCCTTCGCCCTGACCGGCGGCGTGTTCCTGCAATACTTGCTTGGGTACAATTTCAGCGTGGCCGTGTGGGTCGGGTATATCGCGCTGTTCGGGACCGCCATCCAGACCGGCGTCGTCATGGTGGTCTACCTTGAGGAAGCCCTCGACAAGAAGAAGGCCGAACTGGGGCCGCGGTTTGGTTCCGATGATCTGTTGCAGGCCATCAAGGACGGCGCGCGGCTGCGGTTGCGCCCAAAAGTCATGACCGTCGCCACGATCGTCGCCAGCCTGCTCCCCATCATGTGGAGCACGCGCACCGGCGCGGAAGTCATGAAGCCGCTGGCCACACCGGTGATTGGCGGCATGGTGAGCAGCCTCATCCACATCCTCATCGTCACGCCGGTCATCTTTGCCTGGCTCCGCGAACGGGAGCTGCGACGGCAGACCGCGGTTCCCAAAACCTGAGCGGCTCAACCGGGCGGCGGCTCGGAAAGGTGCCCGGACGAAGGCGGGGCGGGAACCTCCCGGGCGGCGATCGACTTTTGCTCCTCCGCCAGTTGGGAGCAGGCCCGGGCGCACAGGCTGATGAAACGGGTTTGAGCCAGGGGCAAGTTCGGGTTCCGCCAATGCAGGATGCCCCAGCGGCGAACCAGTTTGCGCCGGCCCAGCGGGAAGGAGATGAGCGCGCCCTCCGCCAGTTCCTTCCGCACCGTCCAGGGGGCGAGGATGCTCGCCCCCAGCCCCAGCTTCACCAGTTCCTTGATCGCTTCCATGCTGCGAAGTTCGATGACGGTGCTGAGCGAAATATCGTCCTGCGCGAAATACTGCTCGATCAAGCGGAAGGTGTACGTGCCCTTGTTATAGAGCACATACTGCTGCTTCGGGATCGCTTCCCGTTCGACCCGCCCGACCTGCGCCCACGGATGGTCGGGCGCCACGACAAAGACCAATTCGTCGGCAAACAACGGCTGGAACTCGAACACCGTATCCTCCGGCGGCTCGAGGCAAATCGAGAGATCGACCTGCCGCGAGCGCAGCAATTCCAGGGCGCGGTCGGTGTCCCCGGGCTCGATAAAGAGCTGCACCTTGGGAAATCCGTTGCGAAATTCGCGCAACACGGCCGGCAGGATGTACTGGCAGGCCGTGGAACTCGCGCACAAGCGCAAGCGCGACTGTCCCCACTCGCCGAGCCGGGCGACCTCCGCGCGCGCGCGCTGCATCCGGCTGAGAATTTCTTCCGCGTGGGGCCGAAGATGTTCCCCAGCCAAAGTGAGAAGCACTTTTTTGCCCACTCTGTCGAAAAGCGTGCATCCCAGATCTTCTTCCAGCGCCTTGATCGAGTGACTGACCGCCGACTGCGTGAGCGATAATTCCCGAGCGGCAGCCGTAAAACTGCCGTGTTGGGCCAAGCAAAGGAAGGCGCGGAGCTGTCTGCTATCGAACGGGTGTTTCATCTATGAATGGAATTCGTCCCTTCCATGAAATCTTCGAAAGCAGGTGGCGGGCCATGCTGGCACGGGACTAGCACATCCTCTCGAAACCGCCCTTTGGGGTGGCTAAAAATATGCGTAATGCGAAGCAGGTAACATCGACGATCTCGCGGAGATCCTTTCTCCGAACCGCCACCAGCGCTGGCGCTGTGCTCGCCGGACTTCCCGGCGGCTGGCTGGGCAGCGTTTATGCCGACGACTCTCCGGAAGTCTCGCAGATGAAGTTCGGCATGATCGCGCTCACGGATTGTTCCTCGATCGTGATCGCCCACGAGAAGGGATTATTTAAGAAGTATGGCATCAACTCCGTCGTGGCCAAAGGCGCGAACTGGGCGGCCATCCGCGACTCGCTCTCGAGCGGCGATATCCAGGCCACGCACATGCTGATCGGCATGCCGATCGCCAGCACGATGGGGCTGGCCGGCTCCCCGAAGCGGCCAATGATCGCTCCGTGGATCATCAATCGCAACGGCCAGGCGATCACGCTCAAGGCCGGATTAAAAGCCCAGGTGAAAGACGACCCGAAGGCCCTCAAACCATTCGTCGAAAAGGCCAAAAAACTGGGGGAACCGATGACCTTCGCGATGACGTTCCCCCCCGGCACGCACGCGATGTGGATGCGGTATTACCTCGGCGCAGGCGGGATCAACCCCGACAAGGATGTCGCGCTCATTACTATTCCGCCACCCCAGATGGTCGCGAACATGAAAGTCGGCAAAATGGACGGATTTTGCGTCGGCGAACCGTGGAATGCCCGGGCCATCGCGGACAAGATCGGCTTCAGTTCCCTGAGCACGCAGGATATGTGGAAGGACCATCCGGAGAAAGTCTGCGCGTTCCTCGGCGATTTCGCCGACAAGAATCCCAAGACGGTCAAAGCCGTGCTCAAGGCCTTGCACGAAGCGAGCGTGTGGCTGGACAAAATGGAGAATCGGACCGAACAGGCGCAGATCGTTTCGAAGGCGACCTATATCAACTGCCCTCCGGAAATCATTCTGGGCCGGTTGAAAGGAGAGTACGACTTCGGCGACGGTCGGACCAAGCAGGATTCGCACTACATGATCTTCAGCGACCGGAACTGCAATTATCCGCAGACCAAGTACGCCACCTGGTTCCTCACGCAGTATCGGCGCTGGGGCATGGTCGATGCCTCGGTCGATTACAAGGGAATCGCGTCCAAAGTCATGCGCGGCGATATTTACGAAGAAGCCATGAAGGAGATCGGCGCGACCCACGGCGGGCCAAACAGCGATCCGGAAACGCTGTTCGACGGCATCGCCTTCGACCCGGCCAAACCCGAGGAATACGCGAAGAGTTTCGCGGTGCATAACCTCAAGGCGTAATCGCATGAACGAAACGAAATTCAAGTTCGATTGGCTGCTCCTGCCCTTGGTCGGCATCGCGATCATGATCGTCCTGTGGTCGGTTTCGAGCGCCACCTTGACCAAGGATCTTCCCTCGCCCAGCAAAACGTGGGAAGCGAGCAAGCCCTACCTGGAGAAGCCGTTCGAAAAGCGCGGCGAGATGGATCAGGGCATCCTCCGTTTTACTTGGTACTCCCTCGTGCTGGTGGCCAAAGGTTATGCGCTGGCCTTGCTCATCGGCACTCCCATCGGCTTTCTCCTCGGGCTTTCCAAGTTTTTTACGAAAGCGTTCGACCCGATCATTCAAATTTTGCGGCCGGTGTCGCCCTTGGCTTGGCTTCCGCTCGGTTTGGTCCTGTTCGCCAAGCCCCAACCGGCCGCACTCTTTACCATCGCCGTCTGCGCCATGTGGCCCACGGTGCTCAACACCGCCGTGGGCGTTCGATCCATCCCGCAGGATTATCTCAACGTGGCGAAGGTGTTGAAGCTATCCCGCACCAAGACGCTCCTGAAAGTCCTGATCCCGGCGACACTGCCGTACATGTTCACCGGCTTCCGGCTGAGTCTGGGCATTGCATGGCTGGTGATCGTAGCGGCCGAGATGCTGACCGGTTCGCCGGGCGTGGGTGGCTTCCTCTGGCAGGAATACAACGCGCTCATCTACGAGCATATCATCCTGTGCATCTTCACCATCGGACTGGTGGGCTTCGCCCTGGATCGCTTGATGAGCGTCGTCGAGCGCCGGTTCCGCACCGCGACGGCCTGACGTTATGGCGTTTCTCGAATTGCAGCGCGTCAGCAAGGGATTCGGCCCGGCCACGGCCCGGACGGAAGTGTTGCGCGATATCAACCTCGAAATGGAACGAGGCGAATTCGTGGCCATCGTGGGGTACTCGGGCTCGGGCAAAACGACCTTGATTTCGCTGGTGGCTGGCTTGCTCACGGCGGATGAAGGGAAGATCACTCTGAACGATCTTGATGTGACGAGCCCCGGGCCTGATCGCGGCGTGGTCTTTCAGAATTACTCCCTGCTCCCGTGGATGTCCGTCTACGAGAACGTTTACCTGGCGGTCGATCAGGTTTTCCCGAACTGGGCGCCGGCCAAGAAGCAAACCCATGTCGAGCGCCACATTGGCATGGTGAACCTGACGCCCGCGCGCGACAAGCGTCCGGGCCAGCTTTCGGGCGGCATGCGCCAGCGGGTTTCCCTGGCGCGCGCGCTGGCCATCGACCCTCAGATTCTGCTCCTCGACGAGCCCCTGAGCGCGCTCGATGCGCTGACGCGCGCGACGTTGCAGGACGAGATCAGCCGCATTTGGGAACAATCGAAAAAGACCGTCATTTTGATCACGAACGACGTCGACGAAGCCATTTATCTGGCGGATCGCATCGTGCCGCTCACTCCCGGCCCCCGGGCCACGCTGGGGCCTGAGATTCGCGTCCATCTTCCGCGCCCGCGCGAGCGCAAGGCGTTGAATCACTGCGCGGAGTTCAAAGCGATTCGCGCGGAAGTCACGGAGTATCTGCTCTCGTGCGCGCACAAGCGCAAGACCACTCTCTCCAAGAAGCTCGTGCTGCCCGATATCGAGCCGGAGGATCTCGAAACCGTGCATACATTCTTTGCCCCCCGCCGCGAGCCCATCCGGCGGCGTGAAGTGAAAGAGGAAAGCGTGGAGGTGTCATCGTGAACGCCTACCTTAGCCTCGAGAAAGTGGGGAAGATCTATCCCGGCCCATCCGGTCCGGCCATCATCGTTCAGGACTTCGACCTCTCCATCCAAAAGGGGGAGTTCGTGGCCTTGATCGGCCACTCCGGTTGCGGAAAATCGACGGTCCTCTCGATGGTCGCTGGCCTGACGGAGATCAGCCAGGGTGCGATCATCCTCGCCGGCCGCGAACTGGCCGGTCCGGGCCCGGATCGGGGAATCGTCTTTCAGTCGCCCTGCCTCCTGCCTTGGTTCACCGCGTTCGAAAACGTCATGCTCGGGGTCGATCAAGTCTTTTTCACCGCGAGCCGGCAGGAGCGCCACCAGATCGCCGAGTATTATCTGCATGTTGTCGGCTTGGGAGACTCTCTGCACAAGCGTCCGGCCGAGCTTTCCCAGGGGATGCGCCAGCGCGTCGGCATCGCCCGGGCGTTCGCCTTGTCCCCGAAAATGCTCCTGCTCGACGAGCCGTTCGGCATGCTGGACTCGCTCACGCGCGTCGAATTACAGCAGGTCCTCATCGAATTGTGGCGCAAGGACCAGAAGACCGCGTTGATGGTCACGCACGATGTCGATGAAGCGATCTTCCTGGCCGACCGCGTCGTCATGATGACGAACGGTCCGGCCGCGGAAGTCGGCGATATCCTCGAAATCAAATTGCCGCGCCCGCGCGAGCGGAAGGAACTGCTCAACAGCGCGGAGTACTATCGCCTGCGCGAGCATCTCATCGGGTTTTTGGAAGATCACGCGGCCCATCGTCCCAGGATGAAGCAGTCCGTTCCCAATCAACAACCGAAAGTTCCCCGAAGCGTTTCGCCGGAGGTCCCGGTCTGAACGCGTTTACTCAAACACGTCCCGATACTCGATGACTCGATGACACCCACATCTCAAAGCCTTGTCACGTCCTCCCTCCTGCTCGCGGCTTCGACCGGCCTCCAGGCCGCGGAAGGCGACTTCTCCCCCACGAAGCCAGTCCGGCCCAGCCCCGGGCTGGTCAACGATTGGCTGCGCAAAGACGATCCGTACATGGCGGCGTGGGACATCGGCGTGAACACCCGTCTGCGCTACGAGGTTCGCCACAACTTCGGGATCGCGGGCACGCCGGGCTCGGTTGATTTCCGCGACAGCGCGATCGATAACGACAACAATTATCTCCTCACCCGCGTGAAACCGCGCGTCGGCTACACCGCGCCCTGGTGGAGCGTGTTCGGCGAGGCCCGCCACAGCAGCGCCGGGGACGACGACCGCACTCCAAGCCCGGAACGCGATGAGTTCGATCTTCACCAGGCCTACTTCACCATCGGCAACCACAAGGAATTCCCCTTGTCCGTGAAGATCGGACGCCAGGAACTCTCCTATGGGGATGAACGCGTCCTGGGCGCCTTTGCGTGGAACAACCTCGGACGCGTCTTCGACGCTGCGAAAGTGCGCTGGCAGAATCCGTGGTTCGGCGCCGACTTTTTCACGTCCCACCTCGTCATGCCGCGCGACAATCACTTCAACGAGCATAACGACGACGAATTCTTCTCCGGGATGTACGCGACTTCGAAGAAGATTCCCCACTTCGGCACCGACGTTTACTTCCTCGCGCGCAATGCGGACGCGCAGTCGCCGCTGCAGCCGCCCGGCACCTTGGTTCCCGGCGCGACCGCCCGGGACATCTATACGGTCGGCCTCCGCATGAAATCCAATCCCGGCGATTTCGGCCCGTGGGATGTCATGACGGAGATCATGGGCCAGTTCGGCCAGTTCAACGATAACGCCCTTCCGGCGGCTTCCCGCCGGCTCGACCACGAGGCGTTCGCGGCCTTCATCGGCGGCGGCTATACCTGGACGGAATCCGCCTACACGCCTCGCCTCGGCCTCGAATACAACTTCGGCAGCGGGGACGACAATCCGAACGACGACAAGCACACGACGTTCGACAATCTCTACCCCACCAACCACAAATTCTACGGATTCATGGATTTTGCTTCACTGCAGAATCTTCACAATGTGCGGCTGACTGGGTCGATCAAACCGCTCCCCCGCCTCACGATCACGGCGGACTACCACAACTTCTGGCTCGTCGACACCAGCGACAATTTCTACACCGTCGCCGGCGGGCGGCGCGGTGGCATTGCGGCCACCGGTGGCCGTGGTTATGGGATCAATCCCGGCCAGGATAATTACGTCGGCAGCGAAGTGGACCTTGTCGCCACGTACG
Source organism: uncultured Verrucomicrobiota bacterium (assembly GCA_964478815.1). Classification (GTDB taxonomy): domain Bacteria; phylum Verrucomicrobiota; class Verrucomicrobiia; order Limisphaerales; family SXQI01; genus DASVNK01. The sequence continues at coordinate 13,347 of CAYZKY010000046.1, forward strand.
CCATTTCCCCTCACGCGAGTTTGGAGGCTGGGTTCGGCCACTTCTTCACCGGCGACTACATCGATCAATCGCTCGCTGCGCCCGGGTTCGGTTCCACTGACGCCAATTGGGTGTACTTGCAGTTGACTCTGAACTTCTGATCGGGATGCCAGTTGCCACGCCGCCATCCGATCCCCCTGATACACCGACCCTCATCGACGAGCTGCTTCGGGAGCAACGACTGCTCACGGTCGTGGCGCAATTTTCGCAGAAACATGACCGTCAGAGCACTCCGCTGCAAAGCCGTTACTACCGCGACTTGATTCCTCTTAGCCGGCCCAGCCCCGGCGAGCAATACGCCTTCGAAGTCGATCTGGACAAATGCTCCGGCTGCAAGGCTTGCGTGGCCGCCTGCCACAGTCTGAACGGGCTCGAGCCGGAAGAATCCTGGCGCTCGGTCGGGTTGCTGGTCGGAGGAGCCAAAGGCCCGGCCTATCAGCAAACCATTACGACCGCCTGCCATCATTGCGTCGATCCAAGCTGCCTGAACGGCTGCCCCGTGCTGGCCTACGAAAAGGACGAAGCGACCGGCATCGTGCGCCACCTCGATGACCAGTGCATCGGGTGTCAGTACTGCGTGCTGATGTGCCCCTACGAAGTCCCCCAGTACTCCCAGCGGCTCGGCATCGTGCGCAAATGCGACATGTGCTCCAGCCGGCTCCAGAACGGGGAGGCCCCGGCCTGCGTCCAATCCTGCCCGAACGAAGCCATCCGCATCACCGTCGTCGGAAAGGAAGCGATCCGGGATCGCCTCTCGGATTCGGTGGATTCCGCCGAGTTTTTGCCCGCCTCCCCATCGCCCTCTTATACGCTCCCCGCGACCACCTACCGCTCGGAACGAGGTTTTCCGGCATCGGTGCAAGCGGTGGATGCCGAGCATCTGAAGCCCGCTGAAGGACATATCCCCTTGGTGTGGATGCTGGTGCTCACACAAGCGTCTGCCGGTGCCTTCGTGTGGGAAGCCCTGTTGCAGTTCGTCACACCTGGGCGGCAGCCGGGACTGGTCGGGCTGACCGTCGCCGCGTTTCTGGGTCTCGCCGGATTGGGAGCCAGCGTATTGCACCTCGGCAAACCGCTGAAAGCATGGCGCAGTTTTCTGGGCCTCCGCAAATCCTGGCTGAGCCGGGAGGTGCTCGTCTTCGGTGCGTTCGCCGGAGCGATCATGCTTGTCCTCGCCAAGATGACGCCGCTCGCTATTTTCGCGAGCGTCAACTGGCTGCCTCTCTTGATGGCGGCAGCCGTCCTCGGTGTGGTGGGTGTCTTTTGTTCCGTGATGGTTTACGCCGCTACTCCGCGCGAGTTCTGGAGCTTTCGACGCACCGCGCCGGATTTCGGCTTCACGACGCTTCGCCTCGGCACCGCGTTCGCCTGGGCCACCGGCGCCTCCTCCTCGCCGTACTTGCTTTTGATCCTCCTGGTAATTTCCGCGGCCCGGCTGTTGAGCATGCTCCGATTCTTCGCGCATCTATCCGCCGAAAAACCGACCGCCCTGAAGCGCAGCGCCCTCCTGATGGTCGGCCCGTTGCGCGCCACTCTGGCCGCACGTTGTGCCAGCCTGGTGCTGATCGGCGTGCTGGCTCCGGGCGTGTTGCTTGCCACCGGCTACCGGCCCGGCGCCATCGGCTCCGCGCTGCTGCTCGCCTTGACGATCGGCAGCGAACTGGCCGGGCGCTCCCTCTTTTTCCGCGCCGTTTCCCAGCCCAAAATGCCGGGAGGTCTGCCGTGACGAGCGAACTCCAGGAGCTGGTTCGGCAGCGCCAGGGCGTCCTGACCGAAGAACTCGTGCTCACCCCCGGCCGGTTCGGCCTCGGCCGCGTTCCCCGCCGCCTCCAGCCGGACAACACCACCGATTCGGTCTGCGGATTCTGCTCGACGGGCTGTTCGCTGACCGTTCACCTCCGTGACGGAGCCGCCATCGGGCTGACTCCGGCCACCGAGTATCCCGTGAATCTCGGCATGGCTTGCCCGAAAGGCTGGGAAGCGCTCGAACCGCTTCGCGCGGCGGATCGCGCCACGACACCCCTGCTGCGCAACGCGACGGGCGAACTTGTCCCGGTCGATTGGGACGAGGCGATGCAGGTCTTCACCCTGCGGATGCGGGCGATTCAAGATCAACACGGGCCGGCCTCCACCGCATTTATCAGCACCGGCCAGATCGTCACCGAGGAGATGGCGTTGCTCGGCGCCGTGGCCAAGTTCGGCATGGGCATGCTCCACGGCGATGGCAACACCCGCCAATGCATGGCGACCTCGGTCGCGGCCTACAAACAGTCGTTCGGTTTCGATTCTCCCCCTTTCACCTATGCGGATTTCGAAGAATCCGACGTCATCATCCTGATCGGCTCGAACCTCTGCATCGCTCACCCCATCTTGTGGCAGCGCGTCCTGCGAAATCGCCGGGGCGCGCGCATTATCGTGATCGATCCTCGATCGACCGAAACCGCCTCGGCGGCGACTCGCCACTACGCCATCCAGCCGAAATCCGATCTTCCCCTCCTCTACGGACTCGCCCATCTCCTCATCCGGCGCGGAGCGGTTGACCGCAAATTCATTGAGCGTTCGACTTCCGAATTCGAGGCCTTCTCGGAATTCGTGGCGGGCTTTGCGCCCGAGTATGTCGGCAGCGTCACCGGCCTGGGCGCGGCCGCCATTCACGAGCTGGCGCAAACGATTGCCGCGGGCGAACGGGTTTCGTTCTGGTGGACCATGGGGGTTAATCAAAGTCACGAAGGAACACGCACCGCCCAGGCCATCATCAATTTGGCGCTCCTCACCGGCAATATCGGCCGCCCCGGCACCGGCGCGAATTCCATCACCGGCCAGTGCAATGCGATGGGCTCCCGCCTGTTCAGCAACACCACCAACCTCCTCGGCGGCCACGATTTCGCCAACCCCGATCACCGGGCCAAAGTCTCCCGGGCCGTCGGCATTCCCGAGGAAAAGATTCCCCGCCAGACCAGCCTGGCCTACGACCAGATCTTCGATGGAGTTCGCAACGGCCAGATCAAAGCGCTGTGGGTCATCGGCACGAATCCGTTTCACTCCTGGATGAGCCAGAACGAATTGGCCCAGCTTCGCAGCCAGCTCGATTTCCTGGTCGTGCAGGACATGTATGCCTCGACCGAGACCGCGCGTGTGGCGGATTTGGTCCTGCCCGCCGCCGGTTGGGGCGAAAAAGAAGGAACGTTTATCAATTCCGAGCGCCGCATCGGCCTGGCCAAAAAGGTGGCGCGCGCCCCCGGGCAGGCGCTCGCGGATTTTCATATCTTCCGTCTCGTCGCCCACTATTGGGGATGTGCCGGGATGTTCGCCGAGTGGACCTCGCCGGAGGCCGTCTTTCAGATCCTCAAGCGCGCCTCCGCCGGCCAGCCCTGCGATATCACCGGCATCGAGGACTACCGCATGATTGACCGCGAAGGCGGCGTGCAATGGCCCTTCCCCGCTCCCCAGGCGGGCGCCCCGCCCGTGCGGGAACGCCGCCTTTTCGAGAACGGTTCGTTCTTCCACGCCGATGGCAAAGCCCGTTTCTGCTTCGAGCCTCCCCGGCCTCCCGGCGAAATGGTCGACGCCGAATTTCCCTTCGTTCTGCTGACCGGCCGCGGCACGTCGGCCCAATGGCACACGCAAACCCGTACCGCCAAGTCGGCAATCCTGCGTAAACTTTATCCTGCCGAGGTCTACGTGGAGGTTCACCCCCAGGATGCGGCGCGGCTTGGAATCGTTTCCGGCGAATCGGTCGTTCTCCGTTCGCGCCGCGGACGCCTGCGGGCCAGCGCGCTGGTCACGGCCACCGTTCTGGCCGGCCAGGTCTTTCTGCCCATGCACTATCCCGAGGTCAATCGTCTCACGCTCGTCAGCGTTGATCCTTACTCCCGCCAGCCTGCCTACAAGTTTTGCGCGGTCGCGCTCGAAAAAAACCCGGAGGACAGCGTCGCATGATGCCGATCCCCTTCATTCCGCCTACCGCCCCGTTCTCGCCCGAGCAGCGCGCTTGGCTCAACGGCTATTTCGTCGGATTCCTCTCGCACGCCCACTTGGAAGCATCCGCTGCCGGTGCGGTGGCGCCCGCTCCGCCGCTCGAACCGCTCCTGATCCTCTTCGGCAGCCAGACGGGTTCCGCCGAGTTGCTCGCGCGCGGGCTGGGCAAGGAAGCGGCCTCGCACGGCTTTGCGGCCACGGTGCGCGAGCTGAACTCCTCCTCGCCGGCCGAACTCGCCCAGCTCAAGCGATTGGTGATCGTCACCAGCACCTGGGGCGATGGCGATCCTCCGGACAATGCCGCGCAGTTCTGGGCCGCGCTCTCCGCGTCCACCACGCCCTTGCCGGAACTCGGTTTCGCGGTGCTCGCGCTGGGGGATCGCAATTACTCCGACTTTTGCGGCGCGGGCCGAAAGTTCGACGAACGTCTTGCGGCCCTCGGTGCCGCGCGCTGGATCGATCGCTGCGAGTGCGATACCGATTACGAAGCCGCGGCGAAAAGCTGGATCGGCAAATTCTGGTCGGCGATCCCGAAGCCGGCGGGCTCCGGCGCGAGCGCCAGCGTTGTCGTGGTGGAGGAAGCGCCTGCCAAAAACACTGGCCCGACCGAGCTTGTGAAGAGCGGCGGCTGGTCGCGCCAGAATCCGTTCCCGGCCCCGCTCGTCACGAATCGCTTGCTCAACGGCGCCGGTTCCGCCAAGGAAACCCGCCATTTCGAATTCTCGCTCGAAGGCTCCGGTTTGACTTACGAGCCCGGCGATGCCCTCGGCGTCGTTCCCGAGAACTGCTCCGATCTCGTCAGCGAAATCATCGCCACGGGAGGCTGGCGCGCCGATGAACGCGTCCGCGCCTCGGATGGACAGGAAATGTCCCTCGTCGCGGCTTTGCTCCGCAAATGCGACATCCGCAAGCCCACCTCCGCGCTGCTCGATGCGCTGGCCAAAGCCGACGGCTGCGAAGCCTTCGCCCGTTTCCTCGCGCCGGAGAACAAGGATATCCTCACCGCCTATCTGGCGGAGCGGGAAGTCATCGATACGCTGATCGAATATCCGTCCTTCCGTCCCGGCGCGGCCGAGTTCGTGGCCATGCTGGGCCGGCTCCAGCCGCGCCTCTACTCGATTTCGTCCAGTCTCAAAGCCTTCCCGAACCAGGTGCACCTCACTGTCGCGATCGTCCGCTACTCGTCTGGACCCCGCTCCCGCAAGGGCGTGTGCTCCAGCTTCCTGGCTGACCGGGTTCCGTCGCACAGTGAGGTGCCGATTTTCATTCAGACCTCGCACGGCTTCCGGCTCCCGGCCGATCCCGCCACGCCGGTCATCATGGTCGGTCCCGGCACGGGCATCGCCCCGTTCCGTGCCTTCCTCCACGAGCGCCGCGCCACCGGAGCCACCGGGCGGAACTGGCTGTTCTTCGGCGATCAGCAGGCGTCCTGCGATTTTCTCTATCGCGAGGAACTCGACGAACTCCGGGCCGGGCCGCTCTCGCGGCTCGATACGGCCTTTTCTCGCGACCAGAGCGAGAAGGTCTACGTCCAGAACCGCATGCTTCAGAACGCAGCCGAACTCTGGCGCTGGCTGGAAGACGGCGCGCATTTCTATGTCTGCGGCGACGCCAAGCGCATGGCCCGCGATGTCGATGCCGCGTTGCATCAGGTGATCGCCGACACCGGCCGGTCGCCCGAACAAGCCGCCGAATACGTTCAGTCTCTCAAAGCGCAGAAGCGCTATCAACGCGACGTTTACTAGGATGACTGAGAGGATGACCCAAGCCCTTCCATTCGAGCAGATCAATGGCCACGCCCTCACCGGCGAACAGCGTTCCTACCTCGACGGCGTGTTCGCCGGCCTTCGGCAGCGCGGTGTTGCCTTCGCCGACGTCGAACCGAATCCGGTCACCGCCAAGACCGTCGACTCCGAGCTCCTCATCCTCGAAGAACGGCTCAAGCGCGAACTCCATCCGTTGGACGCCTACGGGCTGCTGCTCGATGATGCCGCGTCCAACAAAGCGCCCGAAAAGGAGAATATCTTCCGCTTCAAGTGGCATGGCCTCTTCTACCTCACGCCCCACAAGGAAGCCTTCATGGCGCGCCTCCGCATCCCTGGCGGCATTCTTAAAAGTTTCCAGGCCCGCGAAATCGCTCGCATCGTCAGTGAGTTGACCACCGGCTACCTGCAGGTCACCACCCGGGCCAATTTCCAGATGCGGCTGATCCAGCCCAAGGATGCGCCCGCCGTCCTCTCGCGCATCCAGTCGGTCGGTCTGCACGCTCGCGGTTCCGGTGCCGACAACATCCGCAACCTCACCACCAACGCTGCGGCCGGCCTCGATCCGGACGAACTGATCGATCCCCGTCCGTTCGTCGATGAGATGGCCCAGGTGATCCTGAATCATCGCGAGTTCTACGACCTGCCCCGCAAATTCAACATCGCGTTCGATTCCGGCGGAGCCGTCCCGCCCCTCGAAGACACCAACGATATCGGTGCGCAGGCCGTACAACTGCTGGAACCCGCCGCGGGGCTTGCCCCCGGCGTCTACTTCCGTCTCTGCGCCGGCGGCGCGACCGGCCACAAAGCATTTGCCGATGACCTCGGCGTCCTCGTCCCGCCCGGCCAGATCGTCAAGGTCATCGCCGCGCTCGTCCGCACCTACATTCGCCACGGCAACCGCGGCAACCGCAAAAAGGCCCGGCTCAAGCATCTCATTGACGATTGGGGCCTCGCCAAACTTCTGGAAGAGACCGAAAAGACGCTCGGATACGCCCTGCCTCGCGTCCCGTTGGCCGCGTGCCGGCTGCCGGCCCGGGATGAATCGATCCCGCATCCTCATCTCGGCGTCCACCGCCAGAAGCAACCCGGTCTCAACTACATCGGCGCCGGTGTCCCGGTCGGGCAGATCACCTCGAAGCAGTTGACTCGCCTCGCGGAGATTTCCGATCTCTACGGTTCCGGCGAACTGCGCCTCACCGTCTGGCAGAACATCGTCATCCCCAACGTGCTGGACACCTATATCGAGACGGTCAAGAAAGCGCTCCGCAAGCTGGGATTGGACTGCCAGCAATCGCTCCTGCGCGGCGGTCTCGTGGCCTGCACCGGCAATTCCTACTGCAAATTCGCCGGCGCCAACACCAAGCGCCACGCGCTCGAACTCGCCGATTATCTCGACAAACGCCTCGAGCTTGATCGTCCGATAAACATCCACCTCACCGGCTGCCCGAATTCCTGTGCCCAGCATTACATCGGCGACATCGGGTTGCTGGCCACTCAAGTGAAGGTCGCTGGGGAAGCGAAGGAGGGGTATCACGTTTTCGTCGGCGGCGGCTTCGGCCCGCACCGCGCCGTGGGTCGTCAAGTCTTCACCGGCATCTCCGTCGAGCAACTGAAACCAGCTCTCGAACAAATGCTGCGCGCCTACCTCGATCACCGCCAGCCTGGCGAACTCTTCCGCGATTTCACCGCCCGCCACGAACTCGGAGCCCTCCAGGTCCTCTTCACGCCTTCGCCCGCTTAGCCTGAACGATTCGGTGCAGCGCGAACGTCTCAAGTCGGTGGCCTCCTCCACGACTACTTCCTGTGACTTTGAACACGATTTAACACCGATTAACACAAAAAAACACCCGGTTTCAGAGGGGAGGTGTCGAATTTCTCCTCTCCCCCCGCCTGCCTCGTGCCCCCTACCCACACGATCTAACACGCTCCCCCACCGAACCGGGAGGAGGGGGGTCGGATTCCCGCCAAGGCCGCCCGGGCCACATGCACCTCTCGACGGACAAGGGGGGAATGATCGAACCGAGGGCACCAGCCCCTTGGCCTCAGCGGCCAACCCACGCCACCATTTCCAAGCAGGCAAAAGTAACTGAGCCTTACAGATTCCCTCCGCAGTCAACTTTCTTGAATTCCCACACCGCCAAGGCCGCCCCGATCACTCCCGCATCCGCCCCCAGCTTCGCGCTCAGTATGGGCACGTCCCGGTTCCCGTCCCACCAGATATGCCTTCGGGCCGCCGCCACCAGGCGCTGGCGATAAAGCCCCTCTGTTAATCCCAGTCCTCCCCCCAACACCACCGCCTCGGGGTCGAGCACGTTCACCAACCACCCAATGGTCCCCCCGAGCACTTCCGCCGCTGTCTCGACAATCTCTCGCGCCGTCGTTTCTCCTGTTTCCGCGGCGGCGATCACCTCCTGTCCGGTCTTCGCCGAACTGCCTGCTTCGGCGTATCGCTTCACCAAGGCCGGACCGGATGAAATCTCTTCCACGGTCGGCGACTTCCCGCTCAACGCCGGCATCGGGCCGCTCGCCATCGTCCCCGCGGCTCCTCGGGCCCCGGTGAATGCCTTGCCCTCGATCACCAGCGCGCTGCTGATTCCGGTCCCGATCGTCACGTAGAGAAATGCTCTGCCGCCGCGCCCGGCTCCGAACTTCGCTTCCGCCATCGCGGCCGCCCGCACATCCGCTTCGAGAACTACCGCCCCGAATCGTGCCAGCGCCCGGCGCACCTCCTCGCTTCGCCACGTTACGCAATTCCCGCTCACCACCTCCCCCTGCGGATCGACCAACTCGCAGAGCCCGATCCCAATTCCTCTCGAGTGCCGCCCAACCGACAGTTCGTCCGCCAGACGCTCCACTTCCTTCAGGACTGACTCTCCGCCGGATTTCGCGGGGGTCGGCGCCACAATTCGTTGCAGAACCTTGCCCTCTGGAAAACGAACGACGCCGGCGGCAATTTTCGTGCCGCCGACGTCGATTCCAAGCATCTCGATATTCTCGCGTCCGCCTTCTCCCGTGGTCATCCAGGCGCAGCTTAAGCCAAAGCCCAGATTCGGGCTATCTCGCTTGGAGCCTGTCTGAAAATTCCGGCGGGGGTGGCGGCGGGTCTTTTGGCTGCGGCCGAGGCGGCCCGACCGGCGCATCCCCGCAGCGGGCTGTAACGGTCGGGCCAACGAAGGCCGCAGCCAAAAGACCCGCCGTCAGCCCTGCCGCAATTTCCAGACAGGCTCTTAATGCCCTGGCCAGGCGAGCGGCACCACCCGGCCGGTCGAAACCCGGATCGGCGCCGATTCCGCATTCGTTCCGCTCACCGTCACCGCTACCGGCAGACGTTTGCCCGGCCAATGAAGCGTCACATGGGTGAACCGGCTGGGGGTGACCGTAATCGGTTGCGGCGCATGTAAACCGAATGACGGCGTCACCGCGTCCTGGCGTTGGCGCAGGATACGGACACTTTTAAGACCGGGTGTGAATCGGATGGGCGAGGAGTTCATGCGAGTGGTTGGGATCGTTCAGCGGTTGGTGATGAAGTCGTTGGGGTTGTGGGGGGAGACCGTTGCCTGGGTTGGGCAGCGGAACCCGCTTCGATGCTTCACCTATCTAATCTCAATCATTGTGACTAACGGCAATCCCGAACACCCTCCCCTTAGCGAGTCTCGTACCACAAAAATGAGAAAATCCCATCTCATTGGTCCGTAGCCACTTGCAGACGAATTCCGCGTGCCGTCATCCCCGAGCAGTCCCAAAAACTGTAAAACCGCTTTACAAGCCGCCGATATTTCGCACCGCCGCGATCTTTGCTTGGAACTTTCGCCCTGCCGGCCTACCCTGACGGTGAATAAGCCCGAAAAATCCAGCCAGTTCATCCTTATGAAGAGATTACCGGTGGTGGGAGGGTTGCCGCGCGGCGGCACGGCGGCATGGCAGAAGGCCTTTACCTTGATCGAGCTCCTGGTGGTGATCGCCATCATCGCGATCCTGGCCGGGATGCTCCTGCCGGCCCTGGCCAAGGCCAAACAGAAGGCCAACACGATTCGATGCGTCAGCAATCTCAAACAGATCACGCTCTCGGGCAAACTATACACCGACGACAACCGCGGCAAACACGTCGTCACTTACATCTACCCACCCTACTCGAAGGGCCTGACCACCTGGTTCCAGTTGCTCCAGCCCTACATGAGTTCCACCAACGTTTTCCTCTGCCCGGCCCGCAAGGGGAAGGCCCTTCACCTCGACCGCTGGGAGGGGATTCCCGTTTCCGTTCCCACCGTGTCCGACTACGCCATCAATCACCAGATGAGCGGCGAACTGAGCCAGTATGTCGGCTACAACCACCGCCTCGAAGGCTCGCTCGTGAATCCGGCGGCCACCATTTCCCTGACGGACTCCGGCGCCCGTGGCGAGCCCGGCCGCAACCCCGCTGTCCTTCCGACTTCCCGCCCGAAGCTTGGAGCGTGGATGCTCGGGGATGTCGAAGCCGGCGATTGTCCCGGCTGCGTCAGCGGCGATAATCCCAATTGGTGCGCGCCGCAGCTCCGGCACAATCAGCGGAGCAACAACGGCTTCGCCGACGGCCACGTCGAAACCATGAAGTCCTTCTGGTACTACGCCCGAACTCCGTGGCTCGACGGCAAACGAGGCGGCGGCGGATAACCTTGCCCATCGCCGCTTGATTTCAGTTTACTCGATCCATATGACGCGATTCCACTGCTGCCGTTCGATCGGCCTGGCACTCGCCTTCTTTGCCATCTTGACCGGGCAGGCGGCCAACTGGCCGGCCTGGCGCGGCCCGCTCGGCATTGGCGTTTCGGAGGAGAAAAACCTCCCCACCGTCTGGAGCAAGACGCAGAATGTGAAGTGGCGCACGCCGCTGCCCGAGCCCGGCAACTCCACCCCCATCATCTGGGGCCAGCGTGTTTTCGTCACGCAGGCCGAGGGCGCACGCCGCACGCTGATCTGTTTCGACCGCGCTTCCGGCCGCAAGCTCTGGCAGTCCGGCACGACCACTCGCGAGAAGGAGCCGACCCACGAAACCAACCCGTTTTGCGCTCCGTCACCTGTGACCGACGGCGAGCGGGTCATCGTCTCGTTCTCCTCCGACGGTCTTTACTGTTACGATTTCGAAGGCCGCGAACTCTGGTCGCGCACCGACCTCGGCCGCCAGATTCACATTTGGGGCGGCGGTCCTTCACCGGTGATCGTCGGCGATTTGTGCTTTCTCAACTTCGGCCCCGGCGAGACGACCTATCTCATCGCCGTGGACAAGAAAACCGGCCGCACGGTCTGGAAAAAGGACGAGGAGACCGGCTACAACAAAAAGCCCGTGCCGGACGCCACCGACCCCACTTTCATCGGTTCCTGGACCACGCCGGTTCCGATGAAGGTCGAGGGCCGCGAGCAGCTCCTGATGAGCTGGCCTCGCCGCCTGGCCGGGATCGACCCCGCGACTGGCGAGGAGATCTGGCGCTGTACCGGGCTCAATCCGCTGCTTTATACTTCGCCGGTTTACGAGAACGGCATCGTGGTCTCGATGGGCGGCTACAGCGGCATGGCCATCGCGGTGCGGGCGGGCGGCACCGGCGATGTCACTGGTTCGCGGCGGCTCTGGCAGCACCCCAAATCGCCTCAGCGGATCGGCTCCGGGGCGATTCACGACGGCCATCTCTACATCCACAACGATCCCGGCACCGCGATGTGCATCAACCTTCAGTCCGGCGAGATCCTCTGGACCGAGCGGCTGCGCGGCTCCGGGCCTTCCGGGGTCAACTGGAGCAGCGTGCTGATCGCGAATGGGCTCGGCTACACCATCAACCACGGCGGCGATTGCTTTGTGTTCAAGGCCGCTCCCAAGTTCGAGCTAGTCTCGGTCAATCCGCTCGGCGAACGGAGCCATTCCTCCGTGGCCGCCAGCGATGGAGAGCTTTTCATCCGGACGCACCAGGCGCTGTGGTGCATCGCCAACCCGAAATAAAAGAGAAAGGCCGCAGTCTTTCGAACGCGGCCCCCCCCCTCAATTAAAATCCGGGCTGCTTACTTTTTTCCCTTGGCGATGTAGCCTTCCAGCTTCTTGATGTAGACCTTGGGCGAATCCCCGCCGTAGCCCACCTCTTCGCCCAGCTTCTTGCCTTCGGCGTCCAGCACCAGGATGGTCGGGAAGCCTTCGACGCCAAATTTCTCCTGCAACTTCTCGTTGGCCTTGGCCTGCGCCTCGGGCAGTTTCTTGCGCGGGAAGTCGACTTCCACCAGCACGAGATTCTTTTCGGCGAAAGCTTCGAAGTCCGCTGTGTTAAAGACGTTCTTCTTCAGCTTGATGCAATAGCCGCACCAATCCGAGCCGGTGAAATCCAGCAGGATCGATTTGTTTTCCTTTTTGGCGACTTCCTTGGCCTTTTCGAAATCGGTCAGCCACTCCGACTTGGCCGAGGCCGTGAAGGTCAAAGCCGCCAGCAATCCCGCCAGTAACAATTTCTTCATATGTGTATTCGACGCTTAAAATAATCCGTTCTTCATTTCCTGCCAGCCCGATTTCCGAATGCCTCGGCTAGGTGGTCAACCCACCCCCCTATTTTCGGCGGCGGGCCGGGCCGAAGTAATAGCCGCCGGAGATCCGCACGCCGACGAAGCGCCGGTCGCGCACCGAGCGCGTGTCCTTCCCCTCGTCGAAGAGAGCGGTGTACTGATAGTTGAACCCTTCCAGCTTGATGCGCTCGATCTTGGTTCCGATAAATCGTTCGATGGCGTTGACCGCCTTGACGTCTTCGGCGGTCATGAGCGTGAAGGCGTCGCCAGTGTTCTGAGCGCGGCCGGTGCGGCCGATCCGGTGGACGTAATCCTCGGGGTGCTGCGGCACGTCGTAGTTGATGACGTGGCTGACCTCCGGCACGTCGAGGCCGCGGGCGGCGATGTCGGTCGCGACCAGCACTTCGTACCGGCCATCCCGGAAGCCCTTGAGGGCGCGTTCCCGTTCCTGTTGCGTGCGGTTCGAGTGCAGGACCGCCACCGGATGATTGTTCTTCTTCAACGCCCGGCCGATGCGGTCGGCACCGAATTTCGTCCGGCAAAAAATGATCACCGAGTCATATTGCACCTCCTCCAGCAAGGTCCGGAGCAGGTCGGTCTTCTGATCCTGGGCGACGGGGTAGAGCACATGCTTGACCAGGTCGGCCGGAGCCCGCCGGTGGCCGATCTCGACCGTCTCCGGGTTCTGCATGGCCAGCCGGATGAGCGAATCGACTTCCGGCGGGATGGTGGCCGAAAAGAGGAAGGTCTGCCGCTTGCGGGGGCAGCGCTGGATGATGCGGCGGACATCGGGCAGAAAACCCATGTCGAGCATCCGGTCGGCTTCGTCCAGCACCAGAAAATCCAAGCCATCCAGCTTGGCCGTGCCCCGTTCCAGATGGTCCAGCAGCCGGCCCGGCGTGGCCACGAGCACCTCCACCCCCTGTTTTAATATCTCCAGTTGCCGGCCGTAGCCGACGCCGCCGTAGACCACCCCCACCCTGTTTTGGGTGAAGCGGGCAAAATCCCGAAAGGCGGTCTCGACCTGGGCCGCCAGCTCGCGGGTCGGTTCGAGGATCAAGGCGCGGATGCGGCCGGTGCGTTCACCGAGTTTGCAGAGAATCGGCAGGGCGAACGCGGCGGTCTTGCCGGTGCCGGTCTGGGCGCTGCCGATGACATCGCGCCCAGCCAGGACGAGCGGAATGGCCCGCGATTGGATTGGGGTGGGATCGACGTATCCCATCGCTTTGACCCCCTCCAACACTTCGTCCGTTAAGCCCAATTGACTGAATGGCATGCCGGAATCTAGCGGGTTTTGTGTCGTTGGAAAGCAATCCTTGGAAGTTCCGCCGTTCCGACAGCCAGGGTTTGGCATAGGAGGGGCGTGTCTTGGGATTGGTTTTCCCGGTCGGAGCGGGGTGGGTGCGGTGTGGGCAACCCCCCCCCTATTTTTTTCAGGGGGTCAGGGTTGGGGGTTGGGTGGGACGACCAGGTTCGGGGACCGGGTGTGGGAGCGCGGGAGCGAGATCCCGCGCTCCAGAGGGGCACCCCCCTGTTTTTTGGTTGGAGGGGTGGGCTTGCGCACGTCCGGGTTCAGGTTCGGGTGATGGGTTGAGCGGTTGGCCGAGGAGGTCGGTGGCGCGGGGGGCGGGAGGGACGGATCGTCGTGGGTGGGGTCGGTGGGCGAGGCCGCAGGCAGTACGCCTGCGGGAACGGACGGGACGTCCTACCACTAAAATGGGAAAGACGGGCGGAGCCGGGTTAGGGCGCGGCTTGGCGCCATTCTTCGAGGCGGGCTTGCACCTGCTCGGGGTGCGGCGAGTGCCGCTTGATCTCTTCCAGGTAGGCGGTGGCCTGCGGCAGGCGGCCTTGCGCTTTCTCCACGAGGGCGAGCTGCCAGAGCAGTTGATTCAGGAACGTCGTGTCCGGCTCCGGTTTCGATCCTTCCTGAGTGCGCCAGCGGGACAAGGCCGCTTCCCAGACGTTGCGGGCGCGCACGGGCTCGCGGTAGCTCTCGGCATAGACACGGCCAAGTTCGAAGAGAATCGCGTAACTCCCGGGGTTGGCGCGCAAGCCGTCCCGCAGAAACTCTTCCGCCTCGCGCGGTTTGTTGAGCCGCGTTCGCAGCCAGTAGGCCGCGACGGTGTAAGTCTCGATCCGATTCGGATCGAGCTCGGCGGAAAGCCTGAGCCAGGGGAGCAGCTCGCGCGCTTGCAAGGGATCGGAACCGGGACCTTCCCCGAGGTGCCGATGCTCCGACGGAAAAAATGAAAGGCCGAATCGTTCGATCCAATCGCGCGGGGCTCCGGCTCTGGAGCCCGCCTCGGCCTGATCGTGAGAGTGATCGTGGTTGCAGGTGGCCGGGTCATGCGCGTGATCGTGGGAATGATCGTGCGTGCAGGTAGCCGGATCGTGAACGTGCGACTCTTGCGAGTTATCGTGCCCCTCGTGGGCGTGCTCGTGGCCCTCGTGCCCATGCTCGTCGCGATCCTCGCCACTCGGCAGAGCCGCTGATGCTTCCTTTTGCTCCGCGGCCATCGCGAGCCCTTCCCCTGCATGCGCGGCATCGAAGGCGTCCCGTTTCTCGAAGATCGAGGGATAGGACCCGCCATGAAAATAGGCGTCCGCCTTGACGAAGAAATGACCCGCGAACAACCGCCGGCCTTCACCGAGGATCGCCTCCACCGGCGCCCGATCATGCCGGGCTTGCACCGGCGTGTAGGCGAGCATCGGCTCGACGGTAACTCCCACCGTGAAACAGCCAGCGACCAATAAACAAGTGACCGCCGCGCGCATGTTAATTCACGCCTTTCCGGTCGAAGAGCCAGCAGCCCAGCCAAAGGAACAATCCCGCGAAGCATCCCCCATAGGCCAACGCCAGGCACCACGGGCCCCACGGAATGGCCGGCCAGTTATGGATGATCAGATCGCGGACATCGAACAGCTCGAGATGGGGAATGAGATAGTAAACCAGGTAGGTGATCGTGCGCCCCGGCTCTTCGAGCTGGAGGGCCACTTTGTTCAAATGCCGGCCGATCGTCAGAATTCCGGCGGCCACGACCAGGCAGATGGTGGTGTTCGAGGAGGTCGCGCTGAACAGCAACGAACCGAGCAAGGCGAGCGCCGTCAACACGCCCAGGAGCATCCAGTGCAGCACGGCGGCCTGGGCGTAATTGGCGAGCGGAAACGACTCTTCCCGCAGCCCGCTGAGCAGGGCAAAAAATCCGTAAAAGCAACCCAGCGTGGCCCCCAGGGCCGCCCAGCACCCGAAGAACTTCCCCAGCAACAGTTGCCAGCGCGCGATCGGTTTCGCCAGCAGGGGAAACAGCGTCCGGCTTTCCCGCTCGGCGGGAATCTGGCGGGCCGCGGTGGTGACCGCCATGACCAGCGTCGAGATCCAGATCAGCAACAGGCACAGTTCCTTCACGTAGCGCACCATCTTGCTGTCGTTGAAGATATTCACCGAAAGCGCGATGGCACTGATCACCGCGGTAAGGATGAAGAGGACATAAAAGTCCTTCCGCCGGAGCAACTCCTTCACCACGACTTCCGCCACGGCCCAAATCTTGTTCATGCTTCCTCCTTCGCGGAACTCCCGGCGCTCTCGCCGAACCCGATCACCTTCAGGAAAATCTGCTCCAGATTGCATTGATGCCCGGCCACGAGTTCGCTGACCGAGCCGACCACCTTGAGTTCCCCGCCATGCAGGATCGAAACCCGGTCGCACACCGTTTCGACTTCCCCGAGTTCGTGCGAAGAAAAGAAGACCGTCTTGCCGTCGTCCTTCAGCCGCTGGATGATGGCCCGCACTTTCATCCGGCCGACCGGGTCCAAGCCGCTGGTGGGTTCGTCGAGCACCAGCAGGTCCGGATCGTTGATGAGCGCCTGGGCCAGTCCAATCCGCTGTTGCATGCCCTTCGAGTAAGTTCGGATCGGCCGCCGCGCGGCCTCCCCCAGCTCCACCAGCTTGATGAGCATGTCGATTCGCCGGTCGGCTACGTCGCGCGGCATCTCGAACAGCTTGGCGTAAAAACGCAACAGCTCCTCGGCGGTCAAAAATTTGTAGTAATACGTCAGCTCCGGCAGGTACCCCACCCGCAGGCGGGATTCCGGGTCCTGTGCATTCAGCCCGAAAATCTGCGCCGAACCGCTCGTCGGCTTCAGGAAGCCCAGCAAGGCGTTCATGCTGCTGGTTTTGCCCGCGCCGTTCGGGCCGAGAAAGCCGAAGACCTCGCCATTTTCGATGCGCAGCGAGAGGCTCTGGACCGCGACCTTCGGTTCGTCCCTCCGCCGGCGGCCCGGATAGGCGATCCGCAACTGATCGAACGCAATGGCGGGAACCGCGCCCGGGATGGGGGCCCAGCCGGCAATCCCGGCCCGGGTCGAGCTCGCACCCAGGGAGTATCCCACCGGAATGGTCATGGAGACAGCAGGGGCTTTCACAAAATTCGGCACGATGTCGGCAACGGCACGGCACTCCATCGGCATTTCCGGAGGGAACTTGACCGCCCCCCAGCCCTGGGGACCGGCTCCCCTCCCCGGCCATTGTCACATTTAACCAGTTGACCTGCTCCGGTTTTTTGTGGTTTGAACAGGGCGGGCCGCCGCGGGGCGGAGGCCCCGCACCATGCCCGACCCCAGCAGCAAACAAGACCACTTCGTTGGCGTCGACCTCGGCGGCACCAAGATCCTCGCCGGCGTTTTCAACCAACAGTTGAAATGCATCGGCAAGGTCAAGACCAGCACCAAGCCCGGCCGCGGCCCCGAAGCGGTCATCGAGCGAATCGCCCGGTGCGTCCAGGACGCGGTCGACGAATGCGATCTTTCGCTGAAAAACATCCGCGGCATCGGCGTGGGAGCCCCCGGCGCGGTGAACACGGAGGAGGGCGAGGTCATCGTCGCCCCGAACCTGCCGGGTTGGACTCAGGTGCCGCTGAAGAAGGAGTTGCAGAAGGCGCTGGATGTGCCGGTCTTCCTCGAGAACGACGGGAATATCTGCACCCTGGGCGTCCACTCGGTCGAGCTGGGCGGCAAGCCCCGCCACCTCGTCGGCGTGTTTATCGGCACCGGCATCGGCGCCGGATTGATCCTCGAGGGAAAGCTTTACTCCGGCTTCAACAAAACGGCCGGGGAGGTCGGCCACATGGTGATCGAAGTGGGCGGGCCGAAATGCAGTTGCGGCAATCGCGGCTGCTTCGAGTCGCTCGCCGGACGCCAGTCGATTTTCAAGAAAATCGAGAAACTGGTGCAGGACGGCGAGAAAACCATCCTCACGGAATTATTGGGGCCGGATCTGGCCGATATGCGCAGCGGCGATCTCCGCAAGGCGATTCGCCGGGGCGACAAATTGGTCGAAAAGGTGATCGAGGAGGCCGCTGAATACATCGGTATCGGCATCGCGAATCTCGTCAATTTGCTTTCGCCGGAAGTGGTCGTCCTCGGCGGCGGCGTGATCGACGCGCTCGAAGATGAGATGATGGCCATCATCATCGAAACGGCGCACGACTACACCCTTCCAGGCACGGACAAGGATCTTCAGATCATCCCTTCCAAACTCGGGGACGACGCCGGCATTGTCGGCGCGGCCGTGCTGGCCCGGCGGGAAACGAAATAGGGAGCGCATGACCCGCACCACCCGCGCCGTCATCGACGTCGGCACGAATTCGGTCAAGCTCCTCGTCGCCGAAGTCGCCGGCGACACGGTCGTCCCTCTCTTCGAAGAAAGCGAACAGACGCGTCTCGGCCGCGGCTTTTACGAATCGCACCGCCTCCAGCCCGAGGCGATCCGCCAGACCGCCGCCGCGGTCGCGGGTTATCTCGAAACCGCGCGGCGCTGGCAGCCGGCCACGATCCGCCTGATCGCGACCAGCGCGGCGCGGGACGCGATCAATCGCGACGAGCTTCTGCATGCCGTGCAGCAAGCCGCCGGCCGTCCCCTCGAAGTGATCAGCGGCGCGCAGGAGGCGGACTGGGCCTTCACGGGCGTCACCAGCGATCCGGCCTTGCGGGGGGCGGACCTGTTGGTCGTGGACATCGGAGGGGGCAGCACCGAAATCGTCGCGGGCCGGGACGCCCACCGGCAGTATGCGGATAGTTTCGCCATCGGGACCGTTCGTTTGCTCGAACGGCTGGCGTTGTCCGATCCACCCACGCGCGACGACTACGCGCAGGCCCGGGCCGCAGTGGACCATTGCCTGCGCCAGGAAGTACTGCCGGTGCTTCCCTCGCAGATCTCCGCCAGCCACTGGCTGGTGGGGACGGGCGGCACCGCCACCATTCTCGGCCGGATGGAGCTGCAGATCGAAAGCTACGAACGATCCCGCCTGGAAGGACTCGTCCTGACCCGCGACCAGATCGTCCGGCACGAAGAACGGCTCTGGGCCACTTCGCTGGCCGAGCGGCGCGCCATTCCCGGCTTGCCGGCCAAACGCGCGGATGTCATGCTCACGGGCGCACTCATCTTTCGGGCGATGATGGAGACACTCGATTTTGCCGCGGCGCGCGTCAGCATGCGCGGGCTGCGTTTTGGGGCGGTGCGTTCGGAACTCCCATGAACCGGCGCGCGTTTACCTTGATCGAGCTGCTCGTCGTCATAGCCATCATCGCCATTCTGGCTTCCCTGCTCCTCCCCGCCCTGTCCCGCGCGAAGCGCCAGGCGCAGGGCATCACCTGCCTGAACAATCTCAAGCAATGGAGCCTGGCGATGCACCAGTACGCACTGGATTACGACGATCACCTGCCGCCCGAAGGCACGGGCAACGCTTTGAATCGCGGCACCGGGTGGTATGTCGACCTGCCGAAACAACTCGGGATGCCGGACTATTTCCAGATGCCCTGGCATACCAATCCGGCCGCGCCGCTGGGCCGCTCGATCTGGATTTGCCCCTCGAATACCAACCGGAGCAATGGCCACAATTTGTTCCATTACTGCATGAACGAGCATTTGGACCGCACCGGCGAGGATGATCGGCCCGTGCGCCTCTCGACCATCCCGGAACCCTCCCAGGCGGTCTGGCTGTTCGACAATGGCAAACGAGCCGCGCGCGCCCAGCAGAACAACGTCCACACCAATCTCCACCGGGGCGGGGCGCACATCGCTTTCATCGACGGCCATGTCGCCCGTTTCGCCAATCGCGAGTATTGGGATTTTGCCGCCGACCGCGGCCGCACGAACAATCCCGCGCTGCGCTGGCGGCCCTTTCAGTAGCTCGGTTTCCGCCGCTATTCCTCCTCCGGCGCGCGAAATGGATTCTTCGCGCGTTTCGGTTCGTTTCGCTTCTCGAGCGTGAGCGGGCTGAGGATGAGGTACGCCCATGTGACCAGAAAATGGGCCACGGTGAGGGCGGCAAAGAGGACCAGGCCGATCTGGCCCAATCCGTAGAGCGCGATGGCGAAGCACATGAGGAGCGCCCCCGGCCAGTGCGCGGCGACCGCGAGTTTCCAGGCGCTGCGGAATGTCAGGTCGCGGTCGAAGACCATGCCCGCCACCAGCGGCACCAGGCAGAGTGGCGCCGCCAATAGCCCCCAAACCATCAGGAAGACCGGCACTCCGCCTGCCGCCAGCAGCACCACACCCGGGCTCTTCCAAGCCCCCCAGCGGGGCGCAACCTCGGACCGCCCCAACGCCATGTCCCAGCCGGCTGGATACCGCCATTCGATCCAGCCGAGCATCGAACGCAGCCGGGCCGAGTTCAGCCGCAACTCGATCCAGAGATCCGCGCTGCGGGGCCCTTCCGGGGTCTCGGAGGGATCGATCCTCAATCCGAGAAACGAATTCCCGGCGGCGACGAACGGTTCCCGAGCCGGCCAGGCCAGCCGCCCTCCGCTAATCGCGCCGCCTTCCGGCAAACGCTCGCTCACTTCCTGCAACACCGGCGCCCAACAATGCGCGAAGAACCACGCCACCGTGGCTCCCGACAGCGCCGCCATGATCGCGGCGACGGCCAGAAAACGCGGCCAAGCCGCGTGCGCGAACCGGCCCACCCCGCCAAAGGTAAATGGCTGTCCAGCCGGCCGGGTTGACGCTTCTTCGCTCATCTGCGCGGATGCGAGTCTGTTCCCAAGACTTGAAACCTTCAACATTTGCCGGATCGCGCCAAGCCGTCACCGCCCTGGGATCCAGCCGCGGCTCAAGTCCGCGCGCCACCCGCCGATGATGGACTATGCACCGAGTGCTGCTGTTTCCAACAGGCGAAATTGCCAGTGCCTCCGCAACGGAGGAATCCGGCGGCGGGACGGAATTCGTCCTGTTCTCGTTGGATCGCGGCGTGCTTTCGCGGCACCCCACCGCGCACGAAGCCGAAACGGCCCGCTGGCTGGCTGCCGCCGAAATGGGCGACGGAGAACGCCTTCCGACGGTGATCGAACGTCCCGATCCGGATTGGAACGACGCCGCCTGAGGCCGCCACGCCGCGCGGCGCTACACCGCCCGGGCGTACAAGCGCTGCATGTCCCGCGCGTTGACGTGCAACCGGAACTTGTTCATCCGTGTCTTCTCCGCCACCCAATCGAGGCTTTGGGCCACCGCCCGGCTGCGTGAGATGAGCCCGACATTGTAAAACAACCGGTCGGCGGTAAGCGTTCGGCCCACGAGGTCGGTCCGAAACACTTCGAACCCGGCCTTCTTCAACAACTGGGTCAGCGAAGGCACCGTGAAGAAGAAGATATGGCCGTTGCAATTGGCCAGACTGCGTTCGCGCCGTCCCAGGACTTTGAACATCAGCGAATCGAACCGCGGCGTTTCCACCACCAGCACGCCTCCCGGCCGGATCACTTTGCGAATCTCCCGCAATGTCTCGACCGGATCCGGCAGATGCTCGATGACGTGCAGCATCACCACCACATCGAAGGCGTTCACCGGCAGATGGGGATTCGGCAGGACGTCCTGCACGATGTTCAACCCATACTTCTCCCGCGCTTTGCGCGCCGGATAGGGCATCGGCTCGAGCCCCGTGGTGTCCCAACCGGCCGCGCGGATGCGGTCGAGGAAAATGCCCAGATACGAACCAATCTCGAGAAGCTTCCCCCGCTTCGGAAACAACCCGTTCAGGACATCCAGCACCCGCAGATTGTCCACAAGTTGGACCTCCTGCTTGAGGAGGTACTGGCGGTACCCCGGATTGTCCATCGTGTAGGCCGACTCGTCCTCGGCGCTGTCGATGTCGACAGACTCCTGCGGATTGGCGTACATCAGCGCGCACTGGTTGCACTTGACGATGCGATGCACCTGCGCCGCGCCCTTCGGAAAGAGCACCGAAAAATCGTCCGCGCCGCACAGATTGCAGGAGACCGTCCGCATGCTCCTACGCTCCGCCGAACTGATCGTCCTTGGTCCGGAACAGAATATTGAACGTCGTCATCGACCCGTAGCAACGGGTGATGTACTGCTGCATTTCGATCTTCTCGCTGTCGTTCAGCGTCGGATGCGCGTTCACCTTCTGCTCCAGCACGCGCAAGTTGTTCCGCATCATCACGATCTTGTGGAAGAAGACTTCGATCGGCACATCCTTCGTTTGCAGCGCGGCATCGGCCGGATGCATGACCAGCTTTCCCCCATGCCAGCGCTGTCCGAGCTTCTCCAGGAAGAAATCCGGCTTTTCCAAGCCGAGTCCCTCGGCCGTCGCCGCCACGATCTCGTCCACAAACGCCCGCAGCGACGTCTCCAGCCCGGTCACCGTCACATGCGGCTGGCACGGCTGCACGTCGCTCGCCTCGGGATCGATAATCCGCTTCCCATCGTCGAACGTCACGTCGACGGTATGTTCCGCGATCCCTTTGACCACCCCTTCCCCGTACTGCGGATGCTTGATCCGCATTCCGATATGCACTGCCGTTATCTTCATCGTTTTCTTCCCTGAATATGTCGAAATCTCACTGTGGAAGAGGACCGCGCCGAGCGCAAGTCCCGCGCCAGAAACAGCCGATGGGCCGATGAGTGAGCGACCGGGAGGCTGCAATCGAGTATGATGCATTCGAGCCGACTACCAGAGCGAGACCAACGTCGGCATTCACCGCAGGTCTGGCCGGCTCCGCTCGTTCACCTTCCGACCACTCCGGCCGGAGTTACAACTCCTGCAGCCGGATATTCCGGAAGCGCACTTCCGACTTGTCGTCGTGGTTCTGCAAGCCGATATAGCCGCGCGGGGCGCGATCCTGCTCGGTTTCGAGAATCTTCTCGCCGTTCATTTCGACCCGGATCTTGCGGCCTCGGGCGATGATCGTCGCGCTGTTCCACTGACCAGCTCCACGCACCAGATTCCGCTCGGGGGCCACCACATCGTAGAGCGAACCCGGCCCGCCCTTGCTCGGCGGCCGGCCGGGCGAATCGTGCAATTGCATTTCATAGCCGGTGAAGGCGGGGTTGCGCTCGTGCGCGGAACGGAAGAACACGCCGCTATTGCCTCCCTTGTTTAGCATGAACTGCAGCTCCAGACGGAAATCGCCGTACTGCCGCCGGGTGCTGAGCCACGAACCGGTCTGCTCCGGATTGGTCGTCCAGCGCACGCCCTTGCGCCCGATGAGCACGCCGTCTTCAATCGTCCATTCGCCGCCTTCGATCTTTTTCCACCCCCGCAGGTTCCGCCCGTTGAAGATCGGCTGCACCAACGCCTGCTCCGCGATGATCTTCTCCAGCAGCTTCCGGGTATTGTGGATCGCCGAATATTCGAGATCGGCGGAGGGCGGCTCCGTCTCCACGCCCAGCCAGCCGCGATATCCGCCGTCCCGGACGATCCGCATCATGCGCCGGAAATCGGTTTCCACGACCTCCCCCTCGGGCGTGAAGCGCGAGGCCTTGGCACTGACGGCGATCGCATCGGGCATCATCATTTCGACGGCGTCGTACCGGTTGGTCGCCGGCTCGAAATTGCCGAAGTCCGGCAGCGTGCCGAAGTTCGGCTTGTTCACCGCCCGCATCAACGAAACAAGCCACGCGGCATCCGAGGAGAGGCCACCGTGGTTTTCGATCATGACGTTCATCCGGCGCTCCGCCGCGAAATCCGCGAGCCGCGCGCAGCTTTCCGCCACGCGGCTGCGCAATTCCTCCGCATTGCCGTCGCCATACGCATTGACCCGGACCGCTGTCCCGCCCAGGAATTTCGACGCGTCGATCCACGCAAATGTCTTCTCGACCGCCGTGTCCCGATCCTTCTTCGCAGCGGCTCCAAGCGGACCGTTCGTGTCGAGCATGATGAGGTGGCACGAAACGCCCTCCCCTTCGGCGCGGGATTTCAACTCCCGCAAGTAAGCGCGATCCTGCGATTTATCGGCGAAGAACTGATCGACATACTCCACGCACTCGATCTGGAATTCCCGGCGGGCGATCCGCGGAAAGTCCAGATTCGAAAACTTGCCGGCTTCGAGGGCATGGTGGAGCGACCATTGCGCCAGCGAGATTTTGTAAGGCTTCTCGCGGCGGGGCCAGGCCGCCCAGGAGCCAGGGGTGAAGGCCAGAGCACCGGCGGCGGCGCCTAATTGGATAAAGTCACGTCGATTCATGCAGCGGATTTCGGACTCGCGTTCTACCACCCGGCCCCGCGCAGGCCAAGCAGAACTCGCTCGTCATCGGCAAAACCAGCGGATTTCCTTCGGCCGGGGTGCGACTTTTTCTGGAGGTGCGAGCCGGGGCTGGCTGTGTAAATTCGGGGGGAGGGGGGGTGGGGTACGGCCCAGCGGCAGATTTTTGACGGAAACGATTGGGCCAGAGATGGTTGCGTGAAAAAAAGAGTGGGTAAGAGGTGTGTAAATTGCGTGTAAATGGTGTGTAAATCTGTGTAAATGGGTGTGTAAGAGCGTGTAAATCGCTGTGTAAATGTGTGTTAATGCCCCCACCCCGGTGTGTAAATCCGGTGGGCAGGAGGCGGGGTTCAAGCGCCCGGCCGCCGGAACGCTTGGGAGCCAGCGATAGGCCAGCGTGAGCATGGAGAGGCCGAGGGCGTAAAAAGTTATCGCGGTCGGCGGGTCATTGGGAAACGGAGGGGTTCGAGTCGGAACGGCCCCGGTTCGCAATGACGC
>CAYZKY010000047.1:0-37004 GCA_964478815.1 uncultured Verrucomicrobiota bacterium
ACTCGCGGGTCTGGGCGGCGGCTTCAGCCAGGCCGGCCAAAGGTTGGAAAAAGGCGTCGGTCACGGTGGCTTCCGATTTAAGAATCAGTTCTGTTCGGCACGGATGGCGCTGATCTGCGGCCAGTGTCGACTTTTTGAGGTTGCCGTCCTCCGACCCCCGTTCCGTTCGTTCCGGGCAACAAAAAAATTGTTGTCAACGGGCCTGACCAAGGTTAGTCTCGGCCCCGAAATGCACCGTTTTCGGTGTGTCGCCCGATATTCACGGGCCGCTCCGACGACGAATTAACAAGATCGCAGGAGGAACCTAAGAAATGAAGTTTGACAAGTGGACGCTGGCCTTGGCCAGCGCCGGGGTTATCAGCCTCGGTTCGGCTGTTCAAGCCGAAGAACAACATCAAGTGCTCACGGCGGTCTCGCAGACCACCCTGAGCGGCTATGTGGAAACGTCGGCGATTCTGACGACGGGTCCGAACGGCACCATCCCGGGACAGACCTTCACCGGCACGTCCGACAAGCAGGACGGCTTCAATCTGCATGCCGTCAAGCTCGTCCTCGAGAAACCTCTCGACGAAAGCGAATGGGCCGCCGGTTACAAGGCGGACCTCGTATTCGGCCCGGATGCGAACTATTATTCGACCATCCTCAACGGCCAGGCCCCCGCGGCTGCTGGCGCTAATTCCGATGACTTCGCGGTCAAGCAGGCCTATGTCTCGCTGCGCGTGCCCGTGGGCAACGGCATCGACGTCAAAATGGGTGTCTGGGATACCTTGATCGGCTACGAAGTCTTCGAAAGCGGCAATAACCCGAACTTCAGCCGCTCCTACGGCTACGCGCTGGAACCCACGCACCACACGGGCGTGCAGGCCAGCTACAAGCTCACCGACGAGATCAGCGTCGCCGTGGGCGTGGCGAATGGTTGGGGCGGCGCGATCAACGATAAAAACAACCTGTCTGGGGAACGCCTCGCGTTCCTTGGCTTGCTGACCATCACCCTGCCGGAATCGACCGGCATGTTCGCGGGCACCGCGATCTACCTCGGCTACGTCTCGGGCGAAAACGCCAACCGCGTCTCCAACGTCCCCGCAGGGGGCGGCCCGCCGAATGGCCCCACCATCAACAGCTACTATGTTGGCGTCACCATGCCGACCGGCCTCGAAGGCCTGTCTGTTGGCTTGGCGTTCGACTACAAGGATTCCAGCACCTCGGCCGGCTCCTTCGTCCCGAGCTACGCTTGGGCCAGCGCGGGTTACATCTCCTACCAGGCCACCGAGAAGCTCAAGCTGAACGGTCGCGTGGACTACACCAAGGCCAGCAACGGCACCTACACCGGCTACGCGGGCGGCGGAAACGACGAACAACTCGGCTCCCTCACCCTCACGGCGGATTACTCGCTCTGGGCGAACGTCATCACCCGTGTCGAAGCGCGGTATGACCGCGCGATGGGCGGCGACGAAGTCATGCCGGCTCGGACGCCGAACGGCAGCGACGATGCGTTCACGCTCGCCGCGAACGTCATCTACAAGTTCTAAGACTTAGCCGAACTCGTATTTCACAGCCCTTCCCGAAGCAATTCGGGAGGGGCTTTTTCTTTCCAGGAGCCATCAACTCGATCAAGCGGATCGTCCGAGCAGGGGGTATCGGGAAAGAAAAAAGGCGCAGGGTCGCTGCGCCTTCGTAAACATTTAATAATCAGAAGCTTAGGCAGCCTTGCGGGCTTGATCGAGCTTATCGATCTTCTTCTTGAGCTTCTTGAGCGCGATCTCCTGGATCTGGCGGATGCGCTCGCGTGTGAGGCCGAACTTGCGGCCGACTTCCTCAAGGGTCTTCTCTTCGTCCCCGTCCAAGCCGAAGCGATAGCGCAGGATGGTTAATTCTCGCGGATCGAGTTCCTTCATGACCTGGCGGAGCATCGAGGTGTTCGCTTTCCCTTCGAGCTCGTCGTACGGGTTTTCGGCATTCTCGTCGGCGACCACATCGGCCACCCGGTTGTCGCTATCGTACCCCAACGGCGCTTCCAGGGAAGCGGGCCGCTGCGATGCGGTACGCAACTCCCGGATTTTTTCCGGAGTCGTATCGAGTTCCTCGGCGATCTCGTCGTCCGTCGGTTCGCGGCCGAAGACTTCCTGCAGCCGGGCTTCCGCGCGGCGGATGTGGAAGAGCTTGTCCACGACATGGACGGGCAAGCGGATCGTCTTGCCCTGGTTGGCCAAGGCTCGCTTGATCGCCTGCTTGATCCACCAGGCGCTGTAGGTCGAGAGTTTGGCACCCTTGGCGGGGTCGAAACGCTCGACGCCCTTCATGAGGCCGATGTTCCCCTCGCTGATCAAGTCCAGCAACGGCACGCCGTATCCCTCGTAATCGCGGGCGATCTTCACCACCAGGCGCAAATTCGCCTTGATCATCCGTTCGCGGGCGGCTTTGTCGCCCCGCTTGATCCGGGCGGCCAACTCGTTTTCCTCTTGAATGGTGAGGAGCGGCGTCTGCCCGATCTCTTTGAGGTACAGTTGGTAAGCCGTGTCGCCATCGTAGGCTTGACGGATTTCTTCCATCGTCACCGGCTTGGAATCCTGCTCGGCCTTGGCCAGGGCTTCCTGCGTAGGCTCCTCGGCGGCAGCATCTTCCGTTTCCACCGGCGCGGGCGGCTGCTCAAAAACGGTCGGCGGCACGCGCAGAATATTCTTGCCTGCTTCCGGCGCTCGATTTTTGGCCGGCAACGGGGAGGGTGCCGGGCGGGATTTGGCGGCGGCTTCGCGTTTCTTGATGGCGACCAACACCGCGCTCTTCCGCGGAGCGGCCACGCGGTTCACCGGCTTGACCCGGCGGTGCCCGGCGGGCGCCACCGCGCGAACCGGAGCTTTGGCATGTCGCTTGGCCACCTTCAAGGTAGTCCGGCGGCTCACCGCAGTATTTTTCTTCTTCAGTTTCATATTCGCTAACTCTGCCGCCGCCCCGTCAAGCGCAGCGGCAGGTGAGATTGACACCGATCTGACCAAAACATTTCAAAATTTATTTAACAAATCTCTCCGAGACCTAATTATCCCTGCCGACCGGCTCACCGCCACTCTCTCTGCGTCGGCACCCCCCCCTATTTTTTGGGCTCCACCCTGCCACCCAGGCCGGGTTTGGAACTTCCCGGCCAGAACTGTTACATTACGTCTCGCTCGGCGGCTTTTGCCGAGTGGGGGCATTCACGACCTTCATACGGACAAAATGTCTCACCTGTCCCGCCCAATCGTATCGGATCGACTCAAATTCAACCCCAAAACTCGCAAAGTAATCGATTCTTCTGAGGATGCAGCAAGAAAGATACCTGAACCTCCACGCGGTGGATACTGCGCATCGAACGGCACAGTGCGGACTCCATTATCCCGTTGCCACCCAACGAGATGCTACGCCCGACATTGTCTCTGCAAATCGCGGAATGCCATCGACTGCTCTCATCACACAAGCGCGCTCGAGCATCCGACCGACCCCTTTCGGCGCTCCGCGCAAATCAATATGCACTGCAATCTCGGACTTGTCAAGCAGGCTAGAAAAGCAGTCTGGCGCGCGTCTCGTTACCAAAACGGCATGAGATAGGCACGCGGAGCGGCCTCGTCGCGGGCGGTTACTTGCCGATCTTCGGGGGCGGGGTGCGGCGCGGCCGGGCCGGGGGGGGCTCCGATTCCTCGTTTCCCTTGAAGGCGGAACGGAGCAACCAGTGGCGCTTGAGGCCTTGAACCATGTCGTTCGCGTTGACGATCAGGTCGGAGAGGCTTTTCACCAGATTCGTATTACTCTCGACCTGATCGTTCAGGTTGCTGGTGAGGCTGGCGAGGCTGACCAGGGTTTGGTCGAGGCTCAGGGCGAGCATGGTCACGTTGCTGTCGGTGTTGCTGACGGTGCGGTTGACGCTGGTGAGGGTGATGCTGGCATTGGTCATGAGGGTTCCGATTTGGGCCACCATGTTGGTGGGGATGATCCAGTCGCCGAGGGAACCTTTGGGATCGGAGAGGTTGGCGGTGATGACGGTGGCATTCGAGAGAATCGGACGGGTGCCGGCGAGAACGGCTTGCGCTTCGGTCGTGACGCCGATGACATTGGACAGAACGAGGTTCAGGCGGTTGGTCATATCCAGGATCGCCGGGAGCGCGGTCTGGGCCATATTGGCCATTTGTTCAAGGCGCTCGGTGACGGCGGGAGATTCGATGCGCGGCAGCCAGTACCCCTTGTTCTGATTGACGGACAGGGGTTCGTAATCCCCTTTTTTGTCGCTGTAGACGCCGATCAGTTCCCCATTTTCCACCTTGTAGGTGGCGAACACTTTGGCTTCGGCATTCGTTTTGAAGGACGAGCCGCCGGTCATGAGTTCGAGCACGCGGTTGCCGAGAAAATCGCTGGCGGTCACCTTCACCTTGGAGTCGGTCCAGATGTAGCCCTGGAAGGGGTCATTGACGACGAACTGGATGTAAACATTGCCGTAATCGCTGTAGAGAATGTCCTGGGGGGAGAGGGCGGTGACGCCGGTGATCTTGCCGACTTCGAATCCGAGCAGTTTGACGACATCGCCGACGCGGAGGCCGGTGCCGCTATCCGTGAAGGTGTAGTAGGGATATTTGCGCACCCACCAGCCTTTGCGGGCGCCGGCGGTGTAGACGTAGTAGGCGAAGCCCGCGAGGAGGAGGAGCGTGGCGATCATGACGAATACGCCGACGACGCGCTCGACGCGGCTAAGGCGGGTGCGCAACTGCGGGGTTAAATCTTGGGCAGGCATGGCGGGCGATCGTTGAGTTGGAGTGGCGAGCGGGTCACAAACTGAAATCGTGCTGGCCGAGCAGTTCCGGGACGACCGAAACCGGGGAGTTCGTGAGTTCGGAACCGCGGCCGAGGTGGTGGAAGCGTTTGTCGCAGACTGCGGCAAACTGGCGATCGCCCTCAAGCCAGGGGCGAAAATCGTCGACAGCCACGGCCACGGTCAAACGGCGGTCCAGCCTCGGATGCCCGACGGCGAGGGTGGTGAGGAAATCGATCCACCAGCGGGCCTGGCGGGGATCGGTGGCGGAAAGGGGGCTGTCGACGAAAAGGACTTCCGGGTCGAGCGCGAGCGCGCGGGCGAGCCCGATCCGCTGGTGCAGGCTGCGGACGACTTGGGCCGGGGTGCGGTCCGCGTAGCGTTCGAGTCCGGTGAGTTCGAGGGAGCGTTGAACGCGGGCGCGCGCATCGTCGCCAGTCCCGGTGAAATGGTAGCGAACGGGCAGGGCAATGTTCTCGGCGATGGTCAGTTCGGGGAAGAGTCGGCCGCTATCGAAGACCATGCCGATGCGGAGGCGCTCGCGGACGAAGGCTTCGCCGCGGAGATCGGCGGTCTCATTGCCGAAGAAGACGCGCTGGCCGCGCAACGGCCGGAGGAGGCCCGCGGTGGTGAAGAACAGATCTGTCTTGCCCGCGCCGGGCCGGGCCCCGACGACCCAGAATTCCTCCGGGCGAAGGGTCCATCGGACCTCCTCGATGATCGGGGTGCGCGAGAGAACGTCGCCGCGCGGGACATCCACATCCGTGAGTTCGATCTGCGGCGGAAGCGCTGGCGGGGCCGGTTCCATTACATGACCAGGTAAACGACGATGAAGAGCGCATCGAGCAGGACGCAGCCGATGACACTTTGGACGACCGCCCGAGTGGTCACTTGCGGCACCTCTTCAAGGCGGACGGGCTGGGCCAGCCCCTGGAAGCAGGTTACGATCGCGATGATCGCGCCGAAGCTGAGAGTTTTCAGGCCAAGGAGGGCGAAATCCTGCCATTCGAGCGAGTTGGCCAATTGGCCAAAATAGACGGTGGGGGTGAGCGGCACGTCCTGGATGAAAGCGAAGAGGTAGCCGCCGAGCAAGGCGATGATGATCAGATAGATCGTGAGCGAGAAAATCGAGATGGCGAGACCCAGGACGCGGGGCATGACGAGGTAATGGATGGGATCGATGCCGAGCGCTTCGAGCGCTTCGACCTCGCCGGTCGCGCGGTTGGTGCTGAGCTGGATGACGTTGGCCGTGCCGGCCCGGGCCAGCACGAGCAGGGCGGTGACGAGCGGCCCCAGCTCCCGGACGATCACCGTGACCATGACGATGCCGAGGTAATCCACGGCGCCGGCGCGCGTGAGGAGGGAAACCGTCTGGCCGATGACGACGAGGCCCAAGGCGAGACCGAGAAACGCGATCATCGGCAGGAGCTTGACCCCGGCGCGATAGATTTGCTGCCAGATGAGGGGATGGACGACTCCGGAGGACCGGCCGAATTTGGTGCAGGTGACCGCGAGCGTAATCAGGGCGAAAGCGCCGAGGCCCTGAATCGTCCGGCCCGTGCGCAAGATGATCCGGCCGATGCCATTAAAGTACGCCCGCACGAGCGCGCTTTCCGGCATGCGCGCGGGCACGAAGTCCGTTTGGGAAGACGAACTCTCCACGGACACACACTACGGAGGAATGGCCCCCGTAGCAATGCCGGGCGGAAACGGGCGCGTCTCTCCCAAAAAAAGAGCCCGCCGGTTGGGGCAGGCTCGGACGAAACTGGATGTCCGGGAGCGCCGGGTCTGGAACGACCGATTACGGCGCCTCTTCGAGGCGAATGCGGTAATAGCGCTGGCCGACGGAGTTCTCCTGCTCGATCTCGATTTCGCCGCCGTTCCCGTCAATCGGATCCGTGACCCGGCTCCAGGAGCCTGGCGCAAGGAGCGACGAACTTTCGAGCACGTAGCGCTTGCCGAGGTGGCCGGCCCAGCGGATCGCCACTCCGCGCGGCGCGCGGGTGCGGAGCTGGACTTTCAAATTGTCCGAGGCGTCGAGCGGGTCGGTGCCGGTGTTGAATTCCGCTGCATTGGAAACGCCGTCTCCATCGGGGTCGAGATCGGCGAGGCTGTCCGGGTTCCGCACGGAGCCGAAATATTGGGCACGCCAGACGTCGCTGATCCCATCCCTCCAGGAGGAGTTGGGCCGTTCGTTCATGACGATGCAACCGGCGGCGGTGGTGGCGGGGAACAGGCTGATGCCATTGGGCGAGCCGGAGACATGATCGAACCGCAAGCGATAGATCGTATTCGCCGGCGCGTCGGACGGAATCTGGAATCTGATCGTGCCGAGCGTGTGCTGGCCGAGCAACCCGGCTGTATCGGTTTCGAGCCAGGCCAGGCCCAGGCGGGCGGAGATGGAATTGAAGAGAAGCGAAGGGGCTCCAAGCGCAGCCGAGGGGGTGAAACTCATGCCGTCGACGAGCGGGACACCTCCATCCGCGGCTTCGATCAGCACGTTCAGCAAGAGCGCGCGCAGCGGCACGGAGCCATCGACACGAACGGTCACGGGAATTTCGACCCAACCGCCGGGATCCGCGGAAGCATGCGCGAGACTGAGCGTCAGCCGCGAGGGCAGGTTCTGGCCGGCCGAGGCGAAAGCGGACAGCCGCGCGCCACCGGCAGCGGGCTGAGCGGCGGCCGAGAGGCGTCCGATCTGCTCGCGGAACACATTGGGCGTTTCGCGCGCGATGCGGCGGGGGGCGCCGTTGGGGGCGCGGCCCCAGGCGCGCTGGTACCATTTCAAGGTATGGTCGAGCGCGCGGCGGTAGGTGACCCAGATGTCGGAGATGTCGAGCACGCCGTCGCCGAAAGCAATGGAATCGATGACCGACTCCGAGCCGTCCGAGAAGGGATGGTTCGGATGCAGGCGGAGGTCGATATCGTTGGTCGTCACGCAGCAGGAATCGAGGGCGTCGGCGAAGTCGCTGCCGGCGGGGGGCAGGTTCAGATTGTAGACGACCGCTTGATAGAGCACCTGGAGGTCGTTATTGAGCACGTTAGTATCGCCGAAATCGCCGGCATTGAGCCAGCGGAAGGGGAGGACATCGCCGACGGCGTACCAGCGCGTGTCGAGGGTGAGATTGCGCACGGCCGGGACGAGGCCGAAGGCGGGGTTGTTCGTATCGGTGGTCTGCTCGGGGCGCACCGGCTGGATGTAGACATCGCGATTGCCGGCGGCGGTGGCGGACGAACGATCGACGCTGACGGTGTAGCGCGAGCCGACGGGCGCGGTGCCGGGCACCTGGAACGAAAATGCTCCCGGAATAATGCGCCCGTTGACGCTGGAATAAACGATATCGCGCGCGCGGGAGAAGCGAATCAGGTCCTGGATGCGCGAATTGTAAAGATTGGTCTGCCCCGGGATTTCCATCCAGCCGACCCCCATGACGCGATCTTCGACATTCACGAATTCGAATTCGTTAAGAATAGGGACGACGTTGGTCCAGAAAGGCTCGATCACGGCGTTGGTCACGGTCACGAAACCGCCGCCGGGCTGGAGGATGTTGGTGATGAAATAGTTGGTGTCGTAGTAAATATTGGTCTCGAAACTCACCGTGATGGCTGGGGGAATGACGCGATTGGTCGTGCCCTTGTTCTCCTCGAGCATCGAAGTAAATCCAAAACTGCGGGCGTCTACTTCAGGCGAAGCGCCTTCCCCGCGAGCGGACAGACTGAACTGGAGGCCGTAGGCCGAAGGACGCGACGGGGTGAGGAGCGTGATGGGCGCGAAGAAGCGCTGGCCGGGAGCGCCGACGAAATCGGAGGAGGCCTCGCCGCCCGTAAAACCGAGCGTGATGTAGACCGGGATGAAATCGCTCCGGGTGGTCACGGTGCTCGGAGCAAAGCCGGGCCGGAAGGCGCGGGCCTTGAGCGTCTTGCCGACGGGCAGCGGGATGCTGAAATTATCGAGGTCGGAAACCGGAATGGTATCCGGATCGGTGAGGTCGGGCACTTCGCCGTTCAGCGTGTAGCCGATCGTCACGTTGGTGGTGGCGCAACTGAACGTCACGGCTCCGGACACGCGCTCGGTCTCGATGACCGGGGCGGAGCAGCGGAAGCGGAACGTGCCGGACACGACACGGCTCGGGACGCGTTCGGGATCGTTGAGATCGTAGGTCGCGGCCCGGAGCGTGAGGACGGGCCGAGGATCGATGGAAATCGCATCCTTGAAGGCTTCGCGGCGGTTGCTGGGCGACGGGAAATTCAGAGCGGGATTCACGCCGGGGGTGTCGGGCCGCGGCGGCAGGATGCTGTCGAGTGTTTCGGCATCGCCGGCGCCGGAGGTGAAGAGGTGCGTGCCCTGGGCATCGCCCGAAATCACGATAAGCTGGGTCTCTTCGAACACGGCATCCACGACGCGCTCGATCTCGGCGATTTCGATGCCGGTGAACGGATCGACGCGGAACGTAACACGGCCGACGATGGGGTCCGCCACGCGCGGTTTGATCGTGGTGGTGAGGGAGGTCAGGCGGTGCGCGCCCTTGTCGACAATTAGGAACAGGCCGACCTGATCGCGCGCGAGGCCGATCGGGCTATCCAGCACGGTGCTGCCGCCGGCGAAAGTTTCGATGCCGGGCGTGGGGCTGCTGAGATTGTAAATGCGGCGGAGCACCTTGTTGCCGGTGTCGGCGACGAGGAGTTCATCCTTGATCTCGCGCAGGAGCAGGCCGCGCGGCGCGTTCAGGAGGGCCTGGGTGCCGATCGGGCTGTTGCGCAGGCCGAGATCGTAGGTGGTGCCGCGGCCGGCGATGCGCGTGAGCGCGCCGTTGCGAAACACGTAAATCGAGTGGGTGCCGGTATCGGCGATGTAAACCGAGCCGTCGGCGCCGGCGGCCACCGCCGTGGGCAGATCGAGCCCGCGGACGAGCGTGCTGACCGTGCAATTGGTGAACGTCTCGTCGGAAAAGAGGAGCGCGCGGATCGAGCCATTGAGGGAGTCCGCCACGTAAACCGTGCTGCGGCCGTCGTAGGCCAGGCCGGTCGGCGCGTAGAACGTCGCCGCCGCGCCGGGGCCGTCGCTGGCGCCGAAGTTGGCGGGAGGAAAGCCCATTTCATCGCCCGCGCCGGCTAGGTTGACATCGCCGGCCACGGTGAAGACGACACCCGAAGGAGTAACCAGCCGAATCAGGTGGTTGCCGGTATCGGCCACGAGGTAGCCGCGCGGGGTTTTTTCGAGGTCGGCGGGAACGGCGGCGATGCCCTGAGGATTGCGGAAGCGGCCTTCCGCGCCGGGGCCGTCGGTGGCTCCCACTTCGCCGCCCGCGAGGGCCATCAATTCGCGCGTGTCGGGATGGAAATCGATGACGCGGTGGTTGCCGGAATCGGTGACGACGTAACGATTCTGCGGCGAGACGGCGACGCTCGACGGATGGAACAGATTGTTCGTGATGACCGTGCCGAAATTCTGGGCCAGAGCCCCAGGCGCGGCCAGCGCGAGGATCGCCAGGGCGAACCCGAGGCGCGGCAGGCGGGCGAAGCGTTCGCGAAAGTGAACTATTCCGGGCATAAATTGAATCAAGGTTCGATGCGAATGCGATAGAACCGCGCCGCGGCGGACGGGGCGGAATCTTGGAATTCGAGGAACGCATCCTCGCCGGTTAACGGGCCGGACAGGACCGTCCAGGAGCGGAAGTCGGAGGTGCCTTCCACGGTGTAGCTGTGGCCAGCGCGGCCAATCCAGCGGAAATGGAACACGCCGCCGATGCTCGCCGTCTGCCAGTTGGCCGCGGTGGGATCGGTGCCGGCGAGGTACTCGTCGTAATTCGAGAAGGTGTCGCCGTCGGGATCTTCGCCGGGGCTGCCTTCGGGGGCGGTGGCGTCGCCGAAAAAGCGGGTGCGCCATTCGTCGGAGACGGCCAGGGATTCCTCACCCGAGACGAGAACCCAGGTCGAACCGCGGACGCTTTCGACGGAGTAGGAACGGAGCGAGCCGTCCGAATCGAGTTGTGCGCCGCCGCAGTTTTGGAACTGGATGATGTAAGAATGGCCGGGGCGGGCGCCGCTCGGAATGCCGTAGGAGATATGCCCCAGCAACACCGTGCCGGAAAGGCCGGGTTCGAGATTGTTCCAACGGGCATAGACCGTGCCGGGGAGCGTGCCGATGCCGGGGACGGCATTGCCGCTCAGCGAAGGCGCCGGCGCTTTGGGCACCGGGTGGAACGACACGTCCTGGACCGCGGGAGCGCCCTCTTGCGGGACGACATTGGCGACAAATTGGAACCCGAAGACCGAACGGCCGGGAGCCACTTTCGCATAGACAGGCACGGCAGCCTGGCCCGTGGGCCAAACTTCATGGTCGACCCCTGCCAGGATGGTGAGGTCGGCATCCCAGGCCACTTCGCTCGGCGGGACACTCGCGGCGCGCAGGGGCGGATTCTGCGGCGGCGGTCCTTGCGGCGCGGCGTAGACCAGCCAGCGGCCTTGCTCGTCGCGAACGCGGCGGGCGTTGTTCGGGTCGAACCCGAGGGCGCGGCGGAGAATCGTTTCCGCGTCGGTGAAGTCGATCAAATTGTCGCGAGTGACATCGATCGCGTAGAACGCGTCCGAGAAATCGTAGGGACGGCGGAAACCGAAACCGGCGAAGATGGCATTATTGACGTCGCCGTTTTCCAGGACGTCGTTGCCGAAATCGGCGGCATTGTACCAGAACCCCGGCGAGGTATCGCCCATGAGAAAGCTGTGGTTGCGCAGGGTGATGATGCGCTCCGGCATCGGTTCGAGCGGCACCAGATCCTGCACGCCGTCCGCCGTGGCGGAGATCAGCTCCGGCACGATCCGGACGCGGTACCGGTCGCCGTCGTTGGCGACATTGCCCTGGCTGTCGGGCCCGGGGCGGAAGGTGATGCCGATCATGGCGACGGTGGCGAACTCCTTGACCAGGAAGTTGGCGTTCGTCCCGATATAGGCGATGGCGAAACGGTTGGTCGGACCGTTCACCGTGGAAAAGGCATTGTTCGGCAGATTCGTGCTCGCGGGCAGCACCTGCACGAAATCGTTGCTGGAGAGCGGCAGAATGCGGATATCCGCGCGATTCTCCAGACGCGGCGCGCCATCCTGGGCGACGATCTCGACCACGAATTGAATCGAGCGGAGGCTCGTGTCGTTGCGGAGATTGGCCACGATGGGCAACACGTAATTCTGCGAGCCGATGCCCGCGAAGAACTCCTCATTCTCGAAATTGCGCGGAATCCCGATCTGGCCCCGGAAGGCGAGAGAAGAAAGCTCCGCCTGCCGGCCCCGCACGGTGTCCCCGACGTTCGGCCCGAGGAACGGCTTCACCCGGAGCGAGCGCAAATCGCGCAAGGCTTCGCGCCAGGGGATGGTGCCGACGCCGTTCTGGATCGTGACGGCGAGGCTGTTGGTCGTGGGCTCGCTGCCATCCGTGGTGTAGTAAATCTCCGTGCCCGCCGGGAACGCATTTGTTCCAGCGACACGAATAGAAACACCCATCGGGTAGTAGCCAGAATTCGGCGTGAGAATCGGGACGGGCACCTTGGTGGTTTGCCCCGAAGAAACCGGGCTCGAGGCCTCGCCGATGAAGGCCCGCACCCGCAAGCCGCTCAAATCGACCGGGCCGGGGATGAACAGGGTGCCGATGCCGTCCACCAGGGGGATATCGGAACCGTTGGCCAAGGTTGGGTCGGAGCCGTCCAGCGTGTAGCGGAGGCGGACATCGGAACCAAACTTGCCGGAAGGCGCATTGGAAGCGGTGACACTGAGCGGCACGCCGTTCGGGAAGAAACCGCCGCCGGGCTGCACAAACGGCAGCGGGACCTCCACGTTATTGCCGTTGCCGCCGCTGGTCCCGTCGCATCGCGGAGGAAAAACCATGCCCTGAGCCTGCCGCACCAAGTGATAAAAGCCTTCGGTGTCATAGACGATGCCGGCGGGGCTCACCGCCACGCCCACGGGATCGCGAACCTCAGCGAACTGAACGTCGCCATCGGCCCAGCCGGGCAGAATGCTGGGATCGGGAAACGTTTCCCACTCCGAAGGAGGGATGCCGAACAACGTGCTGATCGCGCCGTTGCAGCCGACCACGCGAACCCGATGATTCAGCCGATCCGCCACCACCAGGCTGTTGTTGAGGCCGCGCGCGATCTGGCTCGGGCCATTCAGCCGGCCGACGCCCGTCTCGCCATCGGCAAAGCCCGGTGTCCCGGCGACGCCTGCGAGGACGGCGGGCGCGGTTTCGGGTTTTTCAAAAATCCAGATGACGTGATTCGCGGCGTCGCTCGCGGCGACTTTGCCGTCGGGAAACACCGCAACGCCCTGGAGGTTCGGCGCGCCGGTGACGACGTACGTTCCGGCTGCCGCGCCATTGGTGTTGAACCGGCGGATCGTGCCCGCCGCTTCCGCGACATAGAGATTGTCCGTGCCGTCGATCGCCAGCGCGGTCGGTTGCGCCAGATTCGAGATCCAGGTGCCGCGCGCGTTGCCGTAGGCATCGAACCGGGTCACCGATCCGCTGCGTTGATTGAGCACAAAGAGATTCGTCGCCCGATCGAGTACGACCGCGACGGGCCCATCGGCCGGGCCAAACGTCGTGACCATTTGATCACTCAAGCGCATCACACGCACGGCATTGTTGCCGTAGTCCGCGATGAAGAGCCGTTCGCTGGCATGGTAGGCCAGGCCGGCCGGCGCGCGAAATTGCGAGACCTGGTTGTTGCCATCCGCGAACCCGGCGAGCGCGCCGCCGATGGTCGCGACCGTGCCGCTGGATTGCCCGTAGGCCGCCTGGCCGATCAGCGCCGCTCCGAGCAGGAGCAGACGGAGCGCGGCGGGCCGCTTGGGTTTGGTAAGCTTTTGAAGCATGGCCTGCTGGGGTTAGAGTGCCGAGGTTAGGAGGCCGACGGGTCCTTCTTGCCCTTCTTCATTTTCCACGGCTGGCCCCGGTCGATCGCGC
Source organism: uncultured Verrucomicrobiota bacterium (assembly GCA_964478815.1). Taxonomy (GTDB): domain Bacteria; phylum Verrucomicrobiota; class Verrucomicrobiia; order Limisphaerales; family SXQI01; genus DASVNK01. Next base: position 13,725 of record CAYZKY010000047.1, read on the forward strand.
CGGGCAGAACCATGTCCTGCTCCGGCCGCGGCGTGCTGAGAAAATCCGTTGTCGTAGGCTGGAAATTCTCGCTCTCGATGATCGTGGGGGTGACGAAGATGATCAGGTTCGCTTTCGAGCGTTCCTTGCTTTCCCTGCGGAAGGCCCAGCCCAGCACCGGGATGTCGCCGAGCACCGGCACCTTGGTGAAGCCGTTCTGCATGGTGTCGCTGATCAAGCCGCCCATGACCAGCGTGTTGCCGCTGGGGATAAGCACCTGCGTTTCGATCCGGCTGGTCGCGAAAATGTCCGCTTCGTTGACCTTGCCGGCGACGACTTTGCGCGAGGGGATCGCTTCGACGCGGGAGATTTCCGGGCGGAGCCGCATCGAGACGTTCGTCCCGGCGATGCGCGGCGTGACAATGAGAATCGTGCCGACGTTCGTGTAATTCGGCTTCGAGCTCGACACGGTGGCGCCGGAGGTTCCGATCGCTTCGCTCGCGTCGAAAATGGGGATGGCCCGCGTGACTTCGAGGCGCGTCTCCTGATTGTCGAGGGTGACGGCGCGCGGCGTGGCGACGGTGCGCGTATCGGATTCGGTGTTAAGCAACGAGAGCACCGCGTTCACGCCCTGGGCATTCAGGAACGCCACGTTCGGGGAGAATCCGCCGGCGGAAGAGAGGCTGACGATGGTGCTGTCGAGCGACGTGTTGCGCGTCTCGGAGCGTGTCGTCGTTGTCGTCGAAGCGGGAGTCGTGGTGACCGTGCGTCCGCTCGGGAGGGTCGTCGTGACAGCGTCGCCCGGGGTGCGGGTCGTCGTGCTCGAGCTGCTGCCGCCGGAGAGCAGGCCGTTGCCCATCGTGAAGCGTTGCGCCTGCAGCGTATCCGTCCAGTCGATGCCCTTCATCGTCTTCGGGTTGGTGAACGTTTCGAGGAACCTCGCCTCGATCAGCACCTGCTTGGTCGGCAGGTCCAGCGAAGCGATCAGATTGGTAATGGAGTCGTAATCCTTCTGCGTCGCCAGCACGACCAATTGAGCCGTGCGGACATCCGACTGAATTTTCGTGGCCGGGAAAGTGGTCTGCACCAGGGTGGCGATGTTCGTGGTGTTGCTGAAGCGCAAGGGAACGACGAACGTGTGGACCGGTTCCTTCGCGGCCGGATCTTTGTAGGTCACCTGGCTGAAGCCGGTGGTGCGGTCGCTGATGAGGGCGAGGCCGTAATTGTTCAGCACCGCTTCGAGTGTCTGGCGCGGCGTCACCCCGCCGTAGGTGCTGAGCGAGACGGTATTCGTCGCCACCGGAGGCAGCTCCACGATGTTCGTTCCGACCTGCCGGACACCCCCCGTTTTCAACCGCGGATCGATGAGCAAATTCAGCTTCGCGAGGCGGCCGAGCATTTGAATCGCGGTGATCAACGGCACTTCCTTGTTCGGATCGAAGAACGCCTGAATCTCCGCCTCCTCCTCGGGAGCCAGCTTGGCGAGATCGCCTCCCTCGGGTTCGAGCGGGGTCAGGCGCGAGTCGCGGGAGCCGAGCAGCGGCGAGGAGACGCCGTCGCGGTGGCCCAGGGCGAACTGGTTCTGCGCGAGAATCGTTTCCAGCGCCTTGCGATACGACACATTCTGGAAGCGCACCGGGCCGACCGGGCGGCGCAATTGCGCCATCATCATCGTGTTCGTGGCCACTTCCGGCGCGATCTCGAAGACGATTCCGGCTTGCTGCGCCAGATTGGTCGCGGCTTCGATCAACGGGAAGTCGGCGTCGAGCGCGATCACCGGCACGATCTCCGGGGTGGCCGTGGCGGCGGCGCCGGTGAAATTGGTCGGGAACACCGAGGCGCTCGTGGCGGAACCCTCGGCGGCGGCGGGCGGAGCGCCAGCGGCATCGGGAGGCGCTGTTTGTTCGCCGTCCGCAAGAGTCGAAGGGGCCGTGGCGGCCGTGGCGGTGGCCGCCGGCGCGGGCTCACCGGCCGCGTGGGCATGCCAGCCGCAGGCCAGCAAGAGGCATAGAATCGAGTTTCTCATCTTCGTTTGTCGCGTTTGCGTTCTTTGCAGCTATCGATCCGCGGCCGGGGGGTGGGCCGCGCTTTCTCCTAGAGAGGTTGGGATATCACCTGGGTCAGGCGGACCGGACCCTGTCCAGCCACTTCCAGCACCACCGTGTCCTTCGAAATCTCCCGGCAGCGCACGGGAATCCTGAGTTCCTTCGTGCCCTGGCGAACGACGATCGTCGCCTTTTTGCTCGGTTCCAAAATCACGTTATGCACCACGGCCAGGCGGTCCTGCTCGGTTCCGATCACACCCTGAAACCCGGACTGGAGCAGGGCCGCGAAATTAGCAGGGCCAGCACTCTCCGTGCCGCTCGCATTTCCGCGTTGAGCGGTGGCCTTCGCCTTCGGAAAGAACGGGTCGCGCAATGTCGCCTCCGTGCCGAACACCGAGCGGTGCGCGGCCAGCGGGCTGGCATTGCTGCTGTCCGCTCCCGCGGCCGCCGGGGTGGGCCGCGCCTTTTTGGCGGCTACGGCCGGGGTTTCCGGGGCGGAGCCGCAGGCCGACAGGAACAGGGAAACGCTGCAGGCCAGCAGGGCGCGGACCTCGGCACGGAACAGCGGGTGGATCGAAGGTCTCATCAGGAATTTCCGGGTTTGATCAGCGTCACGATTTTGAATTCGGCGTTCAGCCGCTCGACCGGCCCTTGCGCCAGCGCCCCCTGGGTTTCGGAAATCTGGGCGATCGTGGGCGGGAGGATCTTCACATTTTGCACGCGCAGAAACGGATAGGCGTTCTCCAGATCGGCGAAGAACCGGCCCAGTTCCTTGTAATGGCCATGCGCCCGCACGCCGAAAATGGCGGCCTTGTACGGGAACTTCGGCAGCAGCCCGGCTTCGGCGAATTCGGGCTGGGTGATATCGACGATGAAGCTCGTCTCGAGCCCTTCGTTGGCGCGGAACTGTTCCAGCAGCTTGAGAAACCAGTAGTAGTACTGCCCCTGCGGAGCCATGTCGCTCTGGCGCGTTTCGAGATCCTTTTGCACGGCGGCCAGCCGTTCGCCGAGCAGGTCGGCGCTGCGCGCCAGCCGGTCCGCCTTCCCGACCTTGTCCCGCAAGCCCGTGGCTTGGACGGTCAGGACGGAGAGCGTGTCCTTCTGCGCGGCGATGACGAACGTGTAGATCATCCCCACCACGCCGAGCGTGGCGATGGCGATCAGGATCAACCGTTCCTTCTTTTCCTTGGGGAGCTTATTCATTGGTCAGGAGCCGCTCGCGGAGGCGGCATTCGATGGCGAAGGGGACAAACAGGCCGGTCGGATTGAGCTGGTCTTGCGGATCGGGCCGGGGTTGCGGCGGGCGCTCGGTGAACCGAACGCTCTGCTCGCCCTTCAGCCAGGTCTTGAAAAACGGCGCCGCCAGCAGCCCGCGCGTAAATTCGTCGATCCCCGCCCCCACGCTGGAGCCGTAATCGCGGCCGCGGATATGGAGCACGATCTGCTCTTCGTTCACCGGCAAAGTCGTGAATTCGACCTTGGCCACCACCTTGTCCACATTCGTGCTCGTGAGCGTGATCTTGGCGTTGTAGGGCACCAGATTGGTGGAGAACGGCGCGTTGTTGGTGAAGCTGGCAAACGTGTTCGAGACCAGCGTCTGCACCGGCACGGGCGCCTTCCGCGACGCCCAGAATTTCCAGAGGGCCGGCTTGGCCGGCATCGGGACGGTGATGTTGGTGGTGAACAGCTTGATCCCGTCGTTGGTTTTGTAGAGATGTTCGCCCGAAACTTCCATCAGCCGGACATTCTCGGCCGAAAGGCGCTGCACGGCATCCAGGACATTCCCCCAGAAAAATCGGTTGGTGGAATAGCGGTCCAGCGCGCGAATGCGGTTCTCCCCGTCCGCCGCGCTGTTTTGATGCTCCTTCGCGGTCTTGGAGGTTTCCTCCAGGCGCTTGAGTTCGGATTCCTGGAATTGCAGGTCGGAACGCGCGGCGCGCACGCTCATCTGCATCAGCCCGGCCCAGCCCAGAAAGAGCACGACCAGGGCGGCGCCCGCAAAGACGGCCCGTTTGACCGGATCCTTCCGGCGCATTTCCTCGGCGGTTTGCCGCTCGGCCAAGAGATTGATCTGAATCGGCATAGGTCTTAAAGCGCAGCCAGGGCCCCACCCACGGCGACGGCCAGTTGGGAACTGATTTGTTCGATCTCCCCGAGTTGCTGGGGAGCGAGCGCAAGCTTCATTTGCCCCACGGGGTTCCACGATTTGGTGGGAACCATCAGCTCGGCCTGCAGGCTCTCGACGGTGAATTGCGAGCGGGCGGCGCCGCCCGAAACGCACACCTGGCCGACTGTCCGGTCCTGCTGATGTTCGAAAAAGTCGATTGAGGCGCGGAGTTCCCGGCCCAGCGGCGCGATTAGGCTCTGCAAGGGACCTTGGACTTCGTCCGGCAGGCCGACCTTGATGCTCTCGGCCTCGGCATAGCTCACGCCCATCGCGTCGGCCAGCCCCGCCGTGAGGCGATCCGAGCCGAAGTTAACCACCCGGCTGAGGGCGAGTTCGCCGTTCAAAAGGATGCTGATCGTGGAGTTCTTGAAGCCGACATCCACCAGCGCGACCACGCCGTTCGCATACATGTCGGGGACGCCGATCTCGAAGGCGTTCGTGGTGCAGATGAGGGAAGGGACCACCTGGATGGTCGTCAGGCCCCCGAGCCGGGAGGCTTCCTGCAATTCGTCCAGCCGTTGGTGCGTCGTGCCGCCGACCAGCACGCGCGCCTTTTGAGTTGCGCGCCCGCCGGTTTCATCGCCGGCCGGAGTTTGGACCAAGCCCAGGGTATGGCAGTCGAACGCATGGTCCGGCATGTCCTGCTGGAGGTAATTCTTGCCGTTATACTTCAGCATGGCCCGCATGTCGCCGACCGGCACGGCCGGCAGCTCGACATGCCGCAGCAGAGAGTCCTGCACCCCGATGATCAGCACCACCGGTTTCGTGCGGGCCTCCACGGCCTCGGCGACGGCCCGCAGATGGGTGCCCAGGGCCTCGGGGGTGACGCACTGCTCCTCGGGCGGATTCTCGACCACGGCGTAACGAACCAGTTCGAATCCGTCCCCCCGCCGCTGGATCGAGACCGCCTTGGTGGTCCGGCTTCCCAGATCGATGGCGACGACATGGGCCGGTTTTCTCGGCTTGGTGCTGAGCAATGACGCTAGCATGCTTTTTACTTCCGCTCGCCGGGACGCACCCGGCTGGCCAAATCCTTTGTTTCGAGAGGGCCGCCCGGTTCCTGTCCGCCGCAGCCACACCCTCCCTTCCTGTTCGTGCCGCCCGCGGCGCCCTGGCACCCATGCCGCAACGATCCAATCGGCTGGATTCCCGAGCCCTGAAGTGCCTTTTTGGGGGAGTGAGCGCCAGGGAAGCAGGTTGACGGGGCGTTTCGGCGCTTTCGGCTGGTTTTTTCCGGCGGGTCGGATAGGTTCACGCCCAAATTGAGCTCCGCCATGCCGCGCCATTTCTTGTTTCTGCGAGCGTTTGCCGCGTTGTGCCTCAGCCTGCTCTTCCTGGGTTCGGCCGGGCCGGCGGCTTGGGCCCAGGAGATCGTCTATCGCAATTCCGCGAAACGGCTCGGCACGATCGCCGTCGAGACGCGGGAATTCGGCGATCAATTCGAGCTGGTGGGCACGGCCCGCACGCTGATCGATCTGAAGTTCGAGTATTTCGCGGAGTTCGCCCCCGGCAAGAAACCGACCGTGGTCGTACGCTTATACACGAACGACAAGGCATACGATCCCTATCGCAAGCGCCCCACCTTTCTGCTCTACGAGAGCGAGCCCCTCGAGGTCGAGCTGGGCTACAATACGCTCCCATTGAGTAATCTGAGAGTGGTCGTGCCGGATATCTTTACCCTGACGGTCGAGTTCAGCGGCCTCAGCATGCTGGAGGGCGACAAGGCCGGGCTGCTGCTCTACGGCTTGCCGGAACGCGGCAAAAGCTTCAACGAGTTCTGGCGCCGCAATTCGAGCAGCACCGGCTGGGAAGCTTTCGCCTACCAGTTGGACCCGCCCGGCCAGTCGAACCCCGACAACGAACATCGCGCCAACATGGGCGTGCGCATGATCGCGGTGACCAATATCCCGCCCGTCGAAATTCAGACGATGGCCCGCGCCGCGAACAAAACCACCGTCACCGTGGCCACCACCCCGCCGAAGATCTACGCCCTGGAGTACCGCGACGGCTGGGACCCCAGGACCGCTCCCTGGAAACGGATTCGCAAAATCACGGCCACCGCCCCGACGCTGCCGCTCGAGGACCCGGATGTCGATATTCCGTTCCGCATTTACCGCGTCCGTGTCTGGGAAGCGGCGGCGCTGGAAGAAACGCTCAACGCCCTGTCGTTCGAGCCGGCCAGCCCTATTCTCGAAGCGCCGGGGCTGGCGTTCCCCATCGCCGGCGGGAGGATCGACCCACGCGGAATTTCCGCCGCGGGCGTCGCCGCCCAACCTCCCTCCGAGTAACCGTGCCGCCGCTCCGCCGAGTTTCCGACCGCCACCCTCGCATGAATCGAATTTGGACCCTGCTCCTGGCCTTGAGCCTCCTGGCCGGCGGCACGGCATGCAAGAAAGCCGCTTCCGCCGGGCCGGCCGGTGCGGGCGGCATGTCGGTGCGCGCGGTCGTCGTGGAAGCGCGCGTCCAGCCGGTCACCGAATCGCTCTCGCTCGTCGGCACGATTGCGGCCAATGAATCCGTCGAGATCAAATCCCAGATGGAAGGGCTGGCCGAGGAAGTTCTCTTCAAGGAAGGCGAAATTGTGCAAGAGGGCGCTCTCCTGGTGCGGGTCGACGAAAATAAACTCGCCGCCGCCGTGGCCGAATCCGAAGCGAACTTCCGGCTGGGCGAGGCCAACCACGCGCGCGCCAAACAATTATTGGTCGAGAAGCTGATCAGCCAGCAGGAGTTCGACCAGATTTCCGCGCAGTTTCAGGCCGGCCAGGCCACGCTCGAACTTCGCCGCCGACAACTGAAGGAAGCCCGCATTGTCGCCCCTTTCGGCGGCATCGTCGGCGCCCGCCAGATCAGCCCCGGCCAATTGGTCGGGCGCGACACCACCATCACCTGGATCGTCGATCTGGACCCGGTCAAAGTCGAGGTCGATGTGCCGGAACGCTACCTGGGCCAGGTGTCGCTCGGCCAGAAGGTGGCCTTCGCCGTCGCCGCGTTTCCCAAAGATCGCTTCGAAGGCGAGGTCTATTTCATCTCGCCGCAATTGAACTCGACGACCCGCACCGCCCTGATCAAGGCGCGCATTCCCAATCCCGACCGCAAGCTCAAAGGCGGCATGTTCGCCAGCCTCGCCTTGACCGTTCAGCTCCGCGATGCCGCGATCGTCATTCCCGAACCCGCCCTGATGAGCAACGGCGATGCCGTCAGCGTCTTTGTGGTGGATGCCCAGAGCAAGGCTCAGCTCCGGCCCGTCACCATCGGCTTGCGGCTGGCCGGCATGGCCGAAGTCGTCACGGGTCTCGCGCCCGGCGAAAAGGTCGTCGTGGAAGGCGTCCAGAAGCTCGGCCCCGGCGTCACCGTCCAGCCCGCCCCGCCCGAATCGGCGGCGCCGTATCTTCCCGCTCCAACCACCGGCTCCGATAGCCGCCGCGCCTGACGATGTTCATCTCCGCCGTCAGCATCAAACGCCCCATCCTCGCGATGATGATGAATCTCGCGTTGATCCTGTTCGGCGTCATCAGCCTGCAACGGCTGCCCGTCCGCGAACTCCCGGACATCGATCCCCCCATCGTCTCGGTCGGCACGGTCTACCCAGGTGCCAATGCCCAGGTGGTCGAAACCGAAGTGACCGAGCGGCTCGAGGAAGTCATCAACAATATCGAAGGGATCAAGACCCTCCGCAGCGAAAGCCGCGAGGGGAGCAGCAATATCAGCATCGAGTTCGATCTTTCCCGCGATATCGACATCGCCGCGCAGGACGTGCGCGACCGGGTCGCCCGCGTGCGCGGACGCCTCCCGCGCGACATTCTCGAGCCGATCATTTCCAAGCAGGACGCCGACGCGCAGCCCATCATGTGGATCGCGCTGATCAGCGACCGCTACACGCCGCTCGAACTGACGACGATGGCCGAGCGCCAGATCAAGCCGCGCTTGCAGGGCGTGCCCGGCGTTTCTTCGATCACCATCGGCGGCGAAAAGCGTTACGCCATGCGGCTCTGGCTCGATTCCGAGCGCATGGCCGCGCGGCAGGTCACCGTGCTCGACGTCGAGCGCGCCCTCCGGCAGCAGAATATCGAACTCCCGAGCGGACGCGTCGAAAACCTCGACCGCGAGATGACCATCCAGACGCGCGGCGAGCTGAAGACCGCGGCCGAGTTCAACGAGCTGGTGATCTACTCGGAAGGCGCGAACCTCGTGAAGCTGCGCGACATCGGCCGCGCGGAGGAAGGGCCCGAAGATTTCCGCACCGTCGCCCGCTCGCGCGGCAAGCCCTGCGTCTTTCTGGGCGTCGTCAAACAGGCCAAAGGCAACACGGTTTCGATCGCTCAAACCATCCGCAAGGAAATCGACGACGTCCGGGCCATTCTTCCCGAAGGATGCGAGATCCGGATCAATTCGGATTCCAGCATCTTTGTCGAAAAAGCCATCTCCGAAGTCTGGGAAACGCTCGCGGTGGCCTTCGCCCTCGTCGTTCTCATCATTTTCGTTTTCCTCAGAAACGTGCGCTCCACCCTCCTGCCTTCGGTGGCCATCCCGGTCTCCCTGGTCGGCACGTTCAGCATCCTCTACGCCTTCGGGTACTCGATCAATATCCTGACCATGCTGGCGCTGGTGCTCGCCATCGGCGTGGTGGTGGATGATGCCATCGTCGTGCTCGAGGTGATCTACCGTCATATCGAGGAAGGGCTGCCGCCGCTGGAAGCGACCAAAAAGGCGATGGAGGAAATCAGCTTCGCGGTCATCACCATCACCATTTCCCTCGTGGCGGTCTTTCTGCCGCTGGCCTTCCAAAAGAGCACGACGGGACGGCTCTTCGTCGAATTCGCCGCCGCCATCTGCGGCGCTGTCGTCATCTCTGCTTTCGTGGCCCTGACCCTGACGCCGGCGATGGGCGCCCGCATCCTGAAGCCGCTGCACGGCGTCAAGCACGGCCGCCTTTTTAATTGGTTCGAGAACGTGTTCGATCGAATGACCCGCTTCTACCTCGCCGGCTTGCGGTGGTCTCTCGCCCACCGGCCCACGATCGTCGTGATTACCCTCGCCTCGGTGGTGGCGATGGCCATCGCCTACCGCGGGCTCGACAAGGATTTCTTGCCGCAGGAGGACAAAAGCCGGCTCTTCGGCATGATCCTGACGCCGAACGGCTCCACCAGCGAATTCACGGACCGGCAGTTGCGCAAAGCGGAGGCCATCCTCGCCGAAGTTCCGGAGATCGATACGTATGGCGGCATGGTCGCTCCCGGTTTCAGCGGCCCCGGCCAGGCCAGCTTCGGCGTCGTGTTCATCCGCTTTAAAGATCGCTCCGACCGGGAACGTTCCGTCCGGGAGATTGTCCTCGGCCCCGGCGGATTGCAGCAGCGCATGATGCGCGAAGTTGAGGGCGGCCTGGTCATCATGAACCTCCCCAAGGCCATCGAGGTGAGTTTCCGGGATGCGCCGTTCGAGTTGATCCTTCTGGGAACCGACCTCGATCAGCTCGCCCAGGTCTCGGGCCAGATCGCCAACCGGCTCCGCGGCATGACCAACGATTTGGGGCGGCCCCTCCTCACCAATGTTCGCGTCGGTTACGAGGTCGACAAGCCGGAGCTGCGTATCTCCATCGATCGGGACCGCGCCGCGTCCCTCGGCGTGAGCATCGAGGATATTTCCCGCACGCTGCAAATTCTGTTCGGCGGCCTCGACCTCAGCCGGATCAAGGTCGCGGGCAAGGAGTACATGGTCATCGCCCAGCTCGAACGCAACTCGCGCCTCACGCCGCAGTCGCTCGACACGGTATTCGTGCGCGGCTCGGGCGGCCAACTCATCCAGCTCAGCACCGTGGTCAAGCGCGAAACCGGCGCGGGACCCAATGCCATCAATCACTACGGCCGCATGCGGAGCGCCAGCATCTCCGCCTCGCCCGGCGGCGCGCCCATCGGCACGGTGGTCGATCGCGCTCAAGTCATGCTCGCCGAAGCCCTCCCTCCGGGCCTGAATTACGCTTGGGGTGGCGACGCCAAGAATCTCAAGGACGCCACCACCGAAGTCTGGTGGGTGCTCGGGCTCGCGGCGATCATCGTGTTCATGACGCTGGCCGCGCAATTCGAGAGCCTCGTCCACCCCTTCACCGTTATGCTGGCTCTGCCGCTCGCCGGCGTCGGCGCTTTCGGCTCGCTCTGGCTCCTCGATTGGGGCGGCCGGATGGGGCTCTACCCGCCCATTCCGGCCATGAACGTCAATCTCTTCAGCCAGATCGGCCTGACCCTTCTCATCGGCCTGGTGACCAAGAATTCCATTCTCCTGGTCGAATTCGCCAATCAGCAATGCGAAGGCGGCCGGAATTCCCACGAGGCCATGGTCGAAGCCGGCCGGGTCCGTCTCCGGCCGATTCTCATGACCGCCTTCTCGACCATCGCCGGCATCCTTCCGATCGCCATCGGATTCGGCGCCGGCGCCGAGAGCCGCCGGCCGATGGGTGTCGCCGTGGTCGGCGGGATGCTGACCAGCACCTTCCTCACCCTCTTTGTTGTCCCGGTCGTCTACACGCTGTTTAGCGACCTGGCCGCCCGGTTCACCCGGTCGCGCACTGCTTCGCCGGCACAATCGCGCGGCGCGGCGGCTGTGGCTGGATAGAATCCGCCCAGTGCCGCCGGGCGCTCCTCCTCAAAGCGCCGCTTTGCGCCCGATGCAATAAAGGTTCTCGCCCGCGCGCAGGTAGAGCCGTTGGTGAGAGATGGCGGGCGTCGTATAGAAGAATTCTCCCAGATCGTTTTGGCCCACCTGTTCGAAGCCCGCTGGCGAAGCTTTCACCAGCGTGGTTTTTCCCTTGTCGTCGGTCGCGTAAATAATCCCGCCCGCCAGAATCAGGGAGGAGCGGAACCGCCCGCCGAGGCGATGTTCCCACTTCGCTTCGCCGGTCTTCGCGTCGAAGCAGAAGAGCAGGCCATCGTCCACCACGGTATACAGGTGTCCGCGATCGTACACGGGCGACGGCACATACGTGACCTGCCGGTTGGACTTCCACGCCACCCCGGTGCGGGTGACGTCTCCGCGGCCGGAAACGCGCACCGCCATGCGCGTCCTCGCGGGATAACCGGCCGTGGCGAAGATCATCCCCTCCCCGTAGGAGAGCCCGGCCACCGCCACATCGCTCGGCCCCTCGCAGCGCCAGATCTGGTTTCCCGATGCCGGGTCGTAGGCGGCTGTTTCGTCGCTGCCGGAAACCACCATCATCGTGCGCCCTCCCTCCTCCACCAATAACGGCGCGACATGCGAAATCCGCTTCTTTTTCGGTTCGGCGCGCCAGCGCACCTGGCCGGTGTTCTTGTCCAGCGCGATCACCGCCGCCTCGCCCTCCTGCCGCACGTCGTAGATCACCAGGTCCCGGTAAATCACCGGGGTGTAGCTGTAGCCATGCTCTCCCTCGAATTGCAGCGGGCGGACCGACCACTTCTCCTTCCCGGAAAAATCGTAGGCGCGGAACTCGGCCCGGTCGCCCACCTGGAAGGAGGTAAACACGCTTTGGCCATCCGTCACAGGCGTGGACGAGGCGGAGCTGTTTTCCCGATGCATCGACTCGCGAGGCGCCTGGCCCGCCTTGGCCTGCCAGACGATCCGGCCCGATTCCGCGTCCACGCGCAGCAGCACACGCTCTCCGGAGTCGGGCAGCGCGGACGTCACGAAAACGGCATTGTCCCACACGATGGGCGAAGAATGGCCTTCGCCCGGGATCGGCGCTTTCCAGAGCACGTTCTCGGTCGCGCTCCACCGGGTCGGCACGCCGGCTTCGTCGCTCCGGCCATCCCCGGCCGGTCCGCGAAATTGAGGCCAGTTTCCCGCCCAGGCCGAGGTGGCGGCCAGAGCGCCGCACAGCAGCGTCACGAGGGTCGATTTCATTCGCAAAAAGCGGAAAGAGTTCGCGAGGAGTTCCAGCCACGCTCAAGGGCTGACCGCGAGACGTTCTTCGTTGCGCGGGAGGGCCATTACCACTCCTTGCTCCTTGTACGGCTTGAGCATGAAATGCGTGGCCGTCGAAAGCACGCCTTGGATCGTAGCCAGCTTCTCCGAGACGAAGGCCGCCACCTCCCGCAGATTCCGGCCCTCGATCACCACCAGCAGGTCGTACCCACCGGACATCAGGTAGCAGGAACTCACTTCGGAATACTTCGAAATGCGTTCCGCCAGGCGGTTAAAGCCTCCTTCGCGTTCCGGGGTAATCTTGACCTCGATCACCGCCCGCACGGTCTCCTGCCCCAGGCCCTCCTCGTTCAAAATCGTCCGGTACCCGAGGATGATGCCCTCCTGCTCGTACTTCTTGATCGCCGCCTCCACGTCCGCTTGGGGCCGGGCCAGCATTTGGGCCAATTGAGCCGGACGCAGCGAGGCATCGGTTCGCAACAATTTCAGCAAAGGATCCATGGATTTTCCTCCCCAGCCGGCCATGCGCGCCACCGGAGACGCCTCTTCCATAATCCTTCCCCCGCCCCCTGTCGAGGCAGCTTTCCGCCGGGTAGTGTCCTGATTTGTTTGGGACTGGCCGTTAAATGTCGCTGCATGGAACACCCCGATGGAAATCCACTCCATGGACCATGGCCCAAGCCGGATCGGAATTCCTCCAGTCCCAGATCGCGTCAACGCGGTATTCCGAATGATGCGAAACTTGGGCTCGGGGGCAGCGTCGCTATCCGCCCCTTATGATACTGCCGCGCGAATTCGCGGTTGACTTTGGCCCCACTACGCCGATGCTTTGCTTGCGCCGGAAGTTGGGCTTTCTTGTCCCGACCGAGGATTGGAAACAATCGTCCGGTGCATTTTTTGTCGCTTCAGGAACGAGCCCTAATGATTTTCAGACTGTTGGCCCAATAGCCAGCGTTGTTTTGATACGCGAATCGGCATCGCTTTAAAGCTTCGAAATAAGGAGCGGCTTCCGGATGGGACATGAAGCGCAACCCAACGATTGTGGTGACGAAGTCGGCGAGTTGTAACCCCACATTTTGGGACTGGGAAATAGCGAAAAATGGCGTTTTGATTATCGAATCCAAGGAAAGCCCTTGGGCGCTGCGCAAAATGGCAAGGGCGATATTCCGTGAATCGATGCCCTTTTTGGCCATCGCGAAAGTGTAATTCTTCAGGAGGTCTTTGCCTTTTATTTCGCCATCTCGGGCGAATTCGGCCCCCAAATGCTTGTACTTCAGTTGGTAAATGTCGCTTGCCACCTTGTGTAGTTGGCTCTCCGGTATCGCCACGCCGCACAGCGCTCCAAAAGTCACGTCCGGGTGTTTTAGCGAAGTGCGGAACGTTTCGTCGAAGAAGATGAGCACGAAAGAAGATTAATCAGCCTCCCAATGCCTATCAATTCAAAAGAGTTTTGACATTTAAATTAAGACGGTGCCTTCTGTCGGCCTTGCTGACCGCGTGCTGTGGGACGGAACGGGCGGTCGATCCGAAGACGCTTTCGTCGAGCACCGCGAGCGAGGGACTCGCTCATCCCATGCCGAACGTTTGCTGATTGCCGTGCGGTCGGTCTCTTGAAATACTTCGGGAAGCCATGAGCGCGCCTGACTCCATCGCCGCCCAAGCGCTGACCCCGATCCTCTACGTGCGCGATTTCGCCGAGGCCATGGAGTATTACACGAAGAAGCTCCTGTTTCGGAAACTGTGGGACTGGGGCGATCCGCCCGGCTTCGGCGCGGTGAAGCTCGGCCAGGTCGAGATCTTCTTTTGCCTGAAGGGCCAAGGCCAGCCGGGCACCTGGCTGTCGATCTTCATGGATGAAGTGGATGCCTACCACGAGCGCATCGCGAGCCTGGGGGCGGACATCGTCCAACCGCCGCGCGACATGCCCTGGGGCATGCGCGAGATGGAGGTGCGCGACCCGAACCAGCACATCATCCGTTTCGGCCACGGCATCCCCGCGCGCGCGCCGAAGATGCCCATCGAGCGCGTGGATTTCCCGGTGCGCCTCGAGAAGCGTCTGGCGGCGCTCCTGGAGGATCTGGCCCGGCACAAGCACATGACGCCGAGCGAGATGCTGGAGGAAACGTTCCTCCACACGTTCGAAACGGTGGCCGAAGGCGGTGTCGCGAGCCCGCACACCCAAGCCACCCTCGCCCATATCCAGATGCTCAAGCAAAAGCATGGCCTCGATTACGACACGCACGCCAGCTACCGCTTCGTCGAGCAGGCTCCGGCCGGAAAATCCACCGCCCCGTAAAGCCGCACAGGTGCGGCTCCTTATCACCCGAATGTGAATTTGCATTCTGCCTTGACTTATCCCATTACCTGTCGTAAAAACTCGGCATGACGACTCATGTTGAGGCGTCATTGCGAACCGGAGCCGTTCTCACTCGAACCCCTCCGTTTCCCAATGACCCACCCGCGGCGGTAACTGTTCATGCACTCGCCATTTCCATGCCCTCTTTCGGCGTGCGTTGGCTCCAAAGCGTGCCGGTGGCCAATGACCTGAACGCCACCTCCCGCCCCGAGGATGTCCACGCCGATGCGGGGGGATTTACACACATTTACACACCGCTGACACAGATTGACACACGGATTTACACGCGTTTACACACTCATTTACACAGATTTACACACCAATTTACACGCATTTACACACCCCTGTTTTCATGCAACCGCCTCTGGTTCAATTGGTTGCGTAAAAAACGCCTCCCATGGGCTCCCCCTCCCCCCCTCCACGCCACCCCCAGCAACTCAGCGCCGGAAAAGATCGCGCCCAAACCGCGCACGGTTTGTTGACACCTGCCACTTTGGGTGGCCATAATAGCCAGCGTCGCTCATGGCGCAGGGGAGATGGTTGTTGCACCGCTTTGTTCGGTCGCGGTGCGATATCGTCGGAATTCCCTGAGATTCTGGAGAATCCCAAGCATGGCCCGGATTTTGTTGGTCGATGACAGTGAGGACTTTCTCGTGGTCCTGCGCGAATTCCTTGTTCGCGCCGGGCACGAAGTCTGCACGGCCTCCAATGGCAACGAGGCGCTGGAGCAGGTCAAGATTCAGACGTTCGACCTCCTGATCACCGACATCGTCATGCCGGAGCGCGAGGGGTTGGAAACCATCACGGAAATGCGCAAACGCGTGCCCGCCCTGAAAATCATCGCCATTTCCGGCGGGGGCCGGCTCGGAGCCCAGGATTATCTGGCCGCCGCCCGTGTCCTCGGCGCCTCCGCCACGCTGGCCAAGCCATTCGTCCGCGACGAGTTTCTCCGGACGGTCGAAGCCGTTCTCAAGCGCGGAGAATAGGCCCTCCGCCCGGCCCGCTCGCCTTTCGAAACGTCTGTGGCCGGAGCGCCCCGTTAATGCGCGAACCCGCGGTCTTCCTCGGGCAGCGCTTGATTGCGTGTTTCGGGCGCAAACGGGAGCACGATCAGGCCCAGCAGGAACACGCTGCACATCGCGAGCCCGGCATAGCGCATCGGTTCCGGCTTGTCGGCGAAGACCGTGCTGGTGAGGTACCCGAGCAGCGCCGGACCCGAGGCGGCGACAAAGCGCCCGACATTGTAGCAGAAGGACGTGCCCGTGCTGCGGAGCGTGGTGGGGAACAGCTCGGGGAAGTACACGGCGTACCCGCCGAACAGCGAGAGCAGGCAGAACCCCATGATCGGCACTTTCCAGAAGATGTGATGGAAATCGCTGAGAGTCCAGAAGACCCACGCGGTGGAAAGCATGGCGATGACAAACGAGATGGCGAAGGTGGGCCGCCGCCCGATCTTTTGGCTCACGATGCTGAAGGAGTAAATTCCGAAAAAGGCTCCGAGGTTCAGCATCATCGAGGCGATGCTCGCCCAGTAGGTTACCCGGCCATTCAGCGCCTGTCCGGTGAGGCCCTCCGCTTCGAGGCTCTTGCGCAGCACCGAGCGGATCAGATCGATGCTGAAGAAGCCGATGCCCCACAGGCCGACCACGCCGGAAAACGCCAGCAGCACGCCGACAATCGCGCGCCGGCGCCAGACGGGGTGTCCGAACAACGCGCCGTAGGACCCAAGCTGGCCTTTGGCCGGAGCCGCGGCGGCGGCGGCCTTCCACTTTTCCGGTTCTTTCAGTTTGCTGCGGATCACCAGCGCCAGCAGGGCGGGAAAGGCTCCCACGACGAACATGCCGCGCCAGGCGCTGCCGATGGCCCCGGTCTCCTCCAGATGCCCGAAGAAAATGCCGATGCCGGCTGCGGAAATGTTCCCCACGGCCGAGAGCGCCTGGAGCAGCCCGATGGCGTAGGGCCGGGCGCGGTCGGGCATGACCTCGGCCACGAGCGAGACGCCGACGGCGAATTCGCCCCCGACCCCCAGCCCGGTGATGAAGCGGTAAAAAGCGAAGTCCCAAAACCCGGTCGATAAAGCGCTCAGCCCGGTGCAGACCGAGTAAATGAGGATCGTCCACATCATCGTCTTGGCCCGGCCGATCCGGTCGCCCAACACCCCAAAGAACAGTCCGCCCGTGGCCCAGCCCATCAGAAAGATCGACGTGGAATAGCCCGCGTATTGTGCGACAAGGTTGGCGTCGACCTTGCCATCCGCTCCCGGAGGAAGCAGTTCCCGCATGGCCGGGATGCGGGCCAAATTAAACAACTGCTGATCCAGGCAATCGAACAGCCAGCCGAGCGCGGCCACGATGAGGACGAACCAGTGGTAGCGAGTCAGTTCGCGCCACCAAGGCGCGGTCGATCTGGGAACGCTTGTTTCGGACATGGCTCGAAATGGGTATCACGTCCCGGAAGCGTGAGCCAAGGATTATCCGAGAGGAATTCCCGGTGCGATTGAAGGCACAGCGGAGCGAAGGACTTGAGACTCGACCGAGAATTCCCGGACAAAGATGATCGAGCCTCATGGTCGGCGAAAGATCCGGCCGATTCGAAGTGCGCCGAACCCCTGGTTACGCGGAGCGCTGGAACTCGGCTTCGGCCCAAGGCAGCACCGTTTCGAAGCCTGTCGCGCGGCGGGGCAGAGTCACCGTCACGTTCGTTCCGGTGCCCGTGGCCGGGTCGGACAGCTCGATGGTGCCTCCAAACGAGCGGACGATTTCCCGGGCCAGGTACAGACCGACGCCGTTATGCGGCGCGGGCTTGGTGGTGAAAAACGGTTGGAAGACCTGTTCCCGCAATTCCCAGGGAATGCCCGGCCCGTTGTCGGCGATGAGAATGCGGTGAAATTCGCCAACCGATTGCAATCGGACATCCACCGTCGCGCCGGTCCGGCCGGCGGCGGCTTCGATGGCGTTGTTCAGCAGGTAGAGCATCGCCCGGGCCAGCTCGCTGGGACGCCCCAGCCAATCGCAATGGGCTGCGAGATTGGAACGCAGGTGAATCTTGCTGATGACCACCTGGAAATTGACCATGGTCAGCAGGTCTTCGATGAGCTGGGCCAGCGAGACGGTCACCGGCTGGCGGCCGGACTGGGCGATGAGCAACAAACTCCGGAGTTTCTGCCCGGCCCGCTGGAGGCTCGAATCGATGATTTGCAGCCGGTTCAGGATGTTGGGGTCGAGATTGTCGTCCATCGTCAGCAATTGCACGCTGCCGAGGGCCGCCGCCAGGGGGTTGTTGATTTCGTGGCCGAGGCTCGCGGCGAGCTGCCCCAGGGTCTTCTGCCAATGCTCTCCCAGCCGTTCCTGATGGACCTGGTGAAGCTGTTGCTGGAGCTTGATCTGGTCCTTCAGGCGGTCCTGGAGTTGTTTGACCCGAAGGGCCGAGCGCGTGCGGGCCACCAGCTCGGCCTGCTCCACCGGCTTGGTCAGGAAATCGTGGCCGCCCACGTCCAGGCCGCGCACTTTGTCCTGCATCTCATGACGGGCCGTCACGAACAGCACGACGACATCGCGGGTCTTTTCCGAAGCCTTGATCCGGCGGCACACCTCGTACCCGTCCAGGCCCGGCATGGTCACATCGAGGAGGACGATATCGATCGAGTTGGTCTCAAGAACTTTCAGCGCGGAGTCCCCGTCGGAACACGTCAGGCAATCCATTCCCGCGTTCTGCAGCCGGATCTGCAGCAGGCGCAGCGCATCCCGCTGGTCGTCGACGGCCAGCACGCGCGGCCGGGCCGGGGCGGAGACCGGCTCCGGGGTCGCGGTGGATGCGGGGTTAAGGATCATTCCGGTTGAAAAAAGAGGAAGGTTACCTATTGTGGGGCTTTAGCAAGGACCGGTTGGGGTGCGCGTATGAACAATCTACTGAGCCAGCTCAAGCAGTTTAGCGTTATCGTGGCGGATACGGGGGACTTTGAATCCATCCGCAAGTACCAGCCGCGCGACGCCACGACCAACCCCACGCTCCTGCAAAAGGCTGCGGCCATGCCGGAGTATGCCGACATCGTCGGGCGCGTGCTCGGCGAGGTCCGCCAGATGCCGCAACCGGCCAGCCAGCAGGTCGGCTTGGCCATGGATCGGCTGGCCGTCGCGTTCGGTATCGAAATTCTGCGCATCGTCCCTCACAGGGTATCGACAGAAGTTGACGCCCGGTTGAGTTTCGACATGGACGGGTCGGTGGCCAAAGCGCGCCACCTGATCGATCTTTATCAGGCGGCCGGCATCGGCCGCGAACGGATTCTCATCAAGCTGGCCGCGACCTGGGAGGGCATCTGTGCCGCGCGCGCGCTTAAGAAAGATGGGATTAATTGCAATCTCACCCTGCTTTTCTCGATGGCCCAGGCGGTCGCTTGCGCCGAGGCTGGTGTGCAACTCATCTCCCCGTTCGTCGGGCGCATTCTCGATTGGTATAAGAAATCGACGGGCCGGGATCAGTACCCGGCGGCGGAAGATCCGGGGGTGGTCTCGGTCACTCAAATCTACAATTACTACAAACGTCACAACCATAATACGGAGGTGATGGGGGCAAGCTTTCGAAATGTTGGCGAAATTATCGAACTCGCCGGCTGCGATTTGCTGACCATCAGCCCGGCGTTGCTCGATGAATTGGCCAAGACGCCCGGAACCATCGAGCGCAAGCTGGACCCGGCCCGCGCCGCCAAAATGGAATTGCCCCGCGTCACCCTCGACGAGAAGGCCTTCCGCTGGATGTTTAACGAAAACCAGATGGCGACCGAGAAGCTTTCGGAGGGCATCCGCTCGTTCACCGCGGATTCGATCAAGCTCGAAACGTTCATCGGTCAGAAACTGGCCCAAGCCTGAGCGCACCGCATGGCGACGATCGCAGTTCTCGGCACGATGGATACGAAGGGCGTCGAGCACGCCTACGTCGCCGACATCATCCGCCAGCGCGGCCACCAAACGCTCGTGATCGATGTGGGCGCGCTCGAACCGCCCGCCCTGCATCCGGATGTCGATCGCGAGACGGTGGCGGCCGCGGCGGGCATCGATTTTGCGGCGTTGGTGGCCCGGCGGGACCGGGGCGAGACCATCAAAGCCATGTCGGAAGGCGCGCCACTGGTGGTCAGCCGCCTGTTCCAGGAAGGCCGGATCGATGGGATCATTTCGCTCGGCGGCGGCGGCGGGACTTCCATCGGTACCTCCGCGATGCGGGCCCTCCCGATCGGGTTCCCCAAGCTGATGGTCTCCACGCTCGCCAGCGGCAACACCTCGCAATACGTCGGCGTGAAGGACATTGTGATGTTCCCAAGCATCGTCGATGTCGCGGGCTTGAACCGCATCTCGCGGGAAATCCTCGCCCGCGCGGCGGGAGCGATCTGCGGGATGGTCGAGACGACTCCGCCCAAGGCCGCTGGAGACAAGCCTTTGGTGGCGGCCAGCATGTTCGGCAATACCACCCAATGTGTTCAGCACGCCAAGAAGATTCTGGAGGAGCACGGTTACGAAGTGCTGGTGTTCCACGCCACGGGCACCGGCGGGCGAACGATGGAATCGCTCATCGAAGCCGGCATGGTGGATGGCGTGCTCGACATCACCACCACCGAGTGGGCGGACGAATATGTCGGGGGCTTTCTTGGCGCGGGCCCGCAACGGCTGGATGCGGCGGCCAAGACGGGGACCCCCGCGGTCGTCACTCCTGGGTGCCTCGACATGGTTAATTTTTACGCGCCGGATTCCGTTCCGGCCAAGTTCAAGGGACGCCGCTTTTATCAGCATAATCCGCAGGTCACGCTGATGCGGACCACCCCGGAAGAGAACGCGGCCATCGGGAAGATCATCGCCCAAAAGCTGAATGCATCCATCGGCCCGGTGACCGTGGCGATCCCCCGCAAGGCCATCAGCGTCATCAGCGCGGCCGGGCAGAGTTTCCACGACCCGCAGGCGGATGCGGCGCTCTTCGGCGCGATCAAGGCGGGTTTGCGGCCGGACATCGAAGTGATCGAGATGGACACCGAGATCAACGACCCGCGCTTCGCCGAAGCCTGTGCGCAGATGCTGCTGAAAGCGATGCGTTCCCCGGTTGCCAAACGGCCGTAAGGCCGGAAACGGCCGCCTCAACCGCCTTGTCCAACCTCCTTCTCGAAGCAGACGCTGGTTGGATTGCCTGCGTACGTTCCGAAGGCTGGAATTCTCCCATACCCCATTGCCTCGTAGAGCGCCTGCGCTTCCGGCTGCCGCACCCCCGTTTCGAGTCGGATCGTCCGATAGCCGAATTCCTGCGCGCAACCCTCCAGTTCCAGAAGAATCCGCCGCGCGATGCCCCGCCGCCGGCCGGCGGGAGCGACGTACATCCGCTTGATTTCGGCGGTGTTTCCCTCCAACGGTCGCAATGCCCCGCAACCGACCGCTTGATCTCCCAACCACGCGACACGGAAAGCACTCTTGGGCACCGCGCCTTCCGTCGGCGAGAATGGACTCGGCGGCGTCCCATACCGCTCCGCCATCTCCCGGCACAGCGCGTCGATCAGCATCCTCGCGATAACGCCGGTCGGATCGTCCGCGCGAATGTGCAGGCCGGGTCCGCCGAATGAGTGGTCGCCATTCACGGAGGCCCAAAATCCAAATCCGGCCCGCCATTGTTAAATGGCAAGTCCCCCTTCACCCGGGCCTCGCTTCCAGGAACCAAGCTACCAGACCTCCACCACCAACGCGGTGAGATTATCTCGTCCGGGACGTTCGAGGGCCGTCTTTATCAGCACATCCGCACGGCTGTGGCCCTTGCTGTTCGGTTCCGGCTTGGCCAGAATCTCGTTCAGATCCTGGTCGTACATCGTTTCCACCAGGCCGTCCGTGCAGAGCAGGAAGCTATCGCCCGGTTCGTACGCCACGCTGCCGACTTGCGGGGTCACGAACTGGTTGTTTCCGCCGAGCGCCTTCTGCAGGAGGTTCCGGCGCGGGTGGCTGCGGGCTTCCCGTTCGTTGATCTTGCCGTTCCGCAAAAGCCAGCCCACATGCGTATCGTCCTCGGTCAGTTGCCGCAGCGCCCCCCCATGCCCCGCTCGATAATAGATCCGGCTATCCCCGACGTGGCCGAAGTACATCCGGTCGGGCGTGAACCAGCAGAGGCTCAACGTGGTCTCCATCCCCGCGCATTCCTCGTAGCACCGTCCCAGATGCGCCAAGGCCCCATGCACCTGGGTGAAGAGTTCTTCCATCACATCGGCGGCCCCGGCCGCCAGCCCCGCCGCGGATTGTTTGTAGGAGCGCGGCAGCAGGGTGGTGATCTTCTCGATCGCGATCCGGCTCGCATGCTCGCCCGCCTGCGCCCCTCCCATGCCGTCGCTCACCGCAAAGGCATAATCCATCCGCTCGGTCTCCCCCTCGCCGATGGACCCAAGGTGATGCACCTCCCGCGCGTCAAACCGCAGCCCGAGAAAGGCGTCTTCGTTATTGGGGCGAACCTTGCCGCGATCCGTGCGTCCGGACCACCGCAACCGCCTGGCGCCGGAGGATTGAGGGGGAAGAGGCAGCATGGGGTTATTCGAAACCGGGCACGATGGTCGCGAACTCGAAGTCGATCACGCAGAACCGGCCGTCCGACTGGCGGTAGGTCACATTGCGCATTTCCGGGTCGTCGTGGCGGACGCCATAAAGCTCCAGCTCCGCGAACAGCTCGCGGCGGCGCTGGTCGTCCAGGTGTTGCACGCGCACCCCGCAATTCGTGGTGATGATCCGCTGCTTGCTCCAATCCGCGTCGAGCAGGCGGGGGACGAAGGGGCAGTTTCGAGCTTCCAGATGGCGGAGCACCTGCACCTCCCGCTCGAACCGCTCCCGCGCATCCGGCCCGTGGTACGTCTTGAGAACCCTCCCGTCGAAGGACACATGCACCGTAGATCGTTGCGTATTCTTGACTTCCAGCACGCCGCCCGAAACCTGCCCGGTTCTAGCGGCTGGGTCAAAATGCAAAAGTAGCGACTTTTGCCCAGCCTGATAAAATCGATACAACGCCCAGGGCTCTCGGTTTGGGAGCAGAACTTGCGGTTTGCCGAGGTTTTACGGACATTCGGTCAGGAATCCCCCCACATGGCATTTTGCTTGCTCAACTGGGGCGGACTACGTAAATCGTATCGAAATGGTTCATTTTAGACACTGAAACTGAGAAGACCCCGCACGCACTTTTATGGCGAAATACAAGCTCGAATACATCTGGCTCGACGGTTACGAACCCACTCCGAACCTTCGCGGCAAAACTCAAATCAAGGACTTCGACAGCTTTCCCAAGCTTGAGCAGCTCCCGATGTGGGGTTTCGACGGCAGCTCGACCCGCCAGGCCGAAGGCCGCACTTCCGATTGCATGCTCAAACCGGTGGCCGTCTATCCCGATTCCACCAAGAAAAACGGTGTCCTGGTGATGTGCGAAGTCATGATGCCGGATTGCAAGACGCCGCATCCTTCTAATTCGCGCGCCGGAATTTTTGACGATCCCGACGCTTGGTTCGGCTTCGAGCAGGAATACTTCCTCTACAAGGATGGCGTGCCCCTCGGCTTTCCTACGGGCGGCGGTTTTCCTCCGCCCCAGGGCGAGTACTACACTGGCGTGGGCTACAAGAACGTCGGCGACCTCGCCCGCGAAATCGTCGATACCCACCTCGATCTTTGCCTCGACGCCGGCATCAACCATGAAGGCATCAACGCCGAAGTGGCCAAGGGCCAGTGGGAATTCCAGATCTTCGGCAAGGGCTCGAAGCGCGCCGCCGACGAAATGTGGATGGCGCGCTATCTTATGCTCCGCCTCACCGAGAAGTACGGCATCGACATCGAGTTCCACTGCAAGCCGCT
>CAYZKY010000048.1:0-36970 GCA_964478815.1 uncultured Verrucomicrobiota bacterium
CGTCACCCCCAAGGAACACCTCGGCCTGCCCGACAAGCAGGACGTCAAGGAAGGTGTCATCACCTACAAGATCGCCGCGCACGCCGCCGACCTCGCCAAAGGCCACCCCGGCGCGCAGCTCCGCGACAACGCCCTGAGCAAAGCCCGCTTCGAATTCCGTTGGGAAGACCAATTCAATCTCGGCCTCGACCCCGAGCGCGCCCGCGAATTCCACGACGAGACGCTTCCGCAGGAAGGAGCCAAGTCCGCCCACTTCTGCTCCATGTGCGGCCCCCACTTCTGCTCCATGAAAATCACCGAGGACGTCCGCCGCTATGCCGCCGCCCAAGGCCTCGCCGATGAAGAAGCCCTGAAAAAAGGCCTCGAAGAAAAAAGCCGTGAATTCAAGGCGCAAGGCGCGGAAGTATACACGACGAGCCTCAAAAGCACCGCTCTCACTTGAGCCGAGGGATTGGCTTCGATGAGACTCTTGCATTACGTCGAAATCGAGAATTTCAAGCGGTTCGGGGAATCCCAGCGCATCGAGCTGGACCACCCCGCCGTGCTGATCGGGCCGAACAATTGCGGCAAGACCAGCGCCCTTCAGGCCGTCGCGCTTTGGTCGATGGGCGTGCGAACTTGGTATTCGGAACGAAAGGATTCGTCGGCCAGCGAACGCGCCGCAACCGGCATTAACCGGCTGAGTATCGCCGCCGTGCCGGTTCCTCGGACGCGCTTTTTCTGGAACAACGCGCGGGTTCGCACGGCGAACACTCCGATCGAGATTCGAATCACGGTCGGCTTGGCCTGCCGTGCGGAAATCAAGCCGTTAACGATGCGATTCCGATCGCAAAGCGACGAGCTCGTTTACTGCGAACCCGACGACGCCGGGCGGAACGATCCCAATCTAATCAAGCACGCCGCCGCGATCAACGTCGAGTTGCTGCATCCCATGTCTGGACTCGAGACGGAGGAGCCCGTATTGAAACCAGGGCGCATCGATGTGTTGCTCGGCCAGGGGCAGACCGCGCAGGTGCTGCGCAATCTGTGCCTGATGGTGCAAAAGGAGAAACCGGAAGGCTGGGAACGGATTGTCGATCTAATGCGACGACTTTTCCAGGCGGAACTGGATATTCCGCGCGAGAATGAACGGGGCGCGATCGAGCTTTCCTACGGCCAGGAGGGAGTCAAAGGGGCCTTGGACATCAGCATGGCCGGCCGCGGCTTTCAGCAATTACTCCTGCTCTTTGCCTATCTCTTTTCGCATCCCGGAAGTGTGCTGCTGATCGACGAACCAGACGCGCACCTCGAGATCCTCCGGCAGCGCCAAGTATACATCCTCCTCCGTGAGATCGCCCACGAGAGTGATTCGCAAGTGATCTTGGCCACTCACTCCGAAATTGTTTTGGAGGAAGCGTTGGATCG
Source organism: uncultured Verrucomicrobiota bacterium (assembly GCA_964478815.1). GTDB lineage: Bacteria > Verrucomicrobiota > Verrucomicrobiia > Limisphaerales > SXQI01 > DASVNK01. The sequence goes on from CAYZKY010000048.1 coordinate 1,405, forward strand.
CAACCTGACCCTGATCCTCGGTGGCGCGGCCGAAAGTTTGGCGCCGCGGGAAGAGATCAAGCAGTCGCTGAAACATTTCGGCGCCGAACATTATGTGCGCGCCCGCCTGTCGGGACGAATTCTTTATGTGGAGGGCAGCACGGATGTGGAGATTCTACGCGGATTCGCCAGGCTCTTGAACCATGCCGTCGCAGAGCGATTCGAGCAGGATCACCGGTTGAACGTCTATTACGTGCAGGATGGTTACCCGGAGAGCAAACGAGGCCTTGAGGAGGAGCTCGAACGGGTGGAAGGCGGCTTCGGCATCCAGCCGAAAGAGCACTTTTTCGCGTTGCGCCGCTTATTACCGCATCTGCGTGGCTTGGCGATCTTGGACGACGATGGCCGCCGCCGCGTGGCCAGCGACGAAGGCGGTTTGAGGATTCTCTATTGGTCCCGTTACGAGGCCGAGAACTACTTCATCACACCCGCCATTTTGCGGCGCTTTGCCATAGGAAAACTAGCAAGCATGGAGCTTTTCCAAGGCTTCCAGAACGAGATCGAAAGCACCCTCGCGCAATTAATCCTCGAACGCGTCTTTCAAAACAACCGAACGGAGTTCGAAACCTACTTGTCGGCTCCCCCTGCGGCGGCAGCATTGATCTGGAATAGCACCACCGCTCGCTTGAAACTCAGCGATTTCGCGGAGGAGTTCTTCCGCAGGCTCGCTCCCGCGACGGCCCAGCCGATGTTGCTCCGCAAGGGCGAGCTGCATCAATTGATCCCGCTTCTCGACCCGAAAGATGTCGACTCAGAGGTGCGCGACAAACTGGATACGTGCCAGCGGCTTCTCGAAGGATGAGCCGGATTGTCTTTGCGGGAGCGCCCAACAAGACAAGGAACAGACACTTGAGACGAACAGAGACACCAATGAAATCCACCCAAGTCCAGGTCTTATCTCTTATTCGGAGGGCGCTGCGAGGAGGCCCTCGAATTCTACCGCACGGCGCTCGACACGGAGGTGGTGATGCTGATGCGCTTCAAGCATAGCCCAGAGCCGATGCCGCCCGGCATGCTCCCGCCCGTCTTCATTTTCAATTTCTTCACTCACTTCTGCTCGATGAAAATCACCGAGGACGTCCGCCGCTACGCCGCCGCCCAGGGCCTTTCCGACGACGAAGCCCTCCAGCAAGGCCTGGCCGAGAAAAGCCGCGAATTCGCCGAGAAAGGGGCGCAACTTTACACCAAAGCCTGAAGGCCGGATCGAAATGGTTCGACCGCCCCCGGCGTCTACGAGTAATACACTGAGAAAACTATGAGCGAATACGTTGATGGATTTGTCCTGTCCGTGCCCAAGGCCAATCTCGCCGCTTACAAAAAGCTCGCGACCAAGGCTTCCAAAATCTGGAAAGATCACGGGTGCCTCGAATACCGCGAATGCGTCGGCGACGACATGTTCATCAAGGGTATGGTGGCCTTCCCCAAGATGGCCAAGGCCAAGGATGGAGAAGTCGTTGTTTTCGCCTACGCCACCTTCAAATCCCGCAAGCACCGCGATGCCGCCAACAAGGCCATCATGGCCGATCCGCGCGTGGCCGCCATGTGCAACGACCCGCAGTCCATTTTCGACTGCAAGCGCATGGCGTACGGCGGGTTCAAGACCATCGTTTACCGATAGCTTTCGCAGGGCCGGCCGCCGGCGGCTTGAAGCCTGCCGCCGCCGCCGGCGTCCAACGATTGCTTTGTTGCGCCTTGATCGATGCTTGATGGTGGCCGCTGGCGTGTCGTGGCTTTTTGCCGCGGACGCCGCCGAGCCGTTGTTCCCCGGCGACCAGACCTTTCAGGAGCGGGTGCGCCCGCTCTTCGAGAAGTATTGTTACGATTGCCACGGGGACGGCATGAAGAAGGGCGGCTTCGCTTTGGATCGCGACCGCGACGTCGCGGCGATGATGCAGCATCGGGCGGATTGGCAGCTCGTCCTCCGCAACGTCCGCTCCAGCGAAATGCCGCCGGAGAAAAAGCCGCAACCCACCACCGAGGAACGGGAGATTATCCTCGGCTGGCTGAGCCAGTACGTCCTCAGTGCCGACTGTTCGAAGCCCGATCCCGGCCGGGTGACGGTCCGCCGGCTCAACCGCGCGGAGTATAACAATACCATCCGCGATCTCGTGGGTGTGGATTTCCAGCCGGCCGACGATTTCCCGGCCGACGACATCGGGTATGGATTCGACAATATCGGCGATGTCCTCTCGCTCTCGCCGATTCTGTTCGAGAAGTACCTCGCCGCGGCCGAAACGATTCTCGACCGCGCCATCGTGGTCGGCGGACCGCGGGAAGGCGGCTCGGCGCAGCGGCTCGAGGCCGAGAAACTGCCCAGCACCGCCGTGGGCGGACCGTACGGCAACAACTTCGCGATGTCCTTGATGCGTGAAGGCGAGGTCGGCACCAATGTGGTCGTCCGGGCGGCGGGAGATTACTTCCTGCGGGTGCGCGCCTTCGGCCAGCAGGCCGGGCCGGAATTGCCGAAGATGGAAATGCGCTGGAGCGACCGCCCGGTCGCCACGCACGCCGTCCATGCGCTGGAGCATGCGCCGGCCATGTACGAATCCCGGCTCGCTCTCACTCCCGGCGAGTACAAATTCACCGCCGCCTACATCAATAATTACGTCAATCAGCAGGAGCCGAATCCCGATTTGCGCGACCGGAACTTGTTTATCGACTATCTCGAACTGGTCGGACCGCTCGCGATTCAGCCGCTGCCGGAGTCGCACACGCGCATTTTCTTCCAATCTCCCGGACCCGCTTCGACCAACGAAACGGCGCGCGCCATTATCGAGCGATTCGCCGCTCGCGCCTTCCGGCGCCCCGTCCTGGGGGCCGAGCTGGAGCGGCTGGCTGGCATTGCCTCTCAGGCTTCGAGCGATGGCGAGCCCTTCGAAGCGGCGGTCGGTTACGCCCTGCAGGCCGTGCTGGTTTCCCCGCATTTCCTTTTCCGGGGAGAAATCCAGCCCGAGCCCGGCAACCCGGCGGCGATTCACGACATCGACGAATTCGCCCTCGCCACGCGCCTGTCGTACTTCCTCTGGAGCACCCTGCCCGACGACACGCTCCGCGCGCTCGCGGCCTCGGGACAATTGCGCGCGCAGCTCGAACCGCAGGTGCGGCGCATGCTGGCCGATCCGAAGAGCAGCGCGCTGGTGAAGAATTTCGGCGCACAATGGCTGCAAATTCGCAGTCTTGCCACCGCGCTCCCGGCCCGGGAAGCCTATCCCGATTACGACGACGAGCTGCGCCTGGGGCTCGAAAAAGAAACCGAACTGTTTTTCGCCAATATCATGCGGGAGAATCGCAGCGTTCTGGAGTTTCTCGACGCCGATTATACCTTCGTGAACGAGCGCCTGGCCCGGCATTACGGTCTGGCCGGAGTCAGCGGTCCGGAGTTCCAGAAAGTCTCGCTGGCCGGAACCGCCCGCGGGGGTGTCCTGACTCAAGGCAGCATCCTGACGATCACGTCCAATCCGACGCGCACATCCCCCGTGAAGCGCGGGAAATGGATCCTCGAAAACATCCTCGGCACGCCGCCCCCACCCCCGCCGCCGGACGTTCCCGAGCTGGAAGAAGAAAAGGGTTCCGCGCTCACCGGCTCGCTCCGCCAGCGGATGGAGCAGCATCGCGAGAAGCCATTATGCGCCTCTTGCCATTCGAGAATGGACCCCATCGGTTTCGGTTTCGAAAATTTCGACGGGGTCGGCCGCTGGCGCGACAAGGATGGTTCCTTCGAGATCGATCCCGCCGGGAAGCTGGTGTCGGGCGAATCTTTCGCCGGGCCGGCGGAATTGAAAAAGATTCTCTTCGGATCGAAGCGGACGGAGTACCTCCGCTGCCTGTCCGAAAAGCTCCTGACCTATGCCCTCGGCCGCGGGCTCGAATTCTACGACCAATGCGCCATCGACCGGATCGTGGAGAGCCTCGAAAAGAATGAATTCCGTTTCCACACGCTGGTCATGGAAACCGTTCGCAGCGTGCCGTTTCAAAAGGCCCGGGGTGAAGCCGGGGCCGCGCCGTAGCGATTTCTCGCGTTGTGGTGAAAACGACTTTTCGCGGCTGGCGCATTCCGGGCCCGATCCCGCCGGGCGGGACCGAGGCCGGACCCGGCGAAACTCTCGATGCGCTGAGCGGTCAATTCCGCATTTTCCAACTCGAAGCGGGCCATCGCTTCTCGACCGACGATCTGCTCGTCGCCTGGCATGGCACCTCCTGGTGCCCGCGCGCGGAGCGGGTGCTTGACCTGGGCAGCGGCATCGGCACCGTCGCGATGGCCGCCGCGTGGCGGTTGCCCGGCGCGCACTTCGTTACCGTCGAAGCGCAGGAGGAGAGCATCCGGCTGGCCCGAAAGTCGGTGGCGTGGAACGGATTGGCGGATCGATTCGAACTCCGCCACGGCGATTTTCGCGATTCCGCCCTGCTGCCGCCGGGCGAATCATTCGACCTCGTCTTGGGCAGTCCGCCCTACTTCCCGCCCGGGAGCGGCCTGGAGGGAGACCACCCGCAAAAAGTGGCGTGCCGGTTCGAACTGCGCGGCGATATCTCCGATTACAGCCGTGCCGCCGCCGCGCATCTGGCTCCGGGCGGATGGTTCTCCTTCGTTTTCCCGATCCACCCGCCTCACCAAGCCGAACGCGCCCGCGCTGCCGCGCACGCCGCCGGCCTGGCGCTCGTCCGCGAACGGCCGGTGACCCTGCGGGAAGGCGAGCCGCCGCTCCTGGCGCTCTTCGGAGCCATGCGCCAGGCGGATCTCCCGGAGCCGATGCACCGCCGCACCTGGATCGAGCCTCCTCTCATCATCCGCACCCGCACCGGCGAGATTCATCCCGAATACGCCGCCGTGAAACTTTCCTTCGGCTTCCCGCCCTGAAAGCCGGGAAGCGGGCCTCGTCCCCGGCGGGGTCGAAGTGGTGGAGGATGAAAGGGATTGAGTGGTGAATGGTGGTGAATCGACAAGGGAGGCGGGAGATGCATCGTGGGCAAGACGTTTATGGCGAATAGCTTCGGTTGCAAACCAGACTGAAAATAGCGAGTGGAGACTGTGTGGTGAATTGTGGCGAATGGCGGTGGAGAGCGGTGAGTGCTGGTAAATCGTGGAGAATCGTCCCCAGTGAGGCGATGAAGTCACCCCCGGACCGGGTGGGATCGGGGAGGGATCGACCAGCTACAATATAAGCGGCGAGGTCGAGAGTTGGAACTGATAATTACGGTCGGTTCAATCCAATCCTCTCGGCTGCGCCGACTTCAGTCAGTGAAACGTCGCGCGGCTTCGACCTGGGCCAGCGGATAGAACGAAGTGGAGGGGTGCTCGATAGATTTAATACCGCGGCCACATCTTGCTGAAGAGCCGCTGGGGGGTCTGGACCAGAATGTCGCGCAACAGCTCGCGCATGTGGCTGGCGGAAGGCTCCTCGAGCCGCCCCATCAGCCGGGCGGTGATGGCAAAGGCAACGCCCGTCCCCGCGAAAAACAAGGTAAACCGGTTGAATTCGAAGCCGTGCCACCGGAATTCGAGCTTCTCGAACAGGTCGATCAGGATGCCCCAAAAGACTGGAGCGAGCCCCAGGCTGACGTTGGCGACGACGGAGTAGAGCGCGAAGAAGTGGTTCCGGCCCATCTGCGGGCTGATCACCATGGTCAGGCGGATGTTCGCCATGTTGAACATCGCCAGGCCGAGCCCCATCGCGAACTGGAGGGGCATGATGACCTTGGCCTCCACCGGCAGGATGCGCCCGGCCAGCAGGAGCCACACGGCGATGATGGCGAGCCACATCCAGCAGGAAAAGAGCATCACGGGCTTGCTCCCTTTCACATCCATGCGGCTGCCGAAGGCGATGCTGAGCAAGCCGCCGAGAAAGAAGAGGGAGTTGTAATAGAGGATCACGTCCTCCGGCAGCCCCGCCGTCGTGCGGAGGTACGACACCGTGAAGGCGGGTATGCCGCCGTAGGCGATCGACCAGCCGAGGTTCATGATCAACAGCCGGGTGAACGGCGGGTACTTGGCGATTTCGAGCCACGGCACCGGCTGTTTGGAAGTGCGCACCTCCTCCGGCACGGGGACATCCGGAATGCGCTTCAGGAAGATCAGGCTGATCGCCCCGCTGATGGCGCTGATGAAGAAGGCCACGGCGAATTGCCATGCTTCGGGATGGTCCCCCAGGCAGAGCGCGGCGAGCACGAACGCCAGGCAGCTCGCCACGCCCGCGCAGGCCTGGTCTCCCGCGAGGTATTTGCCGCGCAAGGCTCCCGGCACAAGCGTCGAAATCCACGGCAGCCAGGCACAGCTCGAGATGCCGCGCGAGAGGTTGAAAATGAAAAGCAGGAACAGCACGAGCGCGAGGCGGCTGCCTTGATTGAGAAATAAGAGCACCGGCACCACGGCGATCACGAAAATGAAGATGACGCGCGTGCCCCAGCCGGCATAGACGAACCGCTTGTAACCCACGCGTCCGATGTGGTTTGCCGCCGGGATCTGGGAAATGACCAGGAGCGGCATCATCCCGGTGATGATGCCCAGCACCGTCGCGCTGGCGCCGAGCGACTTGGCGTACAGGATCATCGGGCTTCCCAGCACGATCTGAAAGGAGAGGGCGTTGAACGACGAAAACAAGAACGCGTTGTTCAACCCCGCCGGAAACCGGACCTGCGATCCTGACTTATCCAAGGCATGCTTTACATACCAGCGGGAGTTCCCATGCGCAAATGCGCCAGCCGGATGAGAGAGCTACCGCTCCGGCACCTGGATCTTGCTCAAGAACTGGAGAATCCTGGATTCGTAAGCCTGGCCGTTCAGGGCGTAGAGGTCCTGGTGAGCCGCCTCGTCGATGATCCATCGCTCCTTGGGATCGGACGCGGCGCGGTAGAGGGAGTGGGTATCGTCCAGAGTGGTGTGTTGGTCCCTGGCTCCCGAGATGATCAGTTTGGGGCAGCGGACGCGTGCGATGCCGCGCTCCGGGCTGAACCAGTCGGCGGCCACGCCGAGGCGCGCCTTGAGTTGCCACGCCAGGAGCGGCGACAGCGCGCGGGCCCAGCGGCCCAAACGGATGGCGAGCCGATTCTTGATGGCGCGGTCGAGGTCGGGGAAGACCATTTCAAGGATCATGGCGTCGACTTCGAGCGGCGGTTCCGCCAGCAGCGCAGCCGCTCCTCCCAGAGAAATGCCGAGGACGGCGATGGGTTCGCGAGGGAATTGTGCGCGGGCAAAACCCACGGCCGCGGTGGCGTCTCTGGACTCGAGGCAGCCATTGGTGATCCGTTCGCCGGGACTTTCGCCGTGGGCCTGAAAATCGAACATGAGCACCGAGAATCCGGCGGCATGGATGAATTCGGCATGGCGAACCAGCGAACCACGGTGCAGGCGAATCCCGTGCATCAGGATGACGGTTCCCATCCCGGGCCGGCCGCGCCGGAGATTGCCGCGCAGCAGCGAACCGGAGGCGCTTGGAAACGCGACATAGGTTCCTCGAAATTCGGCCGGCAGGCGGACATTGGCCGGTGCGGCTGCAAGCAGAGCCGAGCCGAGGAACCACAGGACTCCACCGGCACCGATGGCGAGAGCAAAGCCCGCTGCGGCACAGCGAATCAGAAAACGTCGAGTCGGACGCGGCACGAGTCGTGCGAAAACGACAAGGCTTCGCACGACGCTTGGACAGGGATTCTGGTTATGACGTTCGAACGCGCCCATGTCGCATCGCCCTCTGCTCAACGAGCCCGATGACCGCATAGGCGGATTCGGAAGCGCCCGACCGACGAGCCCGGCGCCGCCCTTCCCCATCGAACCTGCTGCCGGCCCGCGCGACGAACACCGGGACTGTCCAGCGGGCCGATTCTCGGCTAGGTTCCGGCGGCTGAAGCCGATGAAACTCGATACGCCAGTGCGAACGGTGGCCGCGATTATTCCGAACGGGGAATACTTCGCGGCGCTGTACGACGAGGGGGTGCGGCCCGCTTGCGCGGCGCTGGGCATCGAATGCCGGCGGGTGGCGGCGGATTGGCCGGCCGGAGCCTCGCTGGGGCAGGCGTGCGGCACGGTGGAAAGCGCCGACTTGGTCCTGGCTGAGATCGGGAGCCACCAGCCCCAGGCCATTTTTCTGGCCGGTTACGCGCAGGGGATCGGCAAGCGCACGGTGATGCTGACCGCCCACACGGAGGGGATGCTGTTCGATCCGGCGCGGCAGGAAATCATCGTCCATCATCGCGATCCCAAACATCTCGCGGATCGCTTGCGCGGCTACCTTGCCAGCGCGGGCGGCTCCGGCCCCGGCCTCGCCGATCCCTCCCTGGCCCCGGCCGATCCGGCGGGGGCGCGTTTCCAGGCGATGTTCGGCGAGATTCTCCAGTCGCATGGCTACGACCATCGCGGCGCGGTCGAACTGGAGAACGACAAGACTTTCATTCTGCGCGACCAGGAGATGGGCCTGGCCCTGGTGCAGGATCTGGCCCGGCGGGCACGGCAACTCGGGGTGCGGCTCAAGCTGATGTAGCCTATGCAAGTCACTTTCCTGGGTTCAGGCACTTCGCAGGGCGTGCCGATGATCGGCTGGCAGTACAGCGAGAGCTTCCTGAGCAATCCCAAAAACCACCGCACCCGCCCCGCGATTTACGTCGAGACTCCTGCCGTCAAACTGGTCGTCGACACGCCGCCCGAATTCCGGCTCCAGGCCCTGCGCGAACGGATCGTCTGGTTGGACGCCGTGGTCTTCACGCATGCCCACGCCGATCACATCATGGGCCTCGACGATTGCCGCCGCTTTTGCGATCTGCGCAATGGCTCCCTTCCGGTCTACGCCAGCGCTGAAACGATGGGGCACCTCCGCCGCGTCTTTAATTATGCCTTCGCCGGACCGCCCATCCCGAAAGGCTATTTTGATCCCGACCCTCGGATTATCGAAGGGCCATTCACCATCGGCGATTTGACGCTGGTGCCGTTCGACCTCCCCCACGGCAGGACCACCACGACTGGCTTTCTCTTTCAGCACGCGGGCCGCAACAAGATGGCCTACCTCAGCGATTGCAAACTGGTTCCGGAACCGGTTCTCGAGCAGGTCCGCGGCGTCGAGGTTCTCATCCTTGATGCACTCCGCCGGGAACCTCACCCCACTCACATGTGCCTGGACGAAGCCCTCACCGCAGCCCGGCGGATCGCCGCCACGCGGACCTATTTTACCCATCTGACCCACGATTACGATCATGATCGCGACCAAGCCGAAATGCCCGAAGGTGTTTCGTTTGCGCACGATGGTTTGAAAGTTCAGATTCCATGAAGATGTTTCAGGCCTTATTCCAGACGAAGGGTTGGATTCGAACCGCCGCGCTGCTGGCTCTGCTGTGGGGCGCACCATTCCTCACCGCGGCCGACGACCGCGGCGCTTCCGTCGTCGTCCTGTTCAATCGCAACTGGCCCGAATCGGAGGCCGTCGCACGGCATTACGCCACCCGCCGGAATGTCCCAACCAACCAGGTCATCGGGTTCGATCTGTCGCGGGACGAAGCGATGACTCGCAAGCAATTCGTCGAGAAACTCCAGCGCCCGCTCTGGCAGGAATTGCAATCGCGCGGTCTCCTGGCGTACCGCGAGCCCGTCAGCCTCGATCGAAAGGTGGATGATCTTCCTCTGGCGTTTTCGAAAATCCGGTACCTCGTGCCGTGCTACGGCGTGCCGGTCAAAATCCTTCCCGATGCGAATCTCCGGGAAGACTGGGCCGATACTTTGCAGGAGCCGCTCCGGCGGAATGAGGCGGCGGTCGACAGCGAACTGGCGCTGCTGCCCACCCTTCCGTTGCAACTGCCCCTGACTGGCCTCGCGAATAATCCGCTCTTCGGCACGACGAACGCCGCCGCCCTGAATGCCACCAACGGGGTGCTGATCACCGCCCGTCTCGATGGCCCCTCGGCCGACATCGCCCGCAGCCTCGTGGACAAGGCGATCCAGGCCGAGCAAATCGGCCTCTGGGGCCGGGCCTATTTCGATGCGCGCGGCCTGACCAATACCGATCATCTCATCGGCGACGAACGCCTGCTCGCCGCGGCCGACATCGCCCGGCGCTTCGGCTTCGAGACCATTCTGGACAAGAAACCCGAGGTGTTTTCGAAATCGTTCCCGATGAGCCAGACCGCGCTGTACTTCGGGTGGTACGAGTTCAATCCCGCCGGCAACTTCGCCTCCGGCCTGGTCGAGTTCGTCCCCGGAGCCATCGCCTACCACTTGAATTCCTTTTCGGCCAAACCTTTGCGGGCCGCCCAGGCCGGTTGGGTCGGCCCCTTGCTCGCGCTCGGCGCTACCGCCACGATCGGGTTTACCGAGGAACCGTATCTCCACCTCACGCCAGAACTTCCGATCCTCCTCTCCCGTTTGCTCCATGGATTTACGTTCGGGGAAGCCGTCTACGCTTCTCAGCGTGGGCTCTCCTGGCAGGTCACGGTCGTTGGAGACCCGCTCTACGCCCCGTTCGCCAAGGCCCCGCCGCAATGGTTTGCCGATCAATTCGTCGGCCAGAGCAAGCTCATCGAGTGGTCGCACCTGCTCATCCTGAATCGCAATCTCGTCCTCGATACCTCCGTGGCGGAATTGACGACCTATATCGATCGCGAACCCGCCGCCACGAACAGCGCCGTCCTCCAGGAAAAACTCGGCGACCTGTATCGCAATCAGGGAAAACTGTCCGACGCCATCGAGCCCTACCTGAAAGCCCTCCGGCTCGAACCCACCTCCCTGCAGCGGCTGCGATTAACCTTCCAGGCCGGAAATCTTCTCACGCTGGGCGGCCGCGCCCGCGAAGCGTTCGATCTCTACGAAGCCTTGCTCCGCGATTTTCCCGACTACCCCGGCAAGGCGGACATTTACAAGAAGCTCGAAGAGGCCGCCACCGACCTGAAGCGGCCTGAAGACGCCGCGAAATACCGCGAGCTTGCCGCCAAGGCGGGCAAGACTTGAACCCGGGTTTCGCTCGCGCACGACGATGACGAAGTCCGCGGGCGGAATGGAACTTGCCGCTGGGGAGGCCGGGCGGCATGCTGAGCGGGCATGCGCCTGGATGGAGGTACTGCGGTCGAGGAGGCGTCCGTCGCCCTCGGAGAGACCGCCAAGCCGCCCGCGTCGAAGGCCCCGTTGTTGGGCCGGATCGCGGGCTTGCGGCGCTCGCTGGCGGCGCGGGCCCTGATTCTGCTCGTGGGTTATTCGGTGGTGCTGCTGGCCTGCCGGTGGGCGGCGTATCAATTGCGGTTCGATTTCAATGTCGGCAAGGAACCGGTGCATCTCCGTCATCTGCATGTGGATTGGATGTGGGAGCTGCCGGTGCAGTTGATCTGGCTGGCGTTCTTCGGGCAGTTCTCCGGGTTGCTCAGTTATTTCAGCGTGCCGGACTTGCGGCGGCTGTTCTTCGCGACGATGGCGGCCTCCGGCACGTTTCTCGCGATCCGCTATCTGTTCCCGATTCCCTATGGGATTTCCCGCGGAATGCTGCTGACGAACACGATTCTCTCGTTCAGCGGGCTGGCGATGTTGCGGCTGAGTTTTCGCATTTACCGGGAACGATTCAGCGCGCAGTCCACGCGCGTGCGGGGGCGGCGGAAACGGGTGGGAATCTTCGGAGCGGGCGATGCCGGGGCGAATCTGGCCCGGGAACTCATCGCCCGGCGCGGGCTCGGCCTGGCTCCCGTGGCCTTTTTCGACGATGACGCCACCAAATGGCGTTCGCGCGTCCACGACATCTCGGTGGTCGGCCCGCCCGAGGCGCTGGCGGACAGCGATCTGAATCTGCAACTGGATGAGGTGATCATCGCGATGCCGAACGCCCCGGCCAAACGAATCGGCGAATTGGTGAAGCTGCTGCAGAAGAGCCGGCTCCGGTTCTCGACCATTCCCTCGCTCGATCAGTTGACGACCGGCCAGGTGCGCGTGAGCCAGATCCGGGAAGTCGAAATTCAGGATTTGCTGGGGCGCGATGCGGTCGATCTCGAAACGGAGAACATCCGCAAGCTCCTCCGCGGCCGGGTGGTGATGGTCACCGGGGCCGGCGGGAGCATCGGCAGCGAATTATGCCGGCAGATCGCGACGTTCGCGCCGCAGCGGCTGCTGCTGGTGGAGCAATCGGAGGTGCAGATTTTCCAGATCGAGCAGGAATTGATCGAGCGCGGCTTCGGCGGGGTGGTGCTGCCGCTGGTGGGCGATGTCTCGGACTCGCCCCGGATGCGGCAAGTGCTGGATCGATACCAGCCGGAAGTGATCTTCCACGCCGCGGCGCACAAACATGTGCCGATGATGGAGAGCCAGCCGGGCGAGGCGATCAAGAATAACGCGCTGGCCACGGCCGGCCTGGCCGAGCTGGCGCTGGAGTTCGAGGCCGACCGGTTCGTCCTGATCTCCACCGACAAGGCGATCAACCCCACGAGCGTGATGGGTGCTTCGAAGCGCCTCGCGGAGATTTATCTCCAGGCGCTGCACGGCGCGCATCTGGGCCGGACGAAATTGATGGCCGTGCGCTTCGGCAATGTGCTGGGCTCCTCGGGGAGCGTCATTCCCATCTTCAAAAAGCAGATCGCGGCGGGCGGGCCGGTGAAGGTGACGCATCCCGAGGTGACCCGCTATTTCATGACGATTCCCGAGGCGGCGGGATTGGTCCTGCAGGCGGCGACGCAAGGCGGCGGCGGCGAGATTTTCGTGCTGGATATGGGCAGCCCGGTGAAAATCGTGGACCTCGCCCGGCAGTTGATCGAGTTAAGCGGATTTCGCCCGGACGAGGATATCGAGATTGAGTTTGTCGGCCTGCGTCCGGGCGAGAAACTGTTCGAAGAACTCAGCCACGATGGCGAGAACACCGCGCCGACCGATCATGCCAAGATCATGCGGTTCGTCACGCAGCCCCATCATCTTGCGGAAGTGCGTGCCCTGTTCGAGGAGTTCCGCGCGGAGATGAACACGGCGGACGCGGATCGTCTGAAATTGCTCATCAAGAAGGGTGTGCCGGAGTACACCCCGTACTTCCGGTAATCATGCGCATCGTCGTTCTGGATGGCCACACCCTCAACCCGGGGGATTTGTCTTGGGAAGCCCTGCAAGCCTTGGGCGAAGTCGCGCTGCATCCGCGCAGCGCCCCGGAGGAAGTGGCGCCGCGGCTGGCGGAGGCGGAGGCTGCGCTCACCAACAAGGTGCCGCTCGGCCCGGCGGTCTTCGCGGCCTGCCCGAAGCTCCGCTACATCGGGGTCACGGCCACGGGGTATAACATCGTGGATGTCGCCGCCGCCCAAGCGCGGGGCATCACGGTCACGAACGTGCCGGCCTACGGCACCGCCTCCGTGGCGCAAGCGACGCTGGCCCTGCTGCTGGAGCTGACGAATCGCGTGGGGCATCACGCGGAAACGGTGCGCGCCGGACGCTGGAGCCGCTGCCCGGATTTTTGCTACTGGGATCATCCGCTCATCGAATTGCAGGGGTTGAAGCTGGGCATCATCGGCTTCGGCCGGATCGGCGCCGCCGTCGCCAGGCTGGCGCAAGCCTTCGGCATGGAGATTCTCGTGCATTTGCGCCAGCCCAAGTCGATTCCCGATGGGTGCCGCACCGTCGATTTGGAGACGCTGCTGCGGGAAAGCGATGTCGTCTCGCTGCATTGTCCGTTGACCGATCAAACGCGCCATATCATGAATGCGGCGCGTCTCGCGCTGATGAAGCGAACCGCGTTTCTGCTCAATACCAGCCGGGGACCCTTGATCGACGAGGCAGCGCTGGCGGCCGCCTTGCGCGCCGGTCAGCTCGCCGGGGCGGGGCTGGATGTGCTGGCAGTCGAGCCACCCACAGCGGGCAACCCGCTGTTCGACGCACCCAACTGTTATGTCACTCCCCACGTCGCCTGGGCCACCCAGGCCGCCCGCGCCCGGTTGATGGGCGTGACCGTCGAGAACCTGCGGCGGTTCCTGGCGGGCCAGCCGATGAATGTCGTAAGCTAGCACACACCGACTCAGCGTCTGTGGACTTCGTTTTACTCACCTTGGCCGCGTTCACGGCCGGCTTTATCGATTCGGTGGTCGGCGGCGGCGGCTTGATTCAAGTGCCCGCGCTTTTCGTTTGCCTGCCTCCGCCGCTGGCCGCGCAAGTGCCGGCCATCCTCGGCACGAATAAGTTCTCTTCCACCTTCGGCACCGCGGTGGCGCTGGCGCAATACGCCCGGACCACGACATTCTCCTGGAGGATGGCCCTGCCCGCCGCGCTCGCGGCTTCGGTGCTCTCGATCTTTGGCGCGCGCACGGTGTCGCTGCTTAGCAAAGAGGCGGTGCGGCCGTTGATCCTGTTTCTCCTTATCGGCATCGCCGTGTACACCTTCGCGAAGAAGGATTTCGGAAAATTCCAGCGGCCGGGCCGGAGCGCGCGGCAGCAGTTGACGCTTGGGCTTTCCGCGGGCGGGGCGATCGGTTTTTACGACGGGTTCTTCGGCCCGGGCACCGGAAGTTTTCTCATCTTCGCCTTCGTGAGCATCTTCGGGATGATGTTTCTCGAAGCCACGGCGCACGCCAAAATTGTGAATCTCGCGACCAATATTGCCGCGCTTTCCTGGTTTGTGGCGCACGGCCAGGTGTTTTATGAGTATGCCGTGCCGATGGCGTTCGCGAACATCCTTGGAGGATATCTCGGCGCGCGCCTGGCGGTGTTGAGGGGAAGCCAATTCGTCCGGCGGCTCTTTCTGGGCCTGGTGCTCTTCCTGATCGGCCGCTTTGCCTACGAACTCTGGCGGAGCCCGGTGTAAGGATTCTCCCGACAAGTGTCGCGCTCCGGCAAACGGATGCACTTGCCGAAACGCGCCGCCTTTCGGAAGATTCAATTCGTTTTGAACGATTTGTTGTATGATCCGCCGGTTCCGCCCGAACTGCGAATCGACCGGCACGAAGTGTGAAGAACGCCAGCCAGCCACGCTTCGAGCCCGCCCGAAGTCCCTCGAAAGCTCGGCGCGAGGCGGTGGAAGCCGCCAGCCGGATTTTCCAGACGCTGGGCCTGCCGCGTTCGACCGGCCAGGTGTTCGGCCTGCTTTATCTGGCCCATCAGCCGATGTCGCTGGACGATCTGGCCGCCGCGCTCTCGATCAGCAAGGGAAGCGCCAGCATGGCCGCCCGGCAGCTCGCGTCGCTCCGCGCGGTGAAGCCGGTCTGGGTGCCGGGGGATCGGCGCGATTACTTCGAGGCGGTGGGCGATCCGCGGGAACTGGCGCTGGCCAGTTTCTCCGAGTTCGTAAAGCCTTGGCTCGATTCGTCCGAAAAGAGACTGGCGCTGATCTTCAACGAGTTGGAGAAAGACCGCGCGGAGGGGGCGGTCAGCCCGGAGGAGTATAAGTTTTGCGCCGGTCGGTTGCGCAATTTGGTCCGCTTTCAAAAGCGGCTCGCGTCGTTTCGTCCGATGGTCGAAAAGTTTCTGACGTAAAATGTAATTGGTTTAGAGAGATGCCATGAAAGTTGCCGTTGTCGGTTTGGGATATGTCGGTTTGCCGCTTTCGCTGCAGTTCGCCCGGTCGGGCGCCGCGGTGGTGGGCCTGGATATCGACCCCGAAAAGGTCTCCGCGATCAACGCGGGCCGCAGTTATATCAAGCACATCGAAGCCTCGACCATTGCGAGGGAGATCGAATCGAAGGCCTTCCGTGCTTCGACGGATTTTGCCGAAGCGCACCAGTGCGATGCCGTCATCATTTGCGTCCCCACGCCGCTCAACAAGAACCGCGAGCCGGACATCTCCTACATCATCAAAACCGGCGAAGCCCTCGCGCCGCACCTGCACAAGGGAGTGCTCGTGGTGCTGGAGTCGACGACTTATCCGGGCACAACAGACGAGGATTTGCGGCTGGTGCTGGAGAAAGGCTCCGGACTGGTCGCGGGCCGGGATTTCCATCTGGCCTTCTCGCCCGAGCGCGAAGATCCGGGCAACCCCAGCAGCCGCGTCGCCACCATTCCCAAGGTGATCGGCGGCTTGACCCCGGCCTGCCTCGAAAAGACGAAAGCCCTCTACGGCATGGCCATCAAGACGCTCGTGCCAGTCTCCTCCTGCCGCGCAGCCGAGGCGACCAAGCTCCTCGAAAACATTTTCCGCAGCGTGAACATCGCCCTGGTCAACGAACTCAAGGTCGTTTACGACGCGATGGGCATCGATGTCTGGGAGGTCATCAACGCTGCGAAAACCAAGCCGTTCGGTTACATGGCCTTTTATCCCGGCCCTGGGCTGGGCGGGCATTGCATCCCGATCGATCCGTTTTACCTGACGTGGAAAGCCCGCGAATACGGCCAGAACACCCGCTTCATCGAGCTGGCCGGCGAGATCAACACCTCCATGCCGCAGCACGTCGTCAACCGCGTCAGCCAGGCCCTCAACAAGCAGCGCAAGCCGCTCAACGGCAGCAAAATCCTGCTGCTCGGCCTGGCTTACAAGGCCAATGTCGACGACATGCGCGAGTCGCCCACCTTCCACTTGCTGCACTTGCTCAAGCATGAAGGCGCCGAGGTTGCCTACTACGATCCCTTCATCCCCGTCATCACGCCCACGCGCGAGCACGCGGAGTGGACCGGCACGAAGTCCGTGCCGTGGGACAAGGCCACCATCGAAAGCTACGACGCGGTGGTAATCTCGACCGCGCACGATGCGGTGAATTACAAGGAACTCGGCAATTGGGCCCGGTGCATCATCGATACCCGCAACGTGATGTCGCTGGTGCCGAAGCCGGCCGCCCCCGTGTTCAAAGCCTGATTATTGCCGGCGCGGACAAGGATGTCCCCGCCCACTTTCGAATGGATTCGCCAAAAGTCGCCGTTTTCGGCTGCGGATATTGGGGCCAAAACCTCGTCCGCAATTTTCATCTGCTCGGCGCGCTCCGCCTGGTCTGCGATCCCGCGGAACCCGGGCGCGCGCGCGCGCGCGAAATCGCCCCCGGCATCGAGACCCAGGCCGATTTCGACGAAGTCTTCAATCGCGCCGATATCGACGCGGTCGTCCTCGCCACGCCGGCGGAGACGCATCATCGGCTCGCCATCGCCGCCATGCGCGCCGGCAAGCATGTCCTGGTCGAGAAGCCGCTCGCCCTCACTTACCAGCAGGGGCTGGAGATGCAGCGCGTCCAGCAGGAAACCAGCCGCGTGCTCATGGTCGGCCACCTGCTCGAGTATCATCCGGCCATTCTGAAATTGCGGGAGCTGGTCGAGGGAGGCGCGCTCGGCCGCGTCCTCTACATCTATTCCAATCGCCTCAATTTCGGCAAAATCCGCATTGAGGAAAACGCGCTCTGGAACTTCGCCCCGCACGATATCGCCGTCATTCTGCGCCTGTACGGCGAGTTGCCCATCGAGGCCACCTGCGTCGGCGGCAGCTACCTGACGCCGAATCTCGCCGATGCCACCGTCTCCTGCCTGCACTTCCGCGGCGGCCAGCGCGCCCACATTTTCGTGAGCTGGCTGAACCCCTTCAAGGAACAGAAACTCGTCATTGTCGGCGATCGCAAAATGGCCGTGTTCAACGACGTGCTCAAGGAAGGCAAGCTGGTGCTCTACAACCAATGGGTCGAGATGGATCACCGCCAGCCCATTTTGCAAAAGGGCGATGTCGAATCCATCCCATTGCCGCCGGATGAGCCGTTGCGGAAGGAGTGCGAGCATTTCCTCGAGTGCATCGCCACCGGCCAAAAACCGCGCACCGACGCCGAGAGCGGCATTCGCGTCTTGAAGGTCCTGCAAGCCTGCCAGGTCTCCCTGCAGCTCAATGGCCGCCCCACCGTGTTGAGCGATATCTAATCTCCAGTGTCCACCGCCACGACTCAGTATTTCGCCCATCCCACCGCGATCGTCGACCAGCCCTGCGCGATCGGCGCGGGCACGAAAATCTGGCATTTCGCGCACATCTGCGCGGGCGCGAAGATCGGCGCGAATTGCGTGTTCGGCCAGAACACGATGGTCGCGAACGATGTCGTCATTGGGAGCAACGTCAAGGTGCAGAACAATGTCGCGATCTACACCGGCACGACGATTGAGGACGACGTCTTTCTCGGTCCCTCCTGCGTGCTGACCAACGTCACGAACCCGCGCTCGCAGGTGATTCGCCACAGCCTCTACGAGCGCACCTTGATCCGCCGGGGTGCCACCGTCGGCGCGAATGCCACCATTGTTTGCGGCATCACGCTCGGCCAATATTGCTTCATTTCCGCCGGAGCGGTGGTCACGCGGGATGTGCCCGACTACGCCTTGATGGTCGGCGTGCCGGCCAAACACCAAGGCTGGATGAGCCGCCACGGCCATCGCTTGCACAAACAAGCCGATGGAACGATGACCTGCCCCGAGTCCGGCTATCGCTATCGCGAAGTCCAGCCCGGCGTGCTCCGCTGCTTCGATCTCGACGAAGCCGCGTCCTTGCCCGAAGCGCTTCGCAAAGGGGAGCGCACCTACGACTCATTCAAGACGCAGGCGGGCGCTTGACTCCTTTCTTAACCCGCAGATTCTCCATCCCAGCCAATCGTTTATCCCCAACTCATGCCTGTTCCCCTTCTCGACGTTAACGCGCAGAACCATCCCCTCGAAGCCGAGTTCAAAGCCGCCTTCGAGCGAGTCTTTCGTTCCGGCCAGTTCATCATGGGGCCGGAACTGACCGCCTTCGAAGCCGAAGTCGGCCAGTTGATCGGCACGAAGAACGCCATCGGCGTTTCTTCCGGCACTGATGCCATTCTGCTCGCGCTGATGGCGCTGGAGATCAAGCCGGGCGACGAAGTGCTCTGCCCCAGCTTCACCTTTTTCGCGACGGCGGGTTGCATCGCGCGAGCGGGAGCCAGGCCGGTCTTTGTCGATTCCGATCCGGCCACGTTCAATATCAACGTCGCCGATGCCCGCCGGAAAGTCACCCCGCGCACGAAGGCCATCGTCCCCGTCCACCTCTTCGGCCAATGCGCCGACATGGGCGCGGTGATGGCGCTGGCGCAGGAAACCGGGCTGCACGTCATCGAGGACGCGGCGCAATCCCTCGGCGCGACCTGGCAGGGACACGGCGCCGGCACGATGGGCGCGTTCGGCACCTACAGCTTTTTCCCCTCTAAGAACCTCGGCGGCTTCGGCGACGGCGGGTTGCTTGTCGCCAAGACCAACGAGCTCGCGGAGTACGCCCGCCTCTTGCGCACGCATGGTGCCAAGCCGAAGTACTATCACAAGCATGTCGGGGCCAACTTCCGGCTCGACCCGCTCCAGGCGGCTTTTCTCCGGGTGAAGTTGCCGCATTACAACCGCTACACCGCGGGCCGCCAGGCCAACGCCGCCTACTACACGGAAAAGCTCAAGGGCCTTCCCGGCGTGATTCTCCCCACGGCCCTGCCCGGCAATGGCCACATCTGGAATCAATACACCCTCCGCCTCACCGGCCCGGGCCGCCGCGATGCCCTCAAGGATTTCCTCACCGCGCGCGGCATCGGCACCGAGATTTACTATCCCGTGCCGATGCACCAGCAGGAATGCTTCGCCTACCTCGGCCAGCAGAACGGACTTCCGAATGCCTCCACCCTGGCCAATGAAGTCATCAGCATTCCCATCTACGCCGAGCTTCCTCGTCCGCAACAAGACGAAGTCATCCGCGCCCTCACCGAATTTCTCACCCGCTGATGGAGATCGAGTTCGTTAATCATGCGTCGGTCGTTCTGCATCAGGACGACATTCACTTGATTTGCGATCCGTGGCTCGAAGGCCGTGTCTTCCACAACGGCTGGCAGCATCATTCCCGCACGGTCTTCAGCTACCAGGATTTCGCGCGCATCACGCACATCTGGTTTTCGCACGAACATCCCGATCATTTCTTCCCGCCCAACGTCAAGAGCATCCCGGAGGAATTCCGCCGCCGCATCACCGTCCTCTATCAGCGCACGCGCGATCAGAAGGTCGTCGAGTTCTGCCGGGGCCTGAACTTTCGCGAGGTGATCGAACTCCCGCCGCACGAGGAGGTGGCGCTCTCGCCGAATTGCACCATCGTCAATGGCGCTATCGAGCATGATTCGTGGCTCTACGTCGTCACTCCCGACGCCCGCCTCCTGAACACGAACGATTGCGTCACCCGCACGCCCGCGAGCGCCGAAGCGCTGCGGTCGAAGGTCGGCCCGGTCGATGTGCTCCTCACGCAGTTTTCCTACGCCGGCTACGCGGGCAATGCCGACCAGCCGGAGAAGCGCCGCGAGGCCGTCCGCGCGAAGTACGAGCAGATGAAGCTGCAAATCCGCACGCTGCAGCCGAAAATGTGCATGCCCACGGCCAGCTTCGTCTGGTTTTGCCACGAGGAGAATTTTTACATGAACGACGAAATCAACCCCATCGAGAAGGTGGTTGATTTTCTCCGCGACGAAGATGTCACGCCTGTGGTCCTCTATCCGGGAGACCGCTGGCAGCCGGGTGCGCCGCACGACCCTGCGTCCGCCGTCGCGCGCTATCGGAAGGATATTTCCACGCTTATTATCCGCGAGAACACGATCCGCTCGAAAACCGTCCCGCTCGAGAATCTCCAGGAAGCTGCCGCGAAATTCATCGCGCGCCTCCGGGGCAAAGACTGGTTTGCCCACTGCCTGCTCGGCTTTTTCCCGCTGCACATTTTCCTCACCGACCTCCGTCAATCCGTCACGCTCTCTGTTCGTTCTGGTCTGCGCCCCACGCACACGCCCGAGTCTGGCGCGCACCTGAAAATCTCCTCCGAGGTTCTCGACTATTGCCTGAAAATGGATTGGGGCTTCGAGACCACGATGATCAATGCGCGCTTTCAGGTGAATCGACCCAGCGACTACCAGCGCATCAACTATTACGTCTCCGTGGCCGACACGATGAATCACCAGGATTCCAGCTTCCAGCGCGTCCTCGGTAAGATCAACCGCACCGTCCGCCGCCGGATCGGCCTCGCCCCGTCCGCTTCGTGATCTCGCTTTTTAAAAAGTCCCTGGGCGGAAGTTTTCGCCGCAGCGTGCTGCAAGTAGCGGGAGGGAGCGTCCTCTCGCAAGGGCTCCTCATCCTGTTCATGCCGGTGCTGACCCGCCTGTACGGGCCGGATGAATTCGGCGTCTACTTGCTCTTCGTCGCGATCGTCACCGCGCTGCTCGTCGTCTGCGCGTTTCGCTACGAATGCGCCATTCCCGTGCCGGAGTCGCCCGATGTCGCGCGCCGTCTGCTCGGCTTGAGCGTGCGCATCCTGGCGTTGGTGGCTCTCGCCGCCACCGGGGTGCTCTGGCTGCTGGGCCGGCTGTTCTCGGCGATGGCGCCACTCGGAGCGCCTCCCATGCTGCTCGCGTTCGCCGTGGCGTTGCTTGCGCTCGGCCTCCAGCAAATCTTCAACCACTGGTCGATCCGCCAGCAGGATTTCAAACGGATTTCCTATGCCCGCTGCTGGCAGAGCATCGGCACGGTCGCCGGCCAGTTGCTCCTGGCCCTGGTCTGGAAGGACCCCCGCGGGCTGATCTTCGGCTACGTGGCCGGGCAATGCTGCGGAGCCCTCTTCGCGGTCGCCGGCCTTGCGCCCAATCTCTTCCGGCAGCGCGGCTCGCGGCCCGATTACTGGGGGGTCGCCAAACAATTCAAGGATTTCGCGCTGTTCTCGACCTGGTCGGCCGCTCTTAGCACCACGGGTAATCAAGCCCCTTTCTTCTTTCTCTCGGGTGCGGCGGGTGCGGTGGCTACCGGTTATTTCGGCCTGGCCATGCGCGTGATGTTCGCGCCGGTCAGCCTCATGTCTCAAGCCATCTCCCAGGTCTTCTTCTCCCGCATTCCCCAGGCGCATCGCGACGGCCAGCTCGGGACGCTCGTGCTCGACATGTCCAGCCGCCTGACCGCCCTCTCCCTGCCGCTCACCCTCATCCTCTGCCTCGCCGGCCCCGGCCTCTTCGGCTGGGTCTTCGGAGCCCAATGGGCCGACGCCGGCGTCTACGCGCGATACCTCGCGCCGTGGGCCTGCCTCGTCTTCGTCACCGGGCCCATTTCGAAAATCCTCGCCGTCACTGGCCAACAGGCCGGGGAATTCCGCTTTCAAATCGCGAGCCTGTCCGTCCGCCTCGGCGCGCTGGCTATTGGCGCGTGGTTGAGCTCCGCGCGGTGGATGATCGTGCTCTTCGCCTTCGCGAGTGCGTTTACCTACTCGGTCTATCTCGGCTGGTTGCTCGCGATGGTCGGCGCGGGCCGGTCTTATCTACGCTCTCTCCCGGCGCTGGCTGTTCCGGCGGCGCTGGCCGTCGCGCCCGTCGTCGGCACGCTTCTCCTCTTCCCGAACCGCCCCGCCCTTCTGCTCCTCGCGGCGATGCTCGCGGCCGCCCTCGCGGGCACGCGCTACTGGCTCCGCTTCCATCGCCGGCCGCCCCTCGCCCCCAAAGGCCCGCTCCCCCGCGTCGAAAAAAGCCTGCTGCCCGTCGCCTGATCCCGTATATTGCCTTAGTTCATGGACTTTATCGCTCGACTCTCGGACACGACCGTGCAACTGGTCCATTGGCTGGCCGTCCTGCCCGCCATTCTGCTGGCCGCCTGGCTGGTCATCGGCAAGCGCTTCTGGCGAATCTCCTTCCCGTTGATCTTCATCGGCGCGTACATTCCCCTCATCTTCGCCCAGGCTGCGAACGTGTATCTCGAAGAAGTCTCGCTTCCGTCCTTTCTCTTCTCGGTCTGGATCGTTCCGTTCTTGTATCTGCTCGGCTATTCCATCGTCGTCTTCCCGATCGCCCCCGGCGTCGCCCCTTCCGGTGCCGTCGCCACCTCTCTGCGCGATCGCTGGCTGGCCCGGTTTTTCCCCTTCGTCACGCTCGGGTTGGTCCTGCTCCCAATCCTCTTCGTCTTCGATCGCGGCGTGAATTCCATCTCGCTCTTCTTCCTGCTGCTCAACCCCGGCAGCGCCGTCGAAGCCATGAACCTCCGCATCGGCGGCTTGCAGAGCAACATCCACCCGTTGCTCACCATGATCTACGCCTACAGCCGCGCGATGCTCATCCCTATCTACATTGCCATGCTCGCCGCGTTCTGGCATCGCCGCCTCGTCTCCACCCCGCAATTCTGGACCGGCCTCGCCGCCTGTCTCTTCTTCGCCGGGCTGACCGCCGCGAAGGCCCCCATCACCATCGTTGTGCTCGCGGCCGCGCTCGCCATCTATCTCGTCTCTGGCTGCCCGATGTCCCCCAAAATCCTCAAAACGGTGACGATCGTCTTCGCCGCCGGTCTGGTGTTGCCCGCTTTGATCTACCCCTTGCTGCAAGGCGCGACCGGGAGCGAAGGCGTCATCTTCACCTTCGAGCGCTTGTTCCGCCGTCTCACCTGGGTCTCCTCGCACACCGCCGCGCTCTATTACGAGGCCTTCGGCAATTTCTTCCCGCACCTCGGAATGTCCTCGAACAAGCTCTTCGCCTTCATCGCGGGCGAGCCCACCCGCGTGGCCGCGGCGATGATGTATTCCGAATATGTCCGCGGCTCGATCGAAGGCGGCCTCATGAACGCCGCGTTCTTCGCCTCGTTCTACGCCGATTGGGGCATGCCGGGGGTCATCTTCGGCAGCCTCTTCGCCGGGTTGCTCTGCGGCCTTCTCCAGCTTTTCTTCGCCTCCCGCGTGCAGGACCTTACCACCATCGCGTTCAAGACGGTCGTCCTGCTCGCCAGCGTGCAATTGCTCGTCACCAATTTCTACTCCGTCGCTCTCGGCCGCGGCTTTCTCGCCCTGCCCCTCCTGTTCGCCGTTTACGATATGATCTCCCTCCGGCTGCGCCTCGCCCGGCCGGCTGAAACCCCCGCGTTCGTGCCCGCTCCGGCCCTTGGAATTCGCCCGAACAGTTAAGGAATTCCGCAAGGTCCTCGGCGGCCGCGGCTTGTATGCGCTCGATCCCTCGGCGCTCGACTCCTCCCATTTCCCCGTCGATATCGATTTCACCCTCGACGACGAAGCCGCTTACTACTCCCCCAAGGACGCCCAGGGCCTTCCCCAGCGCACCTACGCCAGCGTCGGCACCCAATACACCCCCACCCGCATGGCCGCCTACGCCCTCGCCAATTTCACCCGCTGGAAAAAGCGCCACGACACCGCGGCCGAACAAAAATTCAAACGTTGCGCCGATTGGTTCGCCAAATCGCCCGACGGTCTCTTTCGCTACCAATTCCATTGGGAATCCATGCCCGCCGGCTGGATCTCCGGCATGGCTCAAGGCGAAGCCATCAGTGTCCTCACCCGCGCCTACACCGCGTTCGGCGGCGAACACTATCGCGAGCAAGCCCTCCGCGCCGTCCGCCCCTTCGATCTCCCCGTGGCGCAAGGCGGCGTGCTCACGCGCGTGGATGGCACTCACGATTTCGCCGAAGAGTATCCCACCGATCCGCCCCGCCACACCCTGAACGGCTTCCTCTACGCCCTCTTCGGCCTCATCGATCTGCTTGCCCTCACGAACGACCCGCGCGACCGCGAGCGCCTCGAACGCTTCACGCGCTCCCTCGAAGCCATCCTGCCCCGCTACGACCTCGGCTTCTGGTCCACCTACGACCTCCACGAAAAGCACGGTTGCCGCAATCCCGCCACCATCGACTACCACTCGCTCCACGTCGCCCAACTCGGCTACCTCGGCCACAAACTCCGCAGCGAGACGCTCCTCCGCGCGCGCGACCGTTGGCAGGCCTACCAGCATTCCCCCCTCAATCGCTGCCGCGCCCTCCTCGCGAAGCTCCGCTACCGCCGCGTCGAAAGGCCCCAGCGTTGAAACCCGCCGTGCTCATTATGTCCTCCGTACATAGCCCGGACGACATCCGCATCTACAAAAAGGAAGCCCGCTCCCTCGCTGCCGCCGGCTATCCCGTCTCATTCGTCGTCCCGCGCCGCGATGATGCCGCCGCTCTCGAAGGCATCGAGCCCATCTGGCTCTCGCGCCCCCGCGGCCGCCTCCAGCGCATGACCCGCACCGCCTTCGCTGTCTTCCGCACCGCCCTGCGTAGTCCCGCGAAAATCTGCCACTTTCACGATCCCGAACTCATGCCCTGGGCTGTCCTGCTCAAGCTCCTCGGCAAGACAGTCATCTACGACGTCCACGAAGATTTGCCCCGGCAGATTCTCAGCAAGCATTACATCGCGCGCCCCTTGCGCCAGGCCATTGCCCTCGCCGTCGGCCTGCTCGAACGCGCGTGCTCTCGCTGTTTCGATGCGCTCATCGCCGCCACGCCTCCCATCGCGGAACATCTCGCGAACCCGAAGACCGTTCTCGTCCAGAATTTTCCGCTCATCGACGAACTCTTCGCCGAGGATTTCCCGGTCTATCGCGACCGCGAACCCACGTTCGCCTACGTCGGCGGCATCTCCAAAATCCGCGGCGCCCGCGAACTCGTTCAAGCCATCGGCATGGTGCCAGCAGAACTCGCCGCCACGCTCCAGATCGCCGGCAAGTTCGATCCCGCTTCGCTCGAGGCCGAGCTGAAAGCCACCCCCGGCTGGAACGCCGTCCGCCACCTTGGCTGGCTCTCCCGCCGCGAAACCGCTGCCCTCATGGGCCGTTGCCGCGCCGGACTCGTCACCTTCCTGCCCGAGCCCAACCACATCACTGCCCAGCCCAACAAGCTCTTCGAGTACATGTCCGCCGGCCTGCCCGTCATCGCCTCGAACTTCCCCCTCTGGCGTCAGATCATCGATCGCGTCCGCTGCGGGCTCACCGTCGATCCCCAGCAGCCCAGCGAAATCGCCCGCGCCATGGAATACATCCTCCGCAATCCCCACGAAGCCGAAGCCATGGGCGCGCGCGGCCGCGCCGCCGTCGAACAGGAATTCCGCTGGGACAAAGAAGCCCTCAAACTCGTCGCCCTCTACGACCGACTATCCGCCCGCCTCGCCACCGCATGAAAACCTACGCGCCAACCACCGTCAGCCCGGGGAGCGCACGCGTCCCGCGTGCCGTTTTCGGCGTCCCGCCGAAAATCCGGAGCACTCCATTGTTCACATGGGGTAGTCAGCCGAGCACGAGTTCGACCGAACACCCACACCCAGCCTTGGCCAATCTCACCCGCCACCACCCACCCCTTTCCCTCTGAAAACCGTCTGGATCATCAACCAATACGCCGTCCCGCCCGACCGCGCCGGCCACACCCGCCACCACGTCCTCGCCAAGTACATCCAGGAACTCGGCTGGCACCCCATCATCGTCGCCGCCAGTTTCGACCACGTCGCCCGCCGCGAAACCCTCCTCGGCCCCAACGAGGAATTTCGCCTCCGCGAGGAAGCCGGCGTCCCCTTCCTCTGGCTCAAAGTCCCCCCCTACGACGGCAATAACTCCGGCCGCGTCAAAAACATGCTCGTCTTCGCGCGCCAGGTCCTGCGCCGCGTTCCCCAGGCCGGGCTCCCCGCCCCCACCGTTGTCTGGGGCTCCAGCCCCCACCTCTTTCAAGCCACCGCCGCCTGGCGACTCTCCCGCCGCCATCGCGCTCCCTACGTCCTCGAAGTCCGCGACCTCTGGCCCGAATCCCTCGTCGAACTCGGCGGCTACCCCCGCCTCCACCCCGCCGTCCTCGCCCTCGGCCTTCTCGAACGCTTTCTCTACCGCCGCGCCCGCCGCATCTTCACCCTCCTCCCCTTCAGCATTGATTACATCGAAGGCCGTGGCGCAGCCCGCGGCTCCGTCCAGTGGCTCCCCAACGGCATCGACATGGATGCCTGGCCCGCTCCCCCGCCCGAACCCGAACGCTCCACCGTCGATATCTATTACTGCGGCACCATCGGCCACGCCAACGGCCTCGATGCCCTCCTCGACGCCGCCAAACTCCTCGCCGCCCGCGGTCGCGCCGATATCCAGGTCCACCTCGTTGGCGAAGGCGCCGAACTCCCCCGCCTCCGCCAGCGCGTCGAAGCCGAAGCCATCCGCAACGTCCGCCTCGCCGGCTCCGTCCCCCGCACCCAGGTCGCCAAAGTCCTCGAAGACGCCTCCGCCTGCGTCATCACCCTCCTCGGCCGCGGCCTTTTTGAATACGGCGTCAGCCCCAATAAACTCTACGACTACATGGCCGCCGCCCGGCCCATCATCTTCAGCGTCAGCGCCACCCGCAACCAGGTCGTCGAAGCCCAATGCGGCCTCGCCGTCCCCCCCGACCAACCCGCCGCCCTCGCCGACGCCATGGAAAAACTCGCCGCCCTCCCCCTCGCCGACCGCCGCGCCATGGGCCAGCGCGGCCGCCACTTCGCCGAACAACACCACAGCTACCGCGCCATCGCCACCCGCCTCGCCCACGCCCTCGACCAAGTCTGCGGTCTTGCCCCCGGTCCCACCTAGTCCTTGCTAACACAGCCATTCTCCTATTGGGTAGGACAGCCGTCCCGGCTGTCCCGTTCGGGCGTCTCGCCCGAACGACTTCGGACCAAGCCGCCGCCCTTTCCTCAGTATTTTGATGCGTTTGCCCTGCTGGCTAACTCGCCGGTTCTTGACGGACCCCCGGAGCTGGGTATACTCATTGTAGAAACAGCATGAAGGCCACGATTCAGAAATGGGGAAACAGCCTGGCGGTGCGCATCCCCAAATCGATCGCCCAGCAAATCGGCGTGCGCGAGCATGACCCGGTCGAACTCCACCCCGGCCCCGACGGCCTGTTGCTGCGCCCCGCCCCGCCCC
Organism: uncultured Verrucomicrobiota bacterium; assembly: GCA_964478815.1. Classification (GTDB taxonomy): domain Bacteria; phylum Verrucomicrobiota; class Verrucomicrobiia; order Limisphaerales; family SXQI01; genus DASVNK01. The sequence continues at coordinate 28,993 of CAYZKY010000048.1, forward strand.
GCTTCACCCTCGCCGAGCTGGTGAGCCAGATCACTCCCGCCAACCGCCATGCCGAGACCGATTGGGGGAAAACCGCCGGCCGGGAGGTCTGGTGAGAAAGGGTGCCTGGGTCCCGGATCGCGGCGAAGCCATCTGGCTCCAATTCGATCCCCAGGCGGGCCGCGAGCAGCGCGGGCGTCGCCCGGCCCTTGTGCTCAGCCCGGCCGCCTACAATGCCAAGGCCGGTCTCGCGTTCGTTTGCCCCATCACCAGCCGGGTCAAAGGTTATCCCTTCGAAGTCGCCTTGCCCGAGGGCGAAGCCATCGCCGGCGTGGTGCTCGCGGACCATGCCCGCTCCGTCGATTGGCAAGAACGCCGCGCCGAACTCATCGGCCGCCTGCCCGAGCCCACCGTCCAGGAAGTCACCGCCAAGCTGGTCGCCCTGATCTCGGTCGATTGAACCCACCGCCCGCCTCGCCCATGCCCTCGGCCAAGTGTGCGGTCCTTCTCCAGCATCCATCCGCCCCGCATCCCCGCACGATTCCATCCTTTATCCCAACGGGATTCCATCCTTCAGCCTGGGGTTGCACGCCTGAGCGGGCAACCCCAGGTAACCGCCCCCAACAATTCCCTACCCCGAAGGGGTTGAAGCACGATCCCGCGCCCGCAAAACCCCTGCCGCCCCAACCCCGATTTGCCCCGCCTGCGGGCAACCCATGGCCCTCCGCACCGCCCGCCAAGGCTCCCGCGCCGGCACCCAATTCTGGGGCTGCTCCGCCTACCCCACCTGCAAAACCACCCGTCCCCTCTGAACCGACCAATCCGACCGACTTCGGAAGTCACGTCGCCGCCGTTCGCCCAAGAACACCACAGCACCGCGCCATCGCAACCCGCCTCGCTCAATCCCGCGACCAGGTCTCTGACCTCACATTTGTCCGCGCTCACGAAATCGCCAAATTCTCAGGTGTATCGACGTAATCCGCATTCGAACCGGCCAATTGACCTGGTTCCCCAGCACCCGTAGATTCTTCTCGGAGATTAAGATGACAGCAGCAAGTTCCGAATTCTACGGGTACCTTGATACGCTAATAGAAAAGGCCTTTGAATCCGGAGAAAAGGCTGAGTCGTTTACTCCGCCTCGAACATATAGCAAGTGCTTCATCTTCGCAACTCACAAAGCATTCCGAGAGGTGCAAGCTTCGATTGTCGAAAGCCTACGCTGCCTTACCACGAGCGGCTCAAATCAGGCGGAAACGAAACATAGGATACTTTTGCTTCGCCGTTTGATGGATGCCATCGCGTTTTGCATGCTTAATGGAACTACGAATGCGCGAAAGATCAGCAAAGGAGAGCCTGCCTCTTTGAATTTTGAAGAGATTGATCGTTGCTTAATGGAAGCCAATCGGCGCAATGCTCAATCCCTCTGGATATTTGCACTCTTATCGGATTTGACTACATTCATAAACATCGGGGACATTCTTCAGCTTTCCGTGGATGAACGCACGCGGCAGCCTAGCATAAAGATCATCGAACTGAAGACGGGAGTTATTAACAATCTCCTGCGTCCTCATGTCAAAGCACTCCTGCCTTTGCCGGAGTCTCTTCCTTTATTGAGTAACAATCCTGATATTCCTGCGCATCTCTTACCTCAAGCAGAGCGTATGTTGAAGCAGGAGATTCGAATCAGCTCTGTCGATTCTTCGTTCAAAAGCGGCAAGAATACTAAAGCGGTCAGACCATTCAGATATTATGATGATGTTATTGGCAAGCTTGCGACGACCGCCAAGTCCAGGGGTGCGGCTGGGTCAACGATTGACGGATGCCTGCATTTGGGAATGGGTTACGGTCCCGAATCAAAAATAAGAGCTCAGACCAGCGTGATGGCAGAATTCAATATTCATTCGCATCAATACTCGTCGAACATGGAAAGCATTAAAAGTGAGTTTAGAAGCGTTGATCTTCAAGAACTGATTGGCCGATGTGATTTGGTTCATTCGAATTTGCATGGACAGTCAGCTCGATCTCTGTTCCTGTGGAGGATACCGCGGGCCGCCAAGATGGCTCTTATTAAGGGTGAACTGTCGCTTATCGCGGCCTTCAACACTTGTCTTTTTATTGATCAGGTGCGAACTAGACTTAAGCTCGCAATTGGCGTAGAGCCACCAAGGATCTCTGGAAAGCTTTCACAGGATTTCGGTCGAACCCTTCGCAAAGTTGGGAATCAGTATATTTACTTCGACTTTGGAAAGGAGAGATTTTGGTTTTCCGACACAATGGTTTCCCGATTTTTGCACGAATTGATTTACCCTGTAGACTTTATGCAAAAGTGGTCCGAAGCATTCGCAGCCGAGGCAATCAATGGATAATTCATATAATCCAAGTGAGCGAAGACAAGTGCCGGAGACGGAAAGCTCAAGGCCGTCCACCCCGACCGGTGACACCGGGACCTGCTTCGATTCTGGCGGAGGAACCGGTGGACCCAGCAGACGGCACTGCTTAGCGAGGCGTCTTTGGCTAAAGATTGGGACCGGCCCGAGGAGGACGCAGCATGGGCTCATTTGCAGCCGGTTCGGTAGTCCTCGTTCCGTTTCCATTTTCGAACCTGTCCCAATCCAAGCGCCGTCTATGAGTCGCGCGCCCCAATTCCCGTTCCGTGAGCTAACCGCCATGAGCCCTTGCTGCGCCTCCCGAACAAGAATATAGTACGACCATGATTGCCGCCGCGCCCGCCCTCGCCCGCGAAAGCGGCCCTTTTGGCGATTTCGAAAGTCGGCTCTTGCAGCGTTTCCAGGCCGCCATGGAAGGCTGGGATGGTGCCTGCTCGACCCTCGGCCCGTGGGAAGCCCGCCATCTCGCGCAAGAACCGTCCGAGGCCGCCTTGGCCCGGCATCAGCAGTTGGTTAAGGAACTCCTCTCCTGGGGCGAAATGGTGGGAGCGGCCACCGGCCATCCCGATTTCCCCGACCGCGTCATCTCCAACCGCGTCCAAGCCCGCCTCTCCCACCTGCGGGACAAACTCGCCCTCTGGCATGGCGAAATGTCCGAGCCCGAAGCCGAACGCATCCTCGCCGCCGCCTTCCCGTGAATCCGGAACTGGAGCGGCTCCTCGCCGCGCTCGCGGCGCGCGACAATGCCGCCCCGGCCGATTTCCCCGAAGCCCACGCCCGCGTCGAACGCCTGCTCGCGCCCATATTGGATCGCCTCTCCCCCACCGGCCGCTCCGAATTCCTCCTCGCCCTGCAGCGGCGTTACCGCGCTATCTCAAATCCAGCGACCTCCCTCCCACCCTGCCCTCCGTTCCCCTTAGGCAAAAGGATTGACCACCCGCACGCCCCTTACTCCCGGCTGTAGGCGAGCAAGCTCTAGCTGCCCGCGCTCCGGTTCGCGGATGGCTTCGAGCAGTCTACATTTTGTGAGAATTCCATTTGAAAACATCACGACTTCATGCGATTCTCAGCCATGAACGTGACAATCGAATGCGCCCAAGGGCTTGCAGCCGCCTCTGTGGCTGGCTGCTTGCTACCTGCCCTCGCGCGGTCTCTGGCATTCGATCTTCCGCACTTGGACGTGATCGACTCAGCGGCCTTGACTACACGCCGTGTCGTCAATCCGTACTCGCCCTCATCGAGCCGTTTCAAGGAGGGCGCTCCTTTTCCTTGGGCTGCGGGACTGTGTCGCCTTACCGTACCAAAACGCGTCCGCTCCTGCCCCTCGGCACTCAGAAAGGCCCGTATTGCGACTTCTTGCGATTTTCCGGGACGAGGCACCTTCATCACACCCCCGTCTTGCGAGTATTTGCGAGATAGCCGAACCTCCCTGCGAGTTAATGCGAGTTTTCCGCACCAAATTTCTCACGTTTTTCTTGATTCATGCCGAGTCTACATTTCGTTCGGACAAACTGGCCCGAAACAAAGCCGTGCGCTTCGAAGAATTAATACTGCACAAAAAGTAGACGGCCTTCGCTTTGAGCAGTTCTCCCTCGAAATTCTTCATCGTCCTCTTGTCCCTTCCAACTCCGGGTTAAAGTGCAGACCGGATTCGCGCGATATATGAGGAATTTGATGAAACTCGTCACCGTCATCGGGGCCCGGCCCCAATTTGTTAAAGCCGCCGTCATCTCCCGCGCCATCCGCCAGAACGGCAGCTTTCAGGAAATCCTCCTCCACTCCGGCCAGCACTACGACGAGAACATGTCGGACATCTTCTTCGATGAGATGGAGATTCCCCATCCCGATCACAACCTCGGCGTCGGCTCCGGCGCGCATGGCGCCCAGACCGGCCGCATGCTCGAAGGCATCGAGAAGGTGCTGCTCCAGGAAAAGCCCGACAAAGTCCTCGTCTACGGCGATACCAATTCCACGCTCGCCGGCACCCTCGCCGCCGCCAAGCTCCATATCCCCGTCTACCATCTCGAGTCCGGCCTCCGCTCCTTCAATCGCCGCATGCCCGAGGAGATCAACCGCATCGTCGCCGATCACCTCGCCGAACGCCTCTACGTCCCGACCGAGACCGCGCTGAAAAACCTCCGCAAGGAAGGCATCGACGAATCGCGCATCATGATTTCCGGCGATGTCATGTATGATGCCGCGCTCTTCTATTTCAAGAAAGCCCAGAGCCAGAGCAAAGTCCTCTCGCAACTCGGCCTCGGCCCGAAATCCTATATCCTCAGCACCATCCACCGCGCCGAAAACACCGACCACCCCGCGCGCCTCACCAACATCCTCGAGGCCCTCGCCGAGTTGAATGAAACCGTGGTGCTCCCCCTTCACCCCCGCACCCAGGCCGTCATCAAGAAGAACCCCGTTCTCGCCAAACTGCTCGAAAAGCTCCGCGTCATCGAGCCCGTTGGCTACCTCGACATGGTCATGCTCGAGCACCATTCCAAATGCATTGTCACCGACTCCGGCGGCGTGCAGAAAGAAGCCTTCTTTTTCGGGGTCAATTGTGTCACCTTGCGCGACGAAACCGAATGGGTCGAACTCGTGCAACTCGGCTGCAATTTCCTCACGCCGCCCCTCAGCAAGGAAGTGATCCTGCGCCACACCGCCCAGGCGCTCGCCACCCCCTTCACCTGCAAAGCCGCCCCCTACGGCAAGGGCAACGCCGGCGAAGTCATCGTCGCCGATCTCGCCGCCTGACCTGCGTCCGTCAGCTCCCGAGTAGGTCGCTCTGCTCGGCGTTCTTGTGGCGGTCTACCAGCCGCCGGATCGTGTCCAAAGTGCCGGCTCGAATGGGAGAATGATCCGAAACAACGCCGCGCCGCGCGGCCACCCGGGGTCAAGCCCAACCACCAAATTCCCTTCTCCTTTGGTCCGCCCAAAGGAGAAGGGGGGGGGAGTATTTCCTGGTAGCCCGATCACCGTCTCACCCGATTTACTTCGAGACCGGCCAAAAACCGCCTACGTAAATGGGCATGGCCGAAAATCGGCGACGACATTTTCCGAGCTTTTTCTATTGACCCCATGTTCCGATCAGCGACCCTTCTCGCGCATTCTATCGCAAACCACCCACGAACAACCATGTCCCCCCGTCGCTTCGTCAGCCAGTTCTGCCTGGCTTTGCTGCTCCTGCTCCTGGCGCTCACGGTCACGCCAGTGCGCGCTGCCCAGGAAGGCGGCTTTATCTTTGACAGAAACGGCGCCACCGCCGTGCTCACGGGTTACGTGGGTCCAGGCGGCGCTCTGGTCATCCCGGATCGTCTGGGCAACTTGCCGGTGGCGAGCATAGGGGACTGGGCGTTCTATCACCACACCGACCTGACGAGCGTCACGATCCCCAGCGGTGTGACCTCCATAGGGAACCGGGCGTTCTATGGCTGCACGGGTCTGAGGGCCATTGAGGTGGATTCGCTCAATTTGGCTTATAGCGCGCGGCCGGTGTCCTGTTCAACAAGGCGCAGTCTGTGCTCATCGCCTATCCTGCGGGCCAGGCTGGACCTTACACGATCCCCAGCAGCGTGGCCTCCATCGGAGAAGTCGCGTTCTCCGGCTGCACGGGGCTGACGAGCGTCACGATCCCCAGCAGCGTGACCTCCATCGGGGAGTGGGCGTTCTCTGGCTGCACGGGCCTGACCAGCGTCACGATCCCCAACAGCGTGACCTCCATCGGGTACGAAGTGTTCTCCGGCTGCACGGGTCTGGCGAGCGTCACGATTCCCAGCAGCGTGATCTCCATCGGGGAGTGGGCGTTCAAAGGCTGCACGGGTCTGACCAGCGTATATTTCGAGGGCAATTCCCCGGCGGCCGATGGAATCGGTTGGGGTGTGTTCTCCGGTTCCGGTTTTGTCACCGTCTTCCACCGGGCTGGTGCGGCAGGCTGGACTTCCACTTTTATGGAACGGCCCACCGCAGTTTGGATGCCGCCGCCCGCTTATGGCGATTGGGTGGTGTCCACCGGTTTGGCGGCGCAGTTTCCCAACGCCAGCGCTGAGGGTGACGATTCGGACGGCGATGGCTTCACCAACGCCGCCGAGTGGTTCGCCGCCACCGATCCCACCCGATCCGCCTCCCGCCTGGAGCTCGAACTCACCCCCCGCACGGCCGATCTCTCCGCATCCGACCAAACCCCCATCGAACTCGCGCAACACGCCCTCTACTTCCGCAGCGTCCCCGGCAAATACTACGGTCTCCAGCGCGCCCCGGCTCTCGATGCCCCCTGGGAACTCCAGGCCACCCGCATCGCCGCCGCCGCCCAAACCCGAAGGCCACGGTTTCTACCGCGTTCTCGCCCTCCCATAATCGCGCGACCCACCCCGCCGCGTCGAACGCGCACCGTCTCCATCCTGCTCGGGGGCACAGCCGTCTCGGCTGTTCCGGCGGGCGTCCCGCCCGCCGGCTTTGACGCTTGCTCGCGCCCCCACCCCCAACCGGCACTAGTCAATATTTTACGTCGATTCTTCCAACCTCCCATGTCAAAACTCTTTTTTAAATGACATCGGTGTCTGTGAACGGGTTTCAAAAGTAGGTTCCTCGCTGTTTTCAGTGGAATGGGATTTTGAGTTTGGCGGCGACGAGATAGAGGATGGCGATGAGGCGGACGCTGGAGCGGTAGCCGCGGGCGCGGCGTTTGACGGCGGAGAAGACGCTGGTGAGCCCCTCCATGAAAGCGTTGGTGATTTTCCCCGGCCAGTGGGCCAGGATGCCGTCCAGGGGGGTGCGCACCATTTTGGCGGAGCCGAGCAGGGCCGCGAAGTAGTTCTGCGGCGCGCGGGCCGCGCGCCGGCGCACCCAGCGGCACCACACCTGAAAGCGCCGTTTGGCTTCGGCGGCCGTGGCGCTCCGGCAAATGTCCTGGAAGACCAGCCGCGCCTGGCAGGCCTTGGCCGTCCAAAGGTTCTTGGGCGCGATGCGCCCCCGGCGTTCTTGTTCCTTCGCGGCGAGGTTTTCGGGGTTTTTGCGCCAGATCCGCCGCCGGATCGGGCTGGGCGATGACGTGGTCTTTGTCGAAAACGATCTCGGCGTTGCGGCACCCTTCGGACACGGCGGCGCGGTAGGCCTGGCTCATGTCCATGCTCGCGTGGGTGAGTTGATGCCGGCGCCCCTCATGCTTTTCCCAGTCCGCGATGAAGCGTTCCCAGGTGCGGCCATCCTTGCCCTCGGTCGCGAAAAGGACGGCTTTGGCTTCGAGATCCGCGAACACCGTCAAGCAGGCGTGTCCTTTGCGGAGGCTCATCTCGTCGACGCCCACACAGGTCCCTGCGCTCAGATCCTTCTGCGGGCGCGCGGCAGCCGGCAGCGAAGCTCGCAGCGGTGCTCGAAGACGTTCAGATGCCGCCAGACCAGCTCTTCGGTGGGGTCGCAACAGAAGGTTTCGCCCCCATCCTGCGGCCAGCGGTCCCGTTCCCAGAGCTGGGGCGTTTCGCGGACGTGCCGCGTGACCAGGCCGGTCGCGGCGTCAAACTGGCAGGCAGCCACTTCCCCTTCGGCGCCCAACCCCAACATCGGGTGAAACAGGTTCTCGGGCGTCATTGCCCAGAGCGTATCGGCCTATTCCACTGAAA
>CAYZKY010000049.1:0-36136 GCA_964478815.1 uncultured Verrucomicrobiota bacterium
ACTGGAAGAACCTCGCCTGCGCTCACAACTGACCGCCACTTCCGATCACACCCTCTCGGAAACCGCTGCTTGCACGGCCTGGCTGCGGCTGCTAAAGGAACGATTCTGCACCAAACGATCCAACCGCCGCAGCACGGCGTCATCCAGCGAGACGGCGATTTTGGTCGCGCCCATGACTCGAATGAAACGGCGGAGGCACTTGTTGTCAATCGTCGCCAAAACGGAGGGGAAAACGCCCTCGCCCTCTGGAGCGCAACAGGGGCACGTCAAAAACTCTTCGGCGGGGGCACACTCGCCCCTGCGCGCTCCGTTGGGCGCTCTCGCCGGACCGCCTCGGATGCCGGCAAATCCCAGCACCGCCGGCTGGCAATTGGCATCGCATCTTCCCCTTTCGGCGTTTCCCTTTCGGACGCCCTGCGCCGGGATTGCGTTTCGGCCTCCGGCCCGACCCGAAACATTTTGCCACGCGGTGATTGAATTCTCAGGCGCGGGTCTTATAGTCGCGCACAAGTTTAAGGATGAGTGAAAGCCTGAACGCCGCCACGCCGTGGGATACGCAAGCGGCGCGCGCTTTGTACAATATCGACCGTTGGGGCGCCAAATACTTCGATATCAACGACGAAGGTCACGTCGTGGCCCGCCCTTTGCAGGACGCCGGGACGGAGGTCGATCTCATGGACGTGGCGGAGGAAGGGAAGGCGCGCGGGTTGAAGTTCCCCATGCTCATCCGCTTCCAGGACATTCTCCGCCATCGGGTCGAGTCCCTGAATCAGGCGTTTCGCAATTCGATCGCGGAGTTCAACTATCAGGGCAAATACCGCGGTGTCTTTCCGATCAAGGTCAATCAGCTCCGCGAAGTGGTCGAGGAATTGCTGGATGCCGGCAAGCCGCATCACTTCGGCCTCGAGGTGGGGAGCAAGCCTGAGCTTTTCGCGGGCATGGCCCTGCAGGGCGCGCCCGGCAGCCTCATCATCTGCAATGGCTACAAGGATGCCAGCTTCATCCGGCTGGCCCTCACCGGCATCAAGCTCGGCAAGACCGTCATCATGGTCGTCGAGAAGCTCGAAGAGCTGAAGCAGATCATCACCGTGTCCCGCCAGGTCGGCGTCGAGCCGTTGATCGGGATTCGGGCGAGGCTCTTGAGCAAAGGAGCGGGGAAGTGGAGCGAGAGCGGCGGCGAGAACGCGAAGTTCGGCCTCAATACGATCGAATTGTTGTCCGCCGTGGAATTGCTCCGGGCGGAAGGGCTCACCCATTGTTTCAAGCTCCTCCATTTCCATATCGGCTCCCAGATTCCGGACATTCTCACCATCAAGAAGGCGATTCAGGAGGCCGCCCGGTACTACGCCAAACTCGCCAAGATGGGGTTCGAGATTCAGTATATCGATGTCGGCGGAGGGCTTGGGGTGGACTACGACGGCAGCCGTTCGGCCTTCGACAGTTCCACGAATTACACCCTCCAGGAGTACACTAACGACGTGGTCTATTACATTGCCGACGTCTGCAACGCCGAAAAGGTCCGCCACCCGGACATCATCAGCGAGAGCGGCCGCGCGTTGGTCGCCCATCACAGCGTGCTCATCGTCGAGGTCTTCGGCGCCATCGGCAAACTGCATAAGGAGATCCCGATCCAGTTTGGCGAGAACGAGCATCCGCTGGTGCGGGAGCTTTTGGACATTCGCAAGAATCTCGCGAAGCTGAACAAGCTCGAGGCCTACCACGACGCCCTCGAACGGCGGGACGACGCGCACAACATGTTCATGCTGGGGCTGCTCGAACTTCCCGAAAAGGCCAAGATCGAGCGGCTCTATTGGGAGATCGCCCAGGCCGTCGCGCAAAGCTTCCGTGGCCAGGCCTACATCCCGAAAGAGATCAAACTGCTGGAGGACAGCCTCGGGGATCAATACCTCTGCAATTTCTCGGTCTTCCAGTCCCTGCTGGACCACTGGGCGCTGGGGCAGTTGTTCCCCATCATGCCGATCCAGAAGTTGAACGAGCGCCCCGACCGCGAGGCCACCCTGGTGGACATCACCTGCGATTCGGACGGCGAGATCAACAAGTTCATCGACCTGCGGGACTTCCGGGACACGCTCCAGCTGCATTCCCTGCAAACGACGGGCGGCGTGCTGGAGCCCTATTATCTCGGTTTTTTCCTGATGGGCGCGTATCAGGATATCATGGGGGATTTGCACAACCTGTTCGGACGGGTGAACGAGATGCATGTCTTCCTCGATCCCGACGAACCGTCCGGGTATTACATCGAGGAGATCATCGAGGGGAATACCATCGTGCAGGCGCTCGGCGCGGTGCAGTACGATGAAAACGAGCTGAAACGCCAGATGAAGGCGCAGATCGACGACGCCATCAAGAGCGACCGGCTGAAGCCCTCGGAGGGCATGCGTTTGCTGGACGAATACGAGCGCGGGCTGAAGGACTACACCTACCTCAGCTTCTAGGGCATGTTGCAAACTGCCCCTAAGGTTGAACTTTTACGCTCCCTCGGCCGCCTGGTGCGCGGCCTCTCGGCGCTCTTCTGGGGCCTCCCGCTGGCCCTGCTCCTCTGTATTTATATCGCCACCGGCGAGTGGCTCCGGCCCTTCCATCTCGCGCCGCCGGTCATCGCGATGGGGCTTCTCTATTACGGCCTTTCCTTGCTGGGCGATTTTCAGAAGCAGGAGCGGATCTGGCACAACACCCTCGAACGGGCCAAGCTGGTCGCGCTCGTCAATGTCGGGCTGGCGCCGTTCATCTACTGGTGGAACCGCATTCCCAGCGTGAGCCTGTTTTCTGGGGCGGTCACCCTGCTGATGCTGACGGCCATGCTCTTCCTCTTCAACCTGAACCAGGCGCTCCAGCGGCTGGCGGCGATGCTCCCCGACGAGACGCTCCGTCACGAGACCCGCGTCTTCGGCAATCTGAACATCGGGCTGCTCACGGCCTTGCTCTTTCTCTTCACGATGTTCTTCGCCGTGCGGGAGATCGACAATCTGCCGGACGTCGTGATTACATTCATCAGCTTCCTGGAGCTGGTCCGCCATTGGCTGCTGGTCTTCCTCATCCTCCTGCCCATCGCCATGACCATGACCCTGATCTGGAAGATCAAGGAAACGATCTTCGCCAGCGTCTTCTCTCCCGAGACCCATTAGGCGCATCCCGTTCCTTTTTGGAATAAGTTAATAAATGCGACTTTTCCATCTTTCCACAAATTCCACAAATTCCACGTTCCTCCGTAATTCCACTGAAAAATCCCCGCCATTCCGCACATTCCACCCATTCCACCTCCCCCATTCCACCCTTCCGGCCTGCCTCCCCATGCCCTCCTGTTTACTCTTAATGTGACTTCCTGTCCCCAAGTGCCCCCGAGATGGCTCATCCAGATCCCTGGATTTCCCGGCCGGGCCTGCTTGCGCGGGAGCGGTCGCGATGGTTAACTCAGGCATGTCTGCGGGTTACCCAACGATCATACCCGGGCTGCGCAGCCCGTTCGATCAAGTCGGCGGAATTGTCTACTTCGGGCGCATGCTGGATAAAATCCGGCTCTTTGCCGCCGGCCAGCTCCCCGAAGCCTGGCACGCCCCTCGCGGCACCGCCATTTCGAACAGCTTCGATGCCCGGTGCTGCCGGTTCCTCCACGTCGATTATGCCGCCCTCGAAGCCGAGACCCTCAAGGGCGGGACGGACGAGTCCCTGCTCGCCTGGGCTTTCGCTCATGGCCGCCGCCCGACCGAGGAGGAGATCGAAGTCTGGAATGCGTTCATGACCAAGCGCGGCTGGCGCGATGCCGGAACCCAGCGCCTCCAGGAACGGCTCGCCGAGATCGGCCTGCCGCCCGGCACGGTCCTCACCATGTTCGAGTTCATCGATCTGGACGAAGGCCGCCGCAAGCCGGGTGCCTCGGCTTGATCTGTCCGCCGGCGCTGGAAAGCCGGTGGCGCGGGCCATCCTCGAACATTTTCGTCCTTCGGCCCCCTAAATTCGTTGCGCCGCGCGCCGACCGGCTTAGAGCCTGCCTGAAAATCGCAGCGAGGCTGTCGGCGAGAGATTTTGGCTGCGGCCGAGGCGGCACGACCGGCGCATCCCCGCAGCGGGCTGTAACGGTCGGGCCAACGAAGGCCCCAGCCAAAAGATCCGACGACAGCCTCGTTGCAATTTTCAGGCAGGCTCTTACGCTCCTGCGCGGTGCCAGTTCAGTTTACGATTTTGGGGAGCGGTTCGACCGGCAACTGCGCGTATCTGGAGGCGGGCGAAACCCGCTTGCTGATCGATGCTGGCTTTAGTGCCCGGCAAATCCGCGAGCGCCTCGCCGCCATCGGCCGGGCTCCCGAGGGCCTCACCGGCATCCTCCTCACCCACGAGCACACCGATCACACCAACGGCCTCGGCACGCTCTGCGGCCAGACGCCGATCCCGATCTTCTGCAATCGACTGACCAAGGAGGCCGTCGAACGGCAGTTCCCGAAGACCCGGTTCGATTTTCGCATCTTCAGCACCGGCGCGGCCTTCGAGACCGGCTCGGTCGGTGTCGAAACCTTCTCCGTCCCGCACGATGCCTACGACCCCGTCGGCTTCCTCTTGCGCGCCGAAGCCACTCGGATCGGCTTCCTCACCGACCTCGGCCACGCCACCAAGCTCGTCATCGAGCGCGTGCGCTGTTCCCAGGTCCTGGTGCTCGAGACGAACCACGATATGAAAATGCTCCAGGACGACACGCGCCGTCCCTGGAGCGTCAAGCAGCGCATCCTGAGCCGCCACGGCCACCTCTGCAACGATGCCGCCGCCACGGTGCTCCAGGAAATCATGACCGCCGATCTCCACCGCATTTACCTGGGCCACCTGAGCCGCGATTGCAACAAACCCGAACTCGCCCGCCGCGTCATTCAGGATCGGCTCAACCAGATCGGCGCCACCCACGCCCAGCCGGAATCCACCTTTCAGGACCGGCCCTGCCCGACACTTACCTTGTAACGGGCCGCCGCGTCTGCGCCTGCCTGCCGGTTCGCCCAACCGCCCAAGCCTATCGCGGTGCGGCGGCGCGGCGCAGCCGGTCGCGGATGCCCTCCCACTCCGGCGTTTCCGGGGGATTCTCGACGAGGATGAGCGCCGCTCCCTGTTCATCGCAGGCGTGCAGTTCGGCATACATCGCCCGCGCGTAGGCTTCGGCATCTTCGGGAATGACTGCTACTCGTCCGAACCGGCCCTGCGTCGGAATCTGGCGATACGCGATCACATGAACGGTCTCCAAGGCCGCTCCGCTTTCACGCGCCAGCGCCTCCAATTCCTCCGTCGAGTGCCACGCCACCAATTGCAGCCGCGCCCTTGGCGAATAGTGCCGCGCCAGTTGACCAGGACTGCGCAACCCTTCGCCAGCGCCTAGCCCGGCGGACTCCCGCACTTCCTCGCGCAGCACCTCGCGCAGCGCCGCCGCGGAAATCATGCCCGGGCGCAACACCACCGGAGGATCGGTCGTGACATCCACGACGGTCGACTCGATGCCGACCGCCGCCGGCCCTGCATCCACGATCAGGGGAATGCGTCCGCCCAGCCCGGCCAGCACATGCGCCGCTGTCGTCGGCGAAATCTGGTTCGCCGGATTCGCACTCGGCGCGGCGAGGGGAAATCCGCACGCGGCGATCAACGCCTGCATGAATGGATGCGCCGGCCAGCGCAGGCCGACGGTGTCTCCGCCCGCCGCTACGATCGCCGGGACGCATTCCGAGCGCGGAAGCACGAGCGTCAGCGGCCCCGGCCAAAAGGCGCGCGCCAGCTTCTCCGCCGCGTCTGGCCACCCGGCCGCGCACTCCCGCGCCATCGCGAGGCTGTTCGCATGGATGATGATCGGGTTATGCGCGGGGCGCCCCTTGGCCTCGTAAATCTTGGCCACAGCCGCGGCGTCCAAGGCATTCGCCGCCAGGCCGTAGACCGTTTCGGTGGGCACGGCCACTACGTCCCCGGCGCGCAATCGCTCGGCGGCGCGCCCCACCGCCGCGGCAAATGCGGCCGGCGTGTTGATCGTCATAAGGGAAGTCTCCATCGGTCGTGGCGCGCAAGCTAGCGAAGGTGGGACTGAGCGACAAGCCGGCGCGGCGCAACTTTTCCCGCGTGCGGCTGTTTGACTTTCCGGGGGAAGTGGATTCTCCTCTGGCTTGGTCATGGGCGGTTCAGCAGCATGGGCAAAAGTCCGGTGTCCGCGTCGGCCCGCCGTTCGAAGCAATATGAGATTGGGTTGGTTACTGACCGCGTTATGGCTGGTTTGGCCGGCGGCGTTGCGGGCCGAGGGCGTGCTGGCGGTCTGCACGGAGGAGTCCCTCCGCGCCGCCGTCAAGCTCGGCGGCCTCATCACCTTCGAGTGTCCCACCAATCTCGTCACCCTTACCGAGCCGCTGGTCATCGAGCGCGATACGACGCTGCAAAGCACCGGACGCGTCTCCCTCACCGGCGCGAACGCCACCCGCCTGTTGGTGGTCAACCCCGGCATTCGACTCACCCTGAGCAACATCGGAGTCTTCAGCGGACGGCAGACCGCCACCAATTTGAAGACCGGCGGCATTGCCGACACGGCCGGCGCGGGCATCTATAACAACCGGGGCATCGTGACGATCCTCGGCGGCCAATTCGAGGCGCATACGGTCGTCGGGCTCCGGGGCGCGGATGGAGCCACCTCTCATGCGCCCAGCGATGGCGAACACGGAGGGGACGCGGCGGGTGCGGCGATCTTCAATAATTTGGGCGAACTCATCATTTCGAATGCCGTCTTCAGCGGCAATTCCGCCACCGGGGGCATTGGCGGCGCCGGCGGAAACAGTTCTGGCGGTCTGGGGGGTGTGGCGGGCGATGGCGGCGATGGCGGTGCCGCCGGTGGCGCGGCCATCTATTCTCACGGGGGGAATGTGACGATTCTCAATACCCTCTTCACCAACAACGTGGTTACGGGTGCATCGGCCGGCGTCGGCGGAACCGCCACCGGCTGGCTCGGATTCAATGGGCAGGCCGGCCACCCTGGCGATGGGCTCGGCGGGGCCGTTGCCGGGCGAGGCGCGCAATTTCTCATCTCGGGCTCCACCTTCGTTTCGAACCATGCGCGGGGCGCGGATGGCTTGGATGGGGTCACCAAGGTCAAGGACAGCAACGGCTCGCCGGGCCGGCCCGGTGCCATCGGGGATGGCGGCGCGCTCTTCTCGGCCGGGACGCTCCGCATGACGAATTGCACGTTTCTGTTGAATACCGCCACCTCGGGCGATGGCGGGGCAGGGGGAACCGCCATGACTGGCGGATTCGGCGGCGACGGTGGGAACGGCGGGCCGGGCGGATCCGCCCGCGGCGGCGCTTTTGCCAACGAGGAGCTGGCCACCGTGGTGAACTGCACCTTCACCGACAACCGCCTCACCGCCGGCACGGGTGGGGCAGGTGGGGCCGCCACCGGCTTGGGGCGCAACGGCTCGGCGGGCGCGGCCGGCGTCGCCAGCGGTGGATCGGTTCACAATCTCGGCACCCTGTCTCTGGCCAATTCCATTCTCGCCAATGCCCAGGGATTGAACTGGAGCGGAACCGTCGCGGATCTCGGCGGCAATCTCAGCACCGACACGAGCATCCCCTTTACCCTGCCGAGCAGCGGCTCGAATCTCAATCCGCTCCTCCTCGCCCTGGCGAACAATGGCGGGCCGACCCCGACCGTCGCCATCGCTTCGAACAGCCCCGCCATCAACCGCGCCCTCGCCCTCACCAGCCCGTCCGTCGACCAGCGCGGCACCAACCGCTTCACCATCTACGACGCTGGCGCGTATCAATTTGCTCTGGTGGCGGCGCCAGTGACGATCAGCCTTCAGGTCTCCCTCGACGGCGACGGCGAACTGGTGCTGCTCTGGCCCACCAACGCCACCGCCTATTCCCTCCAATCCGCCGCCCAACTCCCCGCACCAGCCTGGACCAGCGTCGAAACCGCCCCGGTCATCGACGACGGCGTCTTTCGCCTCACCCTCCCCGCCACCAATCAAACCCGCTTCTTCCGCCTCAGCAGCGTTCCGTAGCCTGGGTGGCGCGCCTTGCTTCGGCGGCCGTCTGCGGTAAGTTTGCTCGCCCATATGGCTCAAGCGAAACCAGCCAGTTTGCTGACAGAGCAGGAGTATCTCGACATCGAACGCGCCGCCGATTTCCGCAGCGAGTTCTTCGAGGGCGAAATGTTCGCGATGGCGGGCGGCTCGCCGAACCATTCACTCATTGCAGCGAATGTTGGGGGCGAATTGCGGCAGGCGCTCAAGCGGAGTCCCTGTATGGCGTTCGAGAGCAACCTTCGCGTCAAAGTCGAGGCGACGGGCCTCTACACTTATCCGGATATCACCATTGCCTGCGAAGAAAGGCGCTTTTCCGCCGAAGACCCGGATTCGCTTCTTAATCCCACCCTCCTGGTCGAAGTCCTCTCCGATTCCACCGAAGCCTATGATCGCGGCCAGAAATTTGGCCAGTATCGTCAGATATCCTCCCTTCGCGAATATCTCCTCGTCAGCCAGCACGAGCCGCGCCTCGAGCACTACCTTCGGCAATCCGACCAGTCATGGCTCTTGCGCGAAGCCGTTGGGCTCGGCGCGAGTCTCGAACTTCCCTCGCTCGGTGTCGTCCTCTCTCTCTCGGAAGTTTACGCCAAAGTCGATTTTACCAAGCACCCCATCCGGTAAGATTCCATTTACGGTGGCGCACTGGCCATCGGTCGAAGGCCCAATTCGCAGACATCGGTTGAGCCGTTCTATCGTTGCCTTTCACGCCGCTCTGTCGCACGCTCGTTGCATCACCGCATTTTTGGAATCATGAAAGACCGCGATCCATCCGTCCTGACGCGCCGCGAGGCGCTGCGGCAAGCCGGCGCCGGCTTGAGCATTCTGGCCTTTCTCCGCTTGCCGGACGCCCTGGCTGGCTGGCCCGAAGCCGAAGCCGGCCCGCCGCTCAAATTCCTGGACGCTCAGCCCGACGGCAAAATGCTCAAGTGGGAGAACCTCGACTCCTGGATCACTCCGAACGAGCACGTCTTCGCCGTCAGCCATTACGGCACGCCGAAAGTTGATCCCGCCCAGCACCGCCTTGAAATTTCCGGCCTCGTCAAAAAGCCCCGCGGCTTCACCGTCGACGAACTGAAAAAGCGGCGGCACAAGGATGTCATCGCCACGCTCGAATGTTCCGGCAACAGTTCCAGCGCGGGGTTTGCCGGAGCGGTCGGAAACGTCCGGTGGACGGGCACCCCGCTGGCGCCGCTGCTCGCCGAGTGCCAGCCCTACAAGCGCGCCATCGAAGTCGTCTTCTTCGGGGCCGATGAAAAGATCGAAAAGATCCGGGACAAGGATTATCTCCAGAATTTCGCCCGCGCCCTCTCCACCAAGGATGCCGGCCGCGACGATATTCTGCTCTGCTGGGCGATGAACGGGGAGCCGCTCAATCAGGCGCATGGAGCCCCGCTCCGCCTGGTGGTGCCCGGCTGGTTCGGCATCGCCTGGATCAAGTGGCTCCACCGCATCGAGCTGCTCGACCGCCGCTACATGAGCAAGTACATGGCACGGGATTACGTCACCATCCGCGGCGAGGAACGGGACGGGAAGACCGTCTGGCGCGAGACCAGCGTCGGCCCGATCGATGTCAAATCCGTCACCGCCCGCGCCCTGCGCTTGCCGAACGGTGCGATCCGGCTGGCTGGCGCGGCGTGGACGGACGGAACGCCGCTCAAGGCGGTCGAAGTGCGCGTCGACGATGGCCCGTGGCAGCCGGCCCGGTTGAGCCGCGAGCACTCCGCGCGCCACGCCTGGAAGTTTTGGCATTTCGATTGGCCGAATCCGGCCGCCGGCGAACACACGGTCGTGTCGCGCGCCATCGATGCCGAAGGCCGGATCCAACCCGCCGCGAGCGACCCCGAGATCGCCCTGAAGCGCACTTACTGGGAAGCCAACCAGCAATGGGTGCGCCGCCTCAAGGTCTGAGCCGCGGCCGTCGCAGGAGTTTGGTGCGCCGCCGGTTCCGTTGCTCGAACGCTTGCCGATGGCATGTTTCTGCGGAGGTGGTGACACGGTCGGCCAACGCCGTATCGCGAGTCGTCCTTTCGCAAACCCATCGATGCCAAGTAGTTGCGTCTCGGATGACCGCCTTGGAAGGTGCGTATTTCTCGCTTGCTCCCGCCCACCCCGCCTGTTGATGGCTTCATGGACCGAAATCTTCGGATTCTGTCAGGAAAATTGACAACTTTCCCCTCTCCGGCATAGTCAAAATGGTGCCAGGCGGGTGGTCCCCAGGCAATTATGTCAGTCGAAGCCCCCCGCGTCGGCTTGGCATGTCCCATGCTCGGCTAACAGTTGCTTGAGCTGGGTTGACAGGAGAATCCGATGAACACTATCGACGCTATCATCCTCGCGCTTGCCATCGCCGAATCCGGGTGTGACGACAAGGCCATTGGCCGGCTGGGCGAACGGACCCGCTGGCAGATCATGCCCGCGACCTGGTCCGCCTATTCCAAAGTCCCCATCCGGCGCGCTTCCGTCCAGGAAGCCGAACGCGTGGCCCGGGCCATCTGGCTTGATGAGTTCGAGCGCAGCCGGCAATTCCTCAAACGCACCCCGACCGTGACGGAGGTCTATCTCAGTTGGCGGATGGGATACCCCAAGGCCCGGCGGGCCAAGTTTGACCTTCGCCGAGTGAATCCCCAGTTGCGCGAGGAGGCCGCGTGGTTCCATCACCTCGCCACCCGCCGCCCGTCCGATCAGGCCGCCCTGCAACCTCCCAGTCCACCACCCGAGGCTCCCGCCCGTCCGATGAGCTTCTGGGATGGCTTCCGACGATGGGGAGAGCCTTGGCAGCTCGATCAACCGATCTTCGCCTTCTCGACGGCTCCAGCTTAACTGCCTTGTTGTCTCGCTGGGCGGAAGCCGGCCGGAAAGATCTGGCCGATTGCCAAGAGCCCCGACCGATGCCATCGAGCCTAGGGAATACGCATCGCTGCCTCCGCCGAGCAGAGCGAAAACTTGCTCTTCGAGGGGCGCTCGATCCGTTCGGGTTGAATTGCTCGCGCGATTCAGGCACGTTCTGGGCATGACCGCCTCGGTGGAACAGACGCAGAGCGATTTGGTGCGGTTTATCGGACTCGCCCTTGGTGGCGAGGAAATCGTGATTACGCAGGCCGGACAGCCGGTCGCGAAATTGACCGCCATGGTCTCCGCGAGTGTCCCGGCCGACCGCCGCCAATGGCTGGAGTCGCTGCGCCAGCTTCGCGAAGACACCGCGACGGGCCGTTCGGGCCGGACCACCGACGAAATCCTGGCGGAAGACCGCGTCGGGCCAGGGTGAGTGACGAGCGCGGTGAATTGGCTCAGCAACGAGCGTGATGGCCGCATCATCTGATCGTTTTTCGCTTGGAAAGCCGCAGGCCCGCGTGGCAGCTTCTTCGCGGAGTTCACGATGAAAACGCCTGTTGTCCAAGCTTATCTCCTTTTCGGCGGTCGGTGCGAGGAGGCCCTCTCGTTCTATCGCGACGCCCTCGGGGCGCACATCGAGGCGGTCATGAAGTTCAAGGATAGCCCGGAGCCGACGCCGCCGGGAATGCTGCCGCCGGGTTTCGAAGAGAAGGTCATGCATTCTTCTTTTCGGATCGGCGAGACGGTCGTCATGGCGTCCGATGGCTGCGAACCAGGCGCCAAGTTCGGCGGCTTTTCCCTCGCCATCGCTGTCGCTACGGAAGCGGAAGCGGATCGCGCCTTCAACGCACTCGCCGAGGGCGGCCAAATCACCATGCCGCTCGGCAAGACGTTTTGGTCCCCGCGCTTCGGCATGCTGAAGGATCGCTTCGGAGTGGATTGGATGGTCAACGTCGTGACCGAATCCTGCGCGCCCTAGAGAGTTGCCGGGACTGCGGCCTGGCCGATCACGCCGGCCGGGTGCGAATGCCCCAACAGCAAGGATCCGCCGGGTCGAGGATCAGCGTGGCTTCGGCGTTCACGAAAGCCCGCCCGCGAATCGTCGGCACGATGCCCTCGGCCGTAAGCTCCACCGATCCTTCGAAAATGCTCCCGGTGATTCCTTCCTGCCGCCAGATCGCGCCGGGCTTGAGCTTTCCGTCCTCGTAGAGGCATGCCAGCTTCGCGCTCGTGCCCGTGCCGCAGGGCGAGCGATCATACGCTTTCCCGGGGCAGAGCACGAAATTGCGCGCATCGGCCTCAGGCGTTTGCGGCGGCCCGAACAGTTCGACATGGTCCACCTCCGGGAACCCTTGGGCATTCACCGCCTGTCGAATCCGCCATGTCGCGTCGGTCAATATCTCCACGTTCGCCAAGTCCAGCGTCCACGCGTGCCGCTGCACGAGAAAAAACCAGTTTCCGCCCCAAGCGACATCCCCGCAAATCCTGCCAATTCCAGGCACCTCCACCGTGGCATCCTTCGCCTTCCGATAGCTGGGCACGTTTTTAATCGAGACCGAACCATCCTCGTGCAGCGTCGCGGAGACCGTTCCCACCGGCGTTTCGAGCCGATGCACGCCCGGCGCGATGCGGCCAAGGTGAGCCAGCGTGCGCACCACGCCGATCATCCCGTGCCCGCACATCCCGAGAAAGCCGACGTTATTAAAGAAGATGACTCCTGCCAGGCAGGACGACTCGGACGGCTTCACCAACAGCGCACCCACCAGCACGTCCGAACCGCGGGGCTCGTTCACCACCGCGCTGCGGAAGAGATCATGCTCACGGCGAAATACCGCCATCTGCTCCGCCACGGTGCCTTGGCCGAGATCGGGGCCGCCCTCGCACACCACGCGCGTTGGCTCCCCGCCTGTATGCGAATCGATTATCTGAACGTGCTTCATCGTTGTTTGGCTGCGCGCACCAGCCGGTTCATCCAGCGCCAAACTCATTCCACCCAAGGCTCGCTCGGCTCAATCCCGCGCGGCCGCGGCGTAACGCTCCGCTTCGGCGAACGCCCTCAGAAAGTTCTCGCCCAGAATCTTTCGCACGTCGCGTTCGGCATAGCCGCGCCGCAGCAATTCAGCCGTCAAATTCGGAAAACAGGACACATCCTCCAACCCCTGCGGCACCGATTCTACCCCATCGTAGTCCGAGCCAAGCCCCACATGGTCGATCCCCGCCACGCGCACGATATGATCGATGTGGTCCGCCACGCGCGCGAGCGGCACCGTCGGCAGCGTGGCCGCGAGCGTCGCCTCCTCGCGCCGCGCCGTGCGGAAGTCTTTGCCGTGTTTCTCCCAGATCGCATCCATCTTCGGATACATCGGCTTGACGGCGTTCGCGTAGTTCGTGTCCAGGAAGGCGTTGTAGAAATTGACCATCACCACGCCGCGGTTGGCGGCCATCCGGCGCAGCAAATCGTCCGGAATATTGCGCGGCGAATCGCACAGCGCCCGCGCCGAGGAGTGCGACGCGATCACCGGCGCGCGCGCCACGTCCAGCACGTCGGCCATCGTGGCGTCCGAAACATGCGAGACATCCACCAGCATCCCCAGCCGGTTCATTTCCCGCACCACCTCGCGTCCAAACTCGGTCAACGGCAGCCCCGGCCCCTTCGCGGAAGAACCCGCCCAACCCGTCGGCCGCGAGTGCGTGAGCGTCATGTAGCGCACGCCCAGGCGATGGAAACCGCGCAACAATTCAAGCGAACTCTCGATGGCATAACCGCCTTCGATGCCCAACAGCGCCGCCACCTGTCCCTTCCGCTTCGCCCGTCGGATGTCCGCCACGCTGGTCGCCAGCGCGAGCCGCTTCGGATGCGTCTCCACCGCGCGATGGATCGCATCGATCAACGTCATCGCCCGCGCCGCCGCGCCGTTCGTCGCGTACTTCGCGGCATCGATGTAGATCGAGAAGAACTGCGCCGTCACCCCGCCGCGTTCGAGCCGGTCGAGATCGGTGTGGAACAACCCCGCCGATGGTTCGGCCAAGTCGTACCCCGCGTCTGCCATCATGCCCGTGATATCGTTGTGCCCGTCGACCAGGATCGACCGGGCGTGCAGCCGGCGAACCGTCTTGGCAAGTTCGGAGTCCGAGACGGATTCCGCCGCCGATGCCAAGTTCGAACCAAACAAGGCCATCAACGACAAGCATGCGGCAAGCCGCTGGAAAATTCTCATGATTCAGCACCGCTCATCGCCAACCATCCGGCCGGCGATGACTCCGCGAATCCTGCGTGCGCCCATCCTTCGAGTCAATTCCCCCAAGTTTGTTCCGGGTAGTGACGGCCGTCTCGGCTGTCGCGGCGGGCGTCTCGCCCGCCGCCCGCGTCCGTCCGACCACTACGCCCCCTTCGGACCGCCCCTTCCGATCACAGCCAGCACCTCCCGCCCTCTCGCACCAGGCTGGACCGCCGCACACCGGGGTGGCGGCGGGAGCCTCTTTCGGGTATAACGCTCCCCGTCAATGCCCGCCGCCAGGACGATTGCTCGTTGCCAACGCGTCGCGCTGAACGCGTTTATCGCGTTGCAGTTGTTCGTGATCATTGGCTGGGGTCTGCCGAGTTCGCGCTTTCGCGACGGCCTCGTCGGCTGGCTCCAGGAATACGTCGTCTTCACCGGCATCTGGCATAGCTGGGACATGTTTTCGCCCGACCCGCTCATCGTGAATTTCCATCTCTACGGGGAGGTCGTCCTCGCCGACGGCCAGACCAACCTCTGGGAATTCCCCCGCATGGAAAAGCTCAGCCTCACGGAACGCTTCCAGAAGGAACGCTATCGGAAATGGCGCGAACGCGTCCGCCAGGATGCCTACCACGCCGTCTGGCGCGATACCGCCAAGTTCATTGCCCGCCAATCCTTCCAAAACGGCGCTCCCCCCAAGCGCGTTGTCCTCGTGCGCGAGTGGGATTCCATCCCCGCGCCGCTTCCACCCCCGGGACAGACCAACTCCGCCAAAGGCGCGGGCCCCTGGCGCGATTACCAACCCATGCCGGATGGGTTTCCGCTTACCCAAAGCTATCGCTTCCACACCTACTACCCCAGACCGGGGGAACTCCCGTGATCACCCTGGCGCAGATCGCCGCGGCGTGGAACCGGTTCTTCCACACCCCGCAATCCCCGTTGCCGATCGCGGCCTTTCGCATCCTGTTCGGCCTGGCGGCGCTGGCCAACCAGTTGTTGATCCTGCCCGATGTCATGGTCTGGTTCAGCCAGGCCGGCACCCTCCCGGCCGATCTCGCCAAGACCCTCTCGGGCGGCCGCGGTCTCAACCTCTTCGATTTCCTCTCGCATAGCGACAGCACCGTCTGGCTGATCTACGGCGCGACCTGCCTCAGCGCCGCCACCCTCGCGTTGGGCCTCGGCACGCGCGTCAGCGCCATCGTCCTCTGGGCCACGCTCGTCACGCTCCATCATCGCAACCCCGTCGTCCTGAATAGCGGCGATACCTGGCTCCGCGTCTCCGCTTTTCTCATGATCTTTGCGCCGGCCGGCCGCGCCTGGTCCGTCGATCGCTGGCTCCGCCTGCGCCTTGGCCGGGAGGCCGGGCCGCCCGCCGAGGTGGCCCCGTGGGCCATGCGCCTCATCCAGTTGCAGATCTCCTTTCTCTATCTCTACGCCTGGTCCTGGAAGATGATGGGCGGCCTGTGGCTCAACGGCTCCGCGCTCTACTACACCTCGCGCCTCCAGGAATTCTGGCGCTTTCCGGTGCCGTACGTGTTCGAGCACATGTGGACCATCCGCCTCGGCAGTTGGGCCACCCTGCTGATCGAGTTCGCGATGGGCGCCCTCATCTGGATCAAGGAACTTCGTTATCCCGTGCTCCTCGCCGGCCTCCTCCTTCACCTCGCCATCGATTACTCGATGAACATCCCCCTCTTCGGCTTCATCGTCACCTCCGCCTACGTCACCTTTGTCGAGCCCAGGCACCTCGAGCGCCTGGCTTCCCGTTTCAGCAGGAGCCGCGGATCATGAGCGATGCCTGCCAATGCCTCGTGCAGGTGGATGCCGCCTTCGAGGCGATGCTCCAGGCCATCCGCTCCGCTGCCCGCACCGTTCGTCTCGAAATGTACATCTACACCGCCTCCCCGATCGGCGAAACCTTCCGCGATGCCCTCGTCCAGGCCAGCGCGCGCGGCGTGCGCGTCCAGGTCATGGTGGATGCCCTCGGTTCGGTCGGTCTTCCCGATGCCTTCTGGAATCCCCTCCGCGAAGCGGGCGGCGAATTTCGCTGGTTCAATCCGCTCCAGCTCAAGCGGCTCAGTTTCCGAGATCATCGGAAACTCCTCGTCATCGATGAAACGCTCGCCTTCGTCGGCGGCTTCAATATCGCCCCCGAATATCAAGGGGATGGCATCGCCAAAGGCTGGTGCGACGTGGGATTGTCGGTCACCGGCGCCTTGGCCCGGGAATTGGCCGCCTCCTTCGATGCCATGTTCGGACAGGCCGAGCATCGCCACCGCCTCCTCGCCCGGCTTCGGAGATCCCAGGTCGCGCGCGCGATCGAAACTTCGGGCGGCCGCCTCCTCACCGGTGCGCCCGGCCTCGGGCCCCGCCCGATGTTGCGGTCCCTGCTGGCGGACGTCGAGCAAGCCCGCACCATCGATCTCGTTTCCGCCTACTTCCTGCCCACCGCCAGCCTGCTCCGCCAACTGCGCCGCGCCGCCCGCTCCGGCCGCCGCGTCCGCCTCATCCTCGCCGGTCAGACGGATGTCGCCCTTGCCCGCCGCGCCGCCTGCCATCTCTACCGCACCATGCTCTCCGCCGGCCTCGAGATTTACGAATATCAGCCCCAGATTCTGCACGCCAAGTTCTACCTCATGGACGACCGCTGCTACGTCGGCTCCGCCAACCTGGACAAACGCAGCCTCCTCCTGAACTACGAACTCCTCGTCCGCATCGAGCGCCCCGAACTCGCTCGCGAATACCGCCAGTTCTTCGAGACGCTCCTCAGCCATTCCGTCCGCATCGAGGCCGCCTCCTGGCGCCGCGCCCGCAACTTCTGGCTCCGCTGGCGCGACCGCTGGGCCTACTACCTCCTCGCCCGCATCGATCCCTACCTCACCCAGCTCCAGCTCGAAGCCGTCCGCCTCGAACAACGATGAGCATCTCGGCCCTTCGGTCGCCTGTCCCAACAAACACAGTCTCGCTTCCCTCCGTCGGCTGAACCAGACATTCGATTGGTTTGACCTTCGTTGTGACCAGTGCCCTGAATAAGACCTGCTCCCCCATTGCGGCTGTCGACCTTTTCCTCTTCGGCCATTGAATTCTAACTACTTTGAGCGAAACTAACATTAGCATGACATTCAAAAGCCGAATGAGGGGAGGCAACATAACTTTACCTCCCGGGCACGCTCTCTCGGACGGGGCCGAGGTGTTGGTTTCCACTGTCGAAACCGAACAAGGCAAGATTGTTCCGAAGTACGGAATCGTGGCGTTCTTCGATATTTTGGGTTTCTCGAAAGCCATGCAAAACTCCTCGATCTCCGCCTTGGTGCAGGCTGTTCGCGACAGCCGTGCCGAGGCTAGTCGGCAGGTCCAATCGGCTCGATTGCACTTTGGACGCCATTGCGAGATGGTAACTTTTTCCGATTCAATCCTAATCGCGATCGAGTTACCCGAATACCAACCCGGCAGTAAATCCCCGGGCCATTACGGACGTCTTCTCGCGTTTCTATACACGACGACTTGGTTCTTCACAGAAATGTTTTGGGCAGGCTGGCCTTTGCGCGGAGGGATTGATATCGGCGAATATTACTTGAATTCTGAAGAAAAACTCATCGTTGGGCCGTGCATATCCAGAGCGCACGATCTCGAGTCTAAACAAATCTGGAGCGGATGTGCCTTTACGAGCGAAGCCGCATTAGTCATCCAAAAGTATCATGAATACGGAGGTTGGCTGGTTGATTATGCGGTCCCTCCAAGGGAAGTGGGTGAACTTCAGAGTCGTCATGCCCTCGACTGGCGAGAGCATCTGTTAACGCGCAGGTCGCATCAGAAGTTTCTCACATTTGCTCCACCACCCGGACGTGACTTACCCGATTTCGTCCGAGGCCGCTTCCAGGCCAACGGCAAACCCGCCGATCATACACAAGTCCTGCAAAAAATTCAAAATACGTTGAAGTTTTTACAGTCCCACCCGGAACTAACGAATCGATGGACTGATTCGGCGGCAGAAACTTAGCCGCCGCCTGAACTCCGAAGGAGTTCCATGTTTCAGCCCAAGGGTTGGCCCGTCCGCAGGCCTACCTTGGGTTGATGTGCTCAAACCTCCGCAACCCAGAATGGGTTGGAGCAGGCGTCCATCAATCGGTGCCGATTGACAGTTGCTGGGAAGATTGATCTCCTGTCGTAATGGATGAAGATGCATCTTTTCTTCAGGTGGCGGCTGCGTATCCCCGGCTGGTGTTGTTCGCTTTGGTCTTGGGAGTAATCATCCTCTGTTTCATGGACCGGAATAAATCCGAAAAGGATCAAGTGACGGCCACTGGAATGGCGGAAATCCTGCTCTTTGGAGGTCTTTATTGGGCAGGCGCGTTCCTGGCGGGTTCTCTGGCCCTGGTACCGTTAGTCGTGGTGTGGACCATGTTGAGAAAGGTTTTCTGAATGTTCCAAGTGAGCGCATGACCGCTTGATCTAAGCACCGGCCCGCTCGCCGAAAGAAGGAGAGGTGTGTATTTGGCCTGTTAGCATGGCATCGGCATCCACACGCGCTCACCTAATTGACCTTGTCGCCGAGCCGGTAATCGGTAAATTGAGGCCATGCTGCTTACCCTTAATCAGTTTATTGCGGAGGAACTGCCAACCTTTAAAACCGTGGAGGAACTAGTGGCGCGCATGGCTGAGCTTGACGATGCCTGGCATCGATTAAAGGAAGGCACGAAAGCCCCAAAAAGCATAAGCCGCGAGTGGGCGAACCACGGTAATGATTTCGGCTGGTTTCACCTGCACTTTCGGCACCCGACGCCCGCTCTCAGCAGTACCGCTGATGCGGAGCTGAAAGCGAAGTATCGAAAAATACTCGATAGAATGCTTGCACTAGGAATGCCGAAAGTGGATTACGACCGCTTCCTTGAAGCCATCGCTTAGCGCGGCCGGGCAGATGGCTGGGTAAAATGTTCAATTTCATCTCCACGTAGCGATTGGCTGGTTTCATTTATCAACTCATTCCGTTTGAGCAGACAGCAACAAAGGCGGCTTGACGGGATTTGGCACGGAGAGGGTCGCGGGGAGCGGAGGCGCCGTGGCGGCACATCGGCCCGCTTCTTGCCATTCTGAGTGAGTGAGTGAGCAGGCGGCTTTTTGGTAAAGCGTCTTCCCTCATGTTCTGACAGGCCCCCGAACCTCAGCCGGGGGCCTTTTCTTTCTGCTGGACTGATCCGCGCACCCTCCCAATGCAGTCTTGCTTCTTTTCTGCATTTGCCTCAGCCTTGCCACCCACGAGCAAGATGTATCGACATATCGAATTGCTTGCCGCCGAAATAAAGGCCCGTCATGGATGTCGCGCGGAGCACCTTCGCACCGTCCCGGTGTCGATGATGCACCCCCACGAAGACGTCTGGCAGAGCGATGTCGAGGTTTTCCGGTTGGACCGTCTCGACATTACACGGGCGTATGCCTGGGGCAGCATTCGCGATGGGCGATTTCACAGCACCATCGTGCTGGGCGTGCCGCCTGTGGATTCCGCCGCCGCTGCTGTGGCCCATTGGTGTGGAACGCAGTCGTCAGCGACCTCGCCAAATAGCCGGGCCCCTTGAGGAGAGATTGGTGGCGGTGGGGGCATTTCAGCCCCGCCGGAGCTATCATTCCGAACCGTAACCGGCCCCGCCACTCTTACTCTTCCAAACCCGTCAAGTCGTCCCGGCGCGAACGACAAAAGCCGGTGCCTGAACTTCCACTCCACCTGCCGTCGCCCTCCAACACGCCAAACCTCTCTGCCCATCTGGCCCTCCCTCAATAATTTTATCTCCTTGATTTTCCGTGACTTACATCGAAAAGTCTACATGTTTTATTAGATATAATTTGCAATTCAAGAATTGATTCATACCTTGATTGCATGAACTTGAATGTAGACTTTCGTGTGAGCCTTCTCGCTGGCGTACGCCTCCCGTTGGGTGCTTGCCTCCTCGCCGCGCGTCTCCATCATCCTTTCCTCGATTCGCCCACCCGCATCGCCTGCCATTCCTTGACACACACTGACACGTCTGTGACACGCTCTTTAACGCATAATGACACGAGAATAACACGTTTTGACACAAGAATGACACGAAATAACACGAGAATGACACGCTTTAACACGCGTTTGACACACGAAAAATCAGCTCAAATCCAATCCTAAACCGTTCACCCTCAATCACTTGCTATCCTATGAACCCTCCTCAACCCGTTTCAGTGACACACTCCGCTGCCGCTGCCGCTTCTCCCGCCGTCACCCAGCGCGCCGAAAGCCGCCGGTATCTCGATCAACTCACCGCCGAACAACGCTCCCAGCTCCTCAACTGGCTCGCCGGTGACGCCACGATCGCCCAGATTGTCCGCGGCTGTGGGCTGCCTGCCCCGGGAGGCTTCGGCCGCCCCGTCTGCCGCAATACCCTCGTCCGCCTCCGGGCCCAGCTCCGCGCCGGTCGATTGAGCGAAACCTTTCAGGAATGGAACGCCCAGATCGAAGAAACCGAAGGGGTCGACCCCGCCGCCCTTCAGCGCTCCCAAACCATCATCATCACCCTCCTGCACAAGGCGGCCCTCGACCTCTCCCAGATCGAGCCCAACTCCCCCGCCTTCCCCAAACTCGTCGATGCCATCGCCAAAATCCTCAACCTCGACTTTCGCCGCCAGGCCCTCGGCTTGCAACACGCCCGCTTGGATCACGCCCGCCTCCAATCCGCCACCTCGACTCGCCACCACAAGGTCGATCTCAACATCCTCCCCATCTCTGGCCGCCCTGTGGCCGAGTCCGCGCCGGCGGCCCTCCCTCCACCTGCGGCCTCGGCGTCTCAAACCTGAAACCCAGCCCTGCCCGGCGCACGTTCGCGTGCGCCGGGCGCATCTGGATACTGCCCCCGTTCGGAGTTCCGCCTTCAGGCGGTCCGGGAGTTTCTCGCGCTAAACCGCATAAATGCGGAACTACCAACCATTTGCCAAAGTCGCTCGGGGGCAGTGCCGAGATGCGCCCTCGCTCGTCGCGTGCGCCGGGATTTCCGCTTTGCGCCCGGTGTCGACCGCGCTAAACTTGGATCATGCCTATGCGATTGCCAGCCCTGCGACCCTCCTCTCGAATCCGATGGACCGCCTCCGGCCTCGCCGCCAGCCTTGGACTGCTTTCCTGCTTGGCGGACTCCGCGAGCGCTTGGCCGAGCTGGCGCGGGCCTCGCGGGACCGGCAGCATCGAGACGGGCCGGTATCCCTCGAAATGGGACGCCGCGAAGCCGGTCTGGAAAGTAGCCTTGCCCGGCAAGGGAACTTCCGTCCCGTTGGTCTGGCAGGGGCAGGTCTTTATCACGTCGCCGGACAGCGGCGAGGATTCGGTCATCGCGTTCGATCTCAACGGCCAACGCCTCTGGCAGACCAGGCTCGGTCCCGAAGCGCCGCCGAAGCATCGCTCCCTCGCCTCGAGCTGCAACGCCTCGCCCGTCACCGATGGCCAGCACTTGTTCGTCTATTTCAAGAGCGGCCACTTTGCTGCCCTCGATCTGAACGGCGCGGTGGTTTGGAAGAGCAACCTGGTCGAGCGCTTCGGGCAGGATCAACTGTTCTGGGATCAAGGCACCTCGCCGATGCTGACCGATCGCAATGTCATCATGGCCCGGATGCACGGCGGCGAATCGTGGCTGGCCGCCTTCGACAAGAAGACCGGCGAGCTGCGCTGGAAGGAAGCGCGCAATTACCAGGTGCCGGCGGAAAATGACAACGGCTACAGCACCCCGCTGCTCTTCGAGCAGGGGGGGCAGAAGGCGCTCCTCGTTTGGGGGGCCGACCACCTTACCGCTCATTCGGCCGAGACCGGCAAGGTGCTTTGGTCCTGCGGCGCCTTCAACCCCGACGGCACCGGCTACTGGCCCGCCATCGCCACCCCGGTCATCGTCGGGAACATGGCGGTCATCCCGGTCGGCCGCGATGACCGCCCGAACCAGGCGCGCGTTCACGGTATTCGCTTGGGCGGGCAGGGGGATGTCACCACCACGCATCGCGCCTGGCAGCGGAACGATCTCGGCGTATTTGTCGCAACCCCGGCGGCCTACAAGGGCCGCGTCTACTTGCTGCGCCATCGCGGCGAAGTGGTCTGTCTCGACCCCGAAACGGGCCGGACCCTCTGGAGCGGAGCCTTTCCGGAACACCGCGCCCCCTACTACGCCTCGCCCACCATCGCCAATGGCATCCTCTACGCCGCCCGCGAAGACGGCACGGTGTTCGCCGCCCGCGTCGAAGAGAAGTTCGAGCTGCTCAGCGAGAACCCGATGGGCGAGCGGATCATTGCCTCCCCCGTTCCCGCCGCCGGCCGCCTCTTCCTCCGGGGCGACAATCACCTCGTCTGCATCGGCGGAAACTAAGAGCCTGTCTGAAAATTCCGGCGGGGGTGGCGGCGAGGGATTTTGGCTGCGGCCGAGGCGGCCCGACCGGCGCATCCCCGCAGCGGGCTGTCACGGTCGGGCCAACGAAGGCCCCAGCCAAAAGATCCGCCGCCAGCCCCGGCGCAATTTTTCCGACAGGCTCTCTAAGGCGGGTTTCGATCAGGGAGTCGCTTTGAACTCCGGCCCGAGCCGGACGAACGATTGCAGCGCCGCGCGCCAGATCGCCTGCGGCATGGTGAGCTTTTTCTGCTGCTCCAGCGCGTCGTACTCGCCGAGGGTGATGCCGTCGTAGTGCCAGACCCAGCCGCAGGCGATGCCCTGCGAGGAACGCAGGAATGCTTCGAGCTCGGCCACGCTGCATTCGAGGGGAAACGTTTCCTCGATGACCACCGGCTTGCCCACCGCGGATTCGCCGAGCGCACGGGCCGCTTCCGCGGGATCCTTCGTCTTCGGATAGATATGGACGCTGATGAAATCAAGGTGCGCCGCGATCTCCGCCGGCACGAACCCCGAGAGATGCTTCCACCCCGTCACCCAGGGCAATCCCCCAACCGTGATCAACCCGTGCGGGTCCTCGGCCCGGATCGCCTGGGTCATGGTGTCGATCCAGGCCGTGGCGATCGCTCCCCGCGTGCGGCCCCCATTCGTCCGCGCGATGAATTGCACGAAATCATACTCCCCCAGCAAGTTCCCGGAGTACCACTTGCCCGAATCCCCGGCCGGCGAGATCGGCTCGTTCATCAGGTCGTAGCAGAATAGCGCCGGGTTTCCCGCACACGTCTTCGCGACCGCCCTCCAAAAGACCGCCTGCGCCTGCCAGCGCGCCTCATCATCGAGCGCATCGTACCAAGCCGGGCGATCCGCCGGGCGATAACTGGCCAAACCCGTCACATCCAGATAAACCCCGGTGCGGCGCCCCAGCGCCAGCATCCGCGCCAGGAGGTCGAGCGATCGCCGGTTCGGCGCGTTCGGTCCCTCCATGAACTTCCCGAATTGAAGATGGACCCGGACAACATTTCCGCCAAGAGCCGCGATTTCGCGGAAATCCCCCTCGATCGTCGCCCACTCCCGCTCCCAAAAATCCTCCATCAGCCTCCCGGCATTCCCGTAGTTCACGCCCCACGGCCGGAAAGGGCGCCCCGATGGAGCGAGGACAAAACCGCTCCGATCATCCGAAACGCGCACCCGTTCGAGCCCCGATGTCCCCGATGGCGTGGTTGAGCAACCGGCCAGGCCGGCCGCCGCGAGCAAGGCGGCCGAGAGCAATCGAAGAAATGTCGGTTTCATGGCGTATGGGAAGCATCGTTGCCTTCTGCGCGCCAGAAGCAAGGAAACACCGCCTCGCGCTGTTTCGCTCGCCAGCCTATCCCGGCCTTAAGCCCGGCGCGCGGCGAACCGATTATCCTCGGGCGGCTTGCGCCGCCATGAACACGGCTACAGGAACGATGCGATTACGTTTGCCCTCATTTCCGCTCAGCTTCCGGAGGAAGGTCCTCGTTCCGGTCATCCTCCTTTTGACGATGGTCTCGGCGATCACCGTCTGGATTGTCCGCCAGGCCCATCAGGATCAATTGCGCCGCGATTCGAGCCAGAAGCTCGCCATCGCCGATGCCGTCTTCCGGCATTCGCTCGAACTGCGGGGCCGGAGCTGGCTGGCGCGCACGCGTGCCCTCCTCAACGACCCCCGCTTTCGGAGCGTGGCCACGGGAACCGATCCCCGCGCCTTGACGGATCAACTCGAAGAGCGGCTCGAAGAACTCAGCGGCGAGGCGGAGCTGATCTTCTTCGTCCGGCCGGACGGCACTCCGGTGGCCGGAGCGCGCCATCGGATGGCCGTGAGCCTCGATACCTTCGCGGCCGGCGCCGCCGATGGCCTGCAAGTGGCGCGACGAGGCCAATCGGATGTGCGGTTCGCCGTCTTCGGCCAGCATGTCCATCACCTCGTCTCGGTGCCGCTGGTGGTCGGAGATTCCTTTGCCGGCGCGCTGGCGATCGCCGTGCCGATTCGCGAAGCCGCCCTGAAGGAACTGACCGCGCTGACGCAGGACGAGATTGCGATCTTTGCCCGCGGCCGCCTCGCGGGGACCACATTGGGCGGCGGCAATTGGCGCACCGCGCTGGCGCCGCTCGCCGCCACGGCGGGCCGGGGTTTGTCGCCGCAGGAAGTGGAAGTGCAGGATGCCCATTACCTGGGACGCTCGCTCGCGTTTCCCGGAATTCGTCCTGATGTGGCGTCGTATGTCGTGCTCTCGTCGTACGAGGAACAGCTTCAAAGCATGCAGCAGACCCAGCGCTGGGTGTGGATCTGCAGCCTGTTCGGCCTGTTGGTCAGCGCGCTGGTGATTTCACTGATTATCGGTCGCATTACCCGGCCGCTCCATCAGCTTCAAGAAATGGTGGAGGCCGTCGGGCACGGCGACTTCACGCAGCGTGTCCGCGTGAATACCTCGGACGAAATCTCGCAACTAGCCCATGCCTTCAACCACATGACGCGCAATCTGCAAGCGTCGCGCGAGGAATTGCAAAAGACTCTGGAAACGCTGCGCAGCACCCAGGCACAACTTGTGCAGAGCGAAAAGCTGTCGGCGGTGGGCGAATTCGTGGCGGGCGTGGCGCACGAACTGAACAACCCCCTCACCAGCCTGATCGGCTTCGCCGAGTTGCTCAAACAGGCGCAGTTCGAGGCCAAGTACCAGAGCTTCGTCAATTACATCGTCAAGAGCAGCCAGCGCTGCCACAAGATCGTGCAGGGCCTGCTCAGCTTCGCCCGGCAGCACCCGCCCGAACGCAAGCGGCTGAATCTGAATGAGGTCGTGCAAACAGTGCTTGAGTTGCTCGCCTACGAATTGCGCACGAGCAATATCCGCGTCGAGCAGGCGCTCGATCCGAAGTTGCCCGAAGTGATGGGCGACACGCATCAACTCCAGCAGGTGTTCCTGAACATCGTGAACAACTCCCGGCAGGCCCTCGAAGCCGATTCCTCCGGCGGCATCATTCGCATCGCCAGCACGGCGGCGGGAGGAAATGTCCGGATCGAGTTTCTGGATAATGGACCCGGCATTCCGAAGGAGAACTTGTCGAAGATCTTCGATCCCTTCTTTACCACCAAGCCCGTCGGCAAGGGCACCGGACTCGGGCTGAGCCTTTGCTACGGCATCATCAAGGAACACGGCGGTTCCATCTCGGCGGAGAGCCCGCCGGGACTCGGAGCCCGCTTTATCGTCGAAATCCCCGTGGCCACGTCCGGGCGCACGCCGCGTGCCACGGAACATGCGCCGGCCGCCGCCTGCACGACCGAAGGCGAAGGGCGCCGCGTGCTCGTGATCGACGACGAAGAGTGGATTCTCGAGCTGGTCACCCAGATTCTCCAGCGGGATGGATATGAGGTCCACGCCGCGCAGGATGGCGATGCCGCCATCCACCGCGTCCGGGAGCGCGACTACGAATTGCTCGTCTGCGACTGGAAGATGCCGGGTCTGAGCGGCCCGCAGCTCTACGAGCAGCTCACCGCCGTTTCGCCGTCCAGTGCCGACCGGGTTATTTTCATGACCGGCGATGTCGTCGGCGACCAGTTCCAGGCCTTCCTCCGCATGCACCGCAAAGCCTGCCTCTCGAAGCCATTTTCGGTGCAGGACTTCCGCAACGTCGTCCACGACTTCTTCGCGCCGAACTAGAGCACTTTGGGCTCTGCTGGTCGCTATCGGTTGGTTTTATTAGGACCGGCGCGAATGCGCTATTGCTTCAACGCCGCTGACGCTTGGCAGAGCGATCGAACCCGTTCAGAGCTGGCTCGATCAACCATGTGTCCGTCTGCTCGGTGCGAACGAACAGTACTGGGAGGTTTTCCAGCGCATGCTGCTGTCGGGGCGCGCTGTCGGAACCTCGTTTCCGGCGCAAAGTGTAAATGATTTTTACACATTTTTGGCTATAGCGCGGCCAAGGTTTGTCATGATGCGAGAGTGCAAGTGTGTAAGGTATTGATAGTAAATTGCTTGTAAATCATGGTGATTCGGCTGGAATCAAGGCACAGGGCTTGCTGTGTCGTGCTTCGGTATGTTTAAATCCCTAACTTCAACGAGGCTCGCCCGGGCCGTGACAGCCGCTGCGCTGATGGCCGGTGCGATTTCAACCCAAGCCGTCGACTATTCCTTCGAAGGAACAGTCGTCAATGGACCGCTGGCCGGAACCGTCGGCACCGGCAGTTTCAGTTTCGATGAAACATTGCTGGATGGGGCCGGGGATGGGCTATTCGACCCAACCACGGGCCTGACGCTGACCTTCACGATCTTCGGCCAAAACTTCACGGAGTTCGACGACGTCGATTTCGATGATTTTCCCGAGCTGTTGGTCCTGGGAGGGGTTCCGTTCGGTCTGGACTTTCTCGTGGTGGACCATCTTCCGACCGATATCAACGAGCCTACCGTACTTGCGTTTGCGACGGGCGAGCTGTTTCCGGGAACTACCACCCGGTTCGTGACGGATGTCGAGGTCGAGTACTACCCGGTTCCCGACGCGGGAGGTTCGCTGGCGCTGCTGCTGCTTTCGGCTGGGGCGCTGGGGGCATGCCGCGGGTTCCGCCGCGCTTAATTGCGGTCGGTGGCCGGATCACGGCGTGGCTTTCGGTTCACCGAGAGCCACTGTAAAGAATGGATGGTGGAGCGGCCGGTTCGTTTCGACGAATCCGGCCGCTTGCTTGACCGTCGTCGAGTGCGAGCCAAGACGGGGCCAGGGAGGCGCGGGCAGGCTTCTTGCCAGCGGGGCTGGGTGCGGCCATAGTCGGCGAGGTGAAAGCGACGGTGACGGAGTTGACGCAGGAATTGATCGCCTCCTACGCGCGCGTAGGTGGGATCAACCGGCTCGACGAAACGAATCTGCCTTCGAAAAGCGCGATCACGCGGATCACCGAAGATCTTCTGCGGCTGCTCTTTCCCGGATTTTTCACGGAGCAGCCGATCCATTCGTGGGAGATCAAGATGGAGATCTCGAACTTGATGGATTCGGTGGCCGGGCGGCTGGAGGACGAGATTTACAAGAGCTTCCTCTACGCCAAGCGCGATCCCGCCACGGCCCGGGGGGAGGCGCACGAGACGACGCTCTCCTTCCTGGGCCTCCTGCCGAAGATTCGGGAGCTATTGTCCACGGACACGGAAGCCGCGTTTAACGGGGATCCGGCGGCGTTGAGCCGGGATGAAGTGATCGTGGCGTATCCTTTCGTGGAAGCGATCGCGGTGCAGCGCCTGGCGCACGAGCTGTATGGGCTGCGCGTCCCGATGATCCCGCGGATCATGACCGAATGGGCGCATGCGCGGACGGGCATCGACATCCATCCGGGCGCGCAGATCGGAACGCATTTTTTCATCGACCACGGCACGGGGACGGTGATCGGCGAGTCGTGCGTGATCGGGAACCATGTGAAGATGTATCAGAACGTGTCGCTGGTGGCTCGTTCGCTGGCTTCGGGGCAGGCCCTGCGGGGGACGAAGCGCCACCCGACGATCGAGGACCGGGTGACGATTTATGCCGGGACGACGATCATCGGGGGAGAGACGGTGATTGGTGCCGGTTCGACGATCGGAGCAAATGTATTTTTGATGCAGAGCGTGCCCCCCAATTCGATCGTCGTGTACGAAGCGGTGAATATCAAGGTGATGAACAAGCGGGATCGCGTGATGGGATCGGACTTCCAGATTTAGCAGCCCGGCCCGGCCCGGGAGGAACGCCCGTGGGGGCGGGCGGGCGGGGCGGACGGAGAGCAGGCGCGGTTCATGAATGTCGAAATGACACCCTCGGCCGGAGCGAACGCGGTTCGCTTCGTGGGCGATAGTTTTCGGATCGAGTTGCGCACGGACCAGCCGGCGGCGCAGGCGTTCGTGCGGACGAATGTGGGCCGGGCGGGCGCGCTCCATGCGGAGATCGTGCAGGAGTACCGGGAAGAGCTGGCGCGGTGGAAGCTGCCGGCCATCGCCGGCGCGGAGACCACCCGGCCGCGGGGATTGGCCTGGCGGGATATTCCGATGACCCGCACGGAGGAGGGCTGGCGGCTGGATCTGGCGATCACCGAACCGGGTTTTTTCCAGGCCAAGGCGTATGCCATCGACAGCCAGGGGCGGCAAAGCTGGCCGGGGGGCGCGAATGCCGGGATTTCGGCGCATCCCAACGAGTATCGGAGCGGGAATACGATTTATTGCGCGTTCACGCGGATGTTCGGCGAAACGCGGCACGCGGCCTCGACGATCTCGGAGATCGATCCGCATCTGGCGCGGCTGGACAAACTGGGCTACGCGGTGATCCCGGCTTCGGGCAAGCTGCGCGATCTGGCGCGGGAATTGCCCCATATCTTCGAGACGCTGGGCTGCCGCATTCTCCATGTGCTGCCGGTGACGCCGACGCCGACGACCTACGCGCGGTTCGGGCGGTTCGGGAGCCCGTATGCCACGCAGGATTTGACGGCGATCGATCCGGCGCTGGTGGAATTCGACCGGCGGACGACGGGGATCGACCAGTTCCGCGAACTGGCCGCGGGGGTCCATCAGCGGCAGGGGCGGCTGGTGCTGGACATCGTGCTGAATCATACGGGGTGGGGCTCGATATTGCTGGAGCAGCATCCGGAGTGGTTTCTCCGGCATGAGGGCGGCGTATTTGAGAGCCCGGGGGCGTGGGGCACGACGTGGGAGGACCTGGTGGAACTGGACCACCGGATGCCGCTTTCGTGGGAGTACTTGGCGGAAGTGTTGCTGACCTGGTGCCGGCGGGGAGTGGATGGGTTTCGGTGCGACGCGGGGTATATGGTGCCGAGCGCGGCGTGGCGGTATATCATCGCGAAGGTGCGGCAGGAATTTCCGAATACGCTGTTTCTGCTGGAGGGCTTGGGCGGCGCGTGGGCGGCGACGGAGGAGCTGCTGACCCGGGGAGGGATGCAGTGGGCTTATTCGGAATTGTTTCAGAATTTCGAGCCGCTGCAGGTGAGCGGTTATCTCGACCACTGCAACGGACAGAGCGAGCGGGTTGGCACGCTGGTGCATTACAGCGAGACGCACGACAATCCGCGCCTCGCGGAGAAGGGGCGCGCGTGGTCGCTGCTGCGGAATCGGCTGTGCGCGCTGACGAGCCAACAGGGCGCGTTCGGGTTTACCTGCGGGGTGGAGTGGCTGGCGCCGGAGCGGGTGAATGTTCATTCGAGCCGCGGATTGGCCTGGAACAATCCCGACAATCTCCTGCCGGAACTGGGGCGGCTGAACGCGATTTTGCGGGAGCATCCATGCTTTTTGGACGGGACGGCGGTGCGCCGGTTGAGCGGTGCCGATTCGCAGGTGCTCGCTCTGGAGCGGCGGTCGGCGGAGGGGAAGGATGTGCTGCTGGTGCTGGCCAATCTCGATCTGGCCGAGAGCCATTCGCTGCTGCTGCCAAAGCGGACGTACGAGGAGCTGGGGCAGCCGGAGTGGGATCTGCTGACGGAGAGCAACTGTCTGCCCAAGACGCATGCGGACGAGGTGCGATTCTCCCTGGGGCCGGGGGAATGCCGATGCCTGGCGGCTGGGCCGAAAGCGGCGGGCCTGGGCGGCGACGAGTATCGCCGGCGCCGCGCGCAGTTCGCGTGGGCGTGCGAGCAGCTCGGGCAGGTGCTGGAGCCGGAACAGTTCGGTGGGCTTCCTTGGCGCGAGGTGGCGGAATTTGTGGAAGCGGATCCGGCGGGGTTTCTGGGGGCGCTCGAGTATCTGGAACCCGAGATCGGTTGCGAGCTGATTTTCGAACGGCTTCGGCACGTCGCGCGCGAGGGGCGGTACGCGGCGGTGGTGCGCTGGGCGGCGGCGGATCGGCGGCGGATCACGCCGGTTCCGACGGGCCATTGGGTGCTGGTGGAGCATCCGCATCCGTTCCGGGCGACATTCACCGCCGGTGGAGTGCAGCGGCATCGGGAATCGGTGCCGTTCGGCTTGCTTCAGGTGGTTTCGTTCGCGTTCGCCGAGCTGGCCCAAAACGGGCACGAGCAGCCGGCGAGTCTGCGGCTGGAAGGATACGGCGGCGAGGAACGGGAAATGACCGGCGAGTTCTTGCTGCTGGCGGAAAGGCCGTGCGTGGCGGGCCGGCTGGCCTGCCCGATGCATCCGAAGCGGGGCGTGCTGGACGGGCCGCTGGCGCTGTTGACCAACGGGATCGGAGGCATGGCGCGGGTGTGCGTGGATCTCGGGCAGGTCAAGTCGAAGTACGATTGCGTGCTGGGGGCGAACCTCCATCCCACGGTGCCGGTGGACCGGCATATCTTCGTGAAGCGCGTCCGCGTGTGGGCGAACGCGAATCGATTCATTTCGAGTCTCGACGCGGCGAATCTCCAGGCCTTTTCGCCCGGCCCGCCGGCGCGGTGGGAATTCGCGGCGATTTGCGGAGACGGCCGGACGACGCGGATCGAACTCACGATGGATCTGCTGGAGGGGCGGAACACGGCGGCGATGCGCTTCCGGGTGCTCGATAGTGCCGCCGAGAGCGTCCGGCTGACGGTTCGGTTCGATCTCGAAGATCGCAATTTTCATACGGAGACGCGTCAGGCCGGGGGGGCGGACTATCATTTCTCGGCCAACTGCCATCCCCTGCCCGGCCAGCCGGGCTTTGTCTTCCGCCCGGCGGAGGAACGGCAATTGCGGGTGCGCGCGAGCGCCGGGACGTGGCAGCCGGCGAAGGAGTGGAGCACGAACCTCGCGCATCCGGTGGAAGGGAGCCGGGGGCAGACCGCGCAGGGAGATGCGTTCAGCCCGGGGTGGTTCGATCTGCCGCTCTCGCCGGACCGGCCGGAGACGATCCTGCTTTCTGCTGACGCGAACGATCCTCCTCCCGAGATCGTCGAGAGTTTCGAGATCGACCGCTGGGCCAGGAACGCGGCCTCCGTTCAGCCTGCGGGATTCGCGGAGGAAGACGCCTTCGGACGGCAGTTGGCGCTGGCCTCGCGCGCGTTTGTCGTGCGGCGGGATCAGTACAAGACGGTGATCGCGGGTTATCCGTGGTTTCTGGATTGGGGACGCGACTCGCTCATCTGCGCGCGCGGCCTGCTGGCGGGCGGTTGGACGGACGAGGTGCAGCACTTGCTCGTGACCTTCGGCCGGTTCGAACGGGATGGCACGCTGCCGAATACGATTCACGGACAGGATACTTCGAATCGCGAGACGTCCGATGCTCCGTTGTGGTACGGCTTGGTGTGCGAAGAATTCGCCGGGCTGGTGGGGCCGGAGCTGTACAAATTGCCAGTGGACGACAAGGGCAAGACAGTCGGCGATGTGCTGCGGAATATCGGCGAGAATTATTGGCGCGGCACGCCGAACGGCATTCACGCCGATCCCGAGTCCGCGCTGGTCTGGAGCCCGAAGCATTACACCTGGATGGATACGAACCATCCCGCGGGCACGCCCCGGCAGGGGTATCCGATCGATATCGAGGCGCTCTGGATTCGCCTCCTGCGCCAGCTTGCCCAGGCCGGACTCGACGGCGGAGTGGATTGGGCGGCGGCGGCGGATCGCGCGCAAGCGTCGCTCGACCGGCTCTACTGGCTGGAGGAGCAGGGGTGGTTCGCCGACAACTTGATCGCGGCTTCCGGCCAGCCCGCCGCGCAAGCCACCCCGGACGACGCGCTCCGGAGCAATTGCCTGTTTCCCATCGCGTTCGGGCAGGTGGCGGCCCATCGCGCCCAGCGATGCGTTGCGGCGGCCGCGCGGCATCTCGTGGTGCCCGGGGCGTTGCGCTCGCTCGCGCCGCTGCCGGTGCGCCAGCCACTGGAGATTCATGGGCCCGACTGGCGTCTCCTGAACAATCCGCTCGAGCCTTACTGGGGCCAGTACGCGGGCGACGAAGATACGCGCCGAAAACCGGCCTATCACAACGGTACCGCGTGGGTTTGGACGCTGCCCACCTTCTGCGAAGCGCTGGCCCGGGCGTGGAACGATTCGCCCTCGGCGCTCCGGGCCGCCCGCGAGTATCTGGGCAGCACCGCCTGGCTCCTGGATCACGGCTGTTTAGGACACCTCCCCGAGATCATCGACGGCGACGCCCCGCACCAAGCCCGCGGCTGCGATGCGCAAGGCTGGTCCGTCACCGAAGCGCTGCGCGTGTGGAAGCTGCTTTGCAGGCCATAAATTGCTTGAGTTTTCAATTCCCGGTAGATTTAAGCGAACGGCCTTTGATCGATTCGATTAATCGCTCCATTTTTAAGGAACTCAAGATTGTGCTCGGCTCGACCGAGTAGTTCAAGTGTTGGGAAGCGGTTAATGGAATCGAAAGCTTGCGTGCTGCCAATATCACCTCCAATGCATTCTTGAGAGAATCGGCCGCCCAGCCCGGCACAAGTGGAGACAGAACAATCCCTTTTAGCAACTTCACAGCGCTGACTTCAATGTAGGCCCCGATTCCGCTTGGAACGAGTGGTGATAATTCATGCGCCAGGCGGATCTCTTTCTCATGGGAAAACGATGATCTCTTCAAGAACCATGGTTTTTCTGTATAGAAATCTTCGAGAATTTTTTTCCGGGAATTAATATATTTGACAGGTGCGACGGTATACTTCTGAGGATCGGGAGATACAGCCCAAGCGGTATAACGGCCTTTGAGCGAATTCTTCAAATCGCCCACCGTGCTCAGCAACATTACCCCTAACTGCCCTGCATAAAGTTTCCACATCGACTCCGATTCATCGCCTGCGTGCCAGCAAGTGCAGACAATCCGCGTTTTCCACTTCAGCGCCTCTAATTGGAGCACATGCCTTTTGAGGTCTTCGCCCTTAGCTTGCACAATCCGAGTTTTGTGTTCCTCGAAGAGCTTAGCTGCATCGTGATGTTTTAAAGAAGCCGGGATATGATTAGTCAAGGACAAAGCTGTGGCCTCCAGATCGGCACGGCTTGCCGTTTTATATCGTTTGTTAATTAATAAACCGCACTCGAATGGGTCCGTTTCCGCAAGTGTTTGAAGGGTTGGAAAGAACAGTCTCTCATGGAGGATGAGTTCAAAAAGTTTAGGTAAATCGATATAACGGCAAATCTTCAGACTATCTTGGAGTTTGAAAGTGCTGATTTTCATGAGGTTAATCGAGATGGAGGAAAGTCGACTCGATATCGTAGTTTTGCGCGTTTTACTGTGTTGCAGGGCAGAAAAATCGTAGCAAGTCGTCCGGCACCCAAGGATTCGGGCAGCCATTCCGACTTCAACTGGCAAATGTTCAGCGTGAAAAAACCGAGAACCGGAATGGGTGGCGGCGCGTCCTCGACGAGAACGAAAGTGCGTGAAATCCCACGCTCCGAATGTTGCCGGGCCGTCTGCCGCAAATAGGCGTTCAGCGGAGTGCTGCCGCAATCGAAGCTCGCGCGGTTGTGGGCGCGGGAAATCGGTTCGATCCTAAGCGGCACCGAGCAAATCGCGGTGAAGTTGAACGGCCTTGCGCAGCGCCTTGTTTGGTTTCGGAGGCGCGTCGATCAGCGCGAAAACCCGTTTGGCCTGCGCGCGCGATAATTTCACGACCATCTCGCCTTCGACGATTCGCTGGGCGCGTTCCCTGGCTGCGTCCACCACGAATTGGCTGAGCGTCGAGCCCGAAAGCTCTGCCGCTTCCTCCAGCAAGGGGCGCAACCGAGCAGGAAACTTCGCGGTGATTTTCGTTTCTTCGAGCGTCGCTGTCGGCATGGTGCTCGTATCCCTCGATACTTAAAGATCACTATCGCGCGCCATGGAGCGATTTCAACCTTATTAACAAATGATCTCGTTCCTGAGTCGGTCGGCGGGATTTGCCAGATGACGCGATTCGGCCACGAAGCAGTATCCGTCACACCTCATCGAGCGCGCGAGCAAGCCGGGCGAGGCCTTCGGTGACGTCCGCGGTGGCGCGGCCGATGCCGACGCGGAAATGTTCCGGCATTTCGAAGAAGTGGCCGGGCACCACGCTCGTTTCATATTTGGAGCGAAGAATCTGGCAAAGCCGTTCGACCTGGCCGCTTTTGAGCCGGGGAAAGGCCACGGTGCCGAAGCGCATGGGGGCCACATCAAGGTCGCGTCGGCTGGCGAAAAAGTCGTTGAGCAGGGCGCGATTGGTAGTGAGCAGCCCTCGGGAATGGGCCACGAGCCGATCCATGTTGTCGAGCGCGATGACGCTGAGCCGCTCCGCGGCATGCGAGGGAATCACGCCGAAGAGATCGATCAGGCGCCAGATGCGCTGCGCGATATCCGGCGGAGCGATGACCCAGCCGCAGCGCAGCCCACTCAAGCCGTAGACCTTGGTCAGGCTGCTGCTCACGAGGATATTCGGAGCGAGCCGTTGCGAAGTTTTCGGAGCGAGTTCGAAGGCGGCGTCGAGATACACTTCGTCCACCAGCAGCCGTGCGCCGACGCTCCCGGCCAATTCCGCCGCGGCCCGCATCGTGTCGTCGTCGATGAAGGCGCTGCTCGGGTTATGGAGATTCGTGAGCACGACGAGTTTGGTGCGGGGCGTGAGGGCGCGCTTCAGTTCGTCCAGGTCGAGGGCGAAGCCGCGTTCGGCGGGCCGCCGGAACCGCCCGATCCGCGCGCCGAGGTAGCTGGCCGTGGAGAGAAGCAGCTCGTAGGTGGGATGTTCGATCAGCACGTCGTCGCCGGGATCGAAGGCAACGGCCATCGCGAGATGATTCGCCATCGAGGTGCCTTCGGCGTGGACGATGTTTTCGGCCGGCACCGCCAGATGTTTGGCCAGCGCGCGCTGGAGCGGCTCGTACCCGTAGAAGCTGGGGCCGCTCAGTTCGAGGTCGGCGGGGGTGACCGGCAATTGCGCGATGGGATAGTTGTACAGGCCGCTGTTGGCGAGATTGAATCGCGCGGCCTGCTGGGTCTTGGCCCAGTGCATGTAGTCCGAGCTAAACCGACGAGGGGAGTCCATCATGTGTTTGGCGACGCCGTTTCCAGAAATAGTAGATGGGAATGCCGGTCAGCATGAGCCCGAGGCCGATCAAGCTGTTGCGCGGTTCCGCATAGACGGAATTGATCACCACCAGCCAGCAACAGGCGATGAAAAAAAGCGTGACGAAGGGGTGGCCGCGCAGGCGGAAACCGTCGCCCACGCCACCGGGCGACCGGGCATCGCGCCGGCGAAAGATGAAAATGCAGGTGGCGGTGAGGCCGTAGAAGATGAAATCGACAGACACCACGTAGTTAAGAATCTGTTCGTACCGGCCGCTCAGGGCGATCAAAATGGCCATCGCTCCCTGCAGTGCAATCGCGGCGACCGGAACATTCGTGGCCGGGTGAATGCGGGCGAAGGTGCGAAAAAACAGCCCGTCCTGCGCCATCGCATAATAAACCCGGGGCGCGGTGAGCATTCCCTGGCTGAGGAACCCGAGCGTCGAAATCACAATCCCGGCCGAAATCAAGAATGAACCTTTCGCACCCAAAGCCATGGTGGCGACGTCGGCCGCCGGGGTGGTGGTTTTCGCGAGCCCCTCCGGGCCGAGGGCGCGGAGGCAGACCCAGTTCACGGAAAGGTACAGGGCCAGCACGCCGAACACCCCGAGGATGAGCGCGAGCGGAAGATTTCGCTTCGGCT
Organism: uncultured Verrucomicrobiota bacterium; assembly: GCA_964478815.1. Taxonomy (GTDB): domain Bacteria; phylum Verrucomicrobiota; class Verrucomicrobiia; order Limisphaerales; family SXQI01; genus DASVNK01. The sequence continues at coordinate 36,026 of CAYZKY010000049.1, forward strand.
GCTTGATCTCGCCGGCGACGAAACATGCCGTCTGCCAGCCGCCGTAGGCGAAGAGCACCGGCACCATCGCCGCTCCGAATTGCGCGATGGGCGAAAGCGGGGCAGGGGAGG
>CAYZKY010000050.1:0-35565 GCA_964478815.1 uncultured Verrucomicrobiota bacterium
CATCCATCACCCCCTTTTACAGAAACGCCTTGGTTCCGGCTACGCCGGGTTAGGGGTGACCGCCGGGAAGACTCGGTCCAGCACAGGCTGAAAAATCTGCCAATCGATCACCGCGTTGAGCCGTTCCAGCGGATCGCGCTGCTGGGAAATCTGGGCCAGGCGTTCGGTCAGGGAGAAGAAGGAAAGCTCAGCGGGACGGATTGTTTCAGGCACGCAGTCTTAGACGAAAACCCGCCTTGGTTACTCATCTTTTCACCCGCCTTTTTGAAATAAATTGAGTTTCTGGAAGCCCCCTCATGAGGTATTTCGAGGTCGACACCCTCTCCCTTGGGGCGATCGCCCTGGCGCATTATGTGATCCCGGCGCATCTGGCGGGAGGATTCCTGCTGGCTTTTGGCGCGCTCACCCGGCCGGCGGCCATCGCCCAAATTCCCCTGCTGCTCGGTGCCCTCTTCTATGTCGCTCTGCCCCGGTTCGCGAGCCTGGCGCAAAGGCAGGATTTCGAATTCACCGCGCTGGTGCTGTTCCTGCTCTCGATCATCGCCATTCAAGGCCTCGGCCGGCTCTCGGTCGATGTCGCGGTCCGCCGCAGTGTCGAGCGCGCCGAAGCCCGCCTCCAGCCCGCGCACACCTGAGCCTGCACTTGTGGGAGCGAAGCCGGGGAATCCGGCGGGATTTCTCCCAATTTTCCGCTCGCGAAGCCAGTTATTGCTTTCCGCGGAGCTTCCGTTTTCGAACAATCCGGCATGCTTTCGGAGGTGCGGACGGTTCATTTTGTGGGGATTTGCGGGACGGCGATGGCCGCGGTGGCCGCCGCGATGGTCGAGCGCGGATACCGGGTAAGCGGTTCGGATCAAAATGTCTACCCTCCGATGTCCACCTTCCTCGAGGAGCGGGGGATCGCATTGCAGAATGGCTACGCCGAGGGAAACGTGAGCCACCAGCCCGACCTCGTTGTGATCGGCAACGCCATTTCCCGGGGCAACCCCGAGGCGGAGGCGGTGCTGGAGCGGCGGTTGCGCTATGTGTCCCTGCCGGAGTTGCTCAAGGAATTCTTCATTCGCGGCAAGCGCTCGATCGTGGTCTGCGGCACGCATGGGAAAACCACGACCACTTCGTTGGTGGCCTGGGTGTTCGAGACCGCCGGCCGGAATCCGAGCTTCCTGATCGGAGGGATGCCGGGCAATTTCCAGCAGGGAGCCCGTTTCACCGAGAGCGAATGGTTCGTCATCGAAGGGGACGAGTACGACACCGCCTTTTTCGACAAGCGGAGCAAGTTCGTCCATTACCTGCCGGAGACCGCGATCCTGAACAATCTCGAGTTCGACCACGCAGATATCTTCGAGAACACCGCCGCGATTCAGCTCTCCTTTCGAAGACTGATCAACATCGTGCCGAGGAACGGACTGGTGCTGGCCAATGGGGACGATCCGAACCTGGCCCCACTGCTGGAGGTGCGGCATTGCCCGGTGCGGACGTTCGGGCTGGGAACCGCCTGTTCAGAGCGCGTGAGAGAGATGCAATTGAGCGTGGAGGATTCGGCGTTTTTCCTCGGCGATACTCGATTCGCCATCCGCCTGGGCGGGGAGTTCAACGTCCGGAATGCCCTGGCGGCGGCGTGCTGCGCCCGGCATTACGGCATTCCGGACGCAACGATCCAGCAGGCCTTCGACACCTTCCGCGGCGTGAAGCGCCGGATGGAGTTGCGGGGCGAGCCGGGCGGCATCGCGATCATCGATGATTTCGGGCATCACCCGACGGCGATCAAGGAGACGCTGCGCGCGCTGCGCGTGCGCTACCCCGGCCGCCGGGTGTGGGCGGTGTTCGAGCCGCGCTCCAACACGACGCGCCGGAAGGTCTTCCAGCAGGAGCTGCGGGAGGCGCTGGCGCTGGCCGACGGCAGTTTCGTAGCGCAGGTAGCCAGGCTGGAGCTGCTCGCCCCGGCCGATCGACTCGATCCGGACCGGCTGATCGGCGAACTCCAAGCCGCGGGGCGACCGGCGTTCTACTTGCCGACCGCGGACGCGATCGTGGACCGTCTCGGCGCAGAAGCGCGCACGGGTGATGTCGTCTGCGTTTTCAGCAACGGCGGTTTCGGCGGAATCCACGAGAAACTTCTGACGCGTTTCGGGGCAGGTGACACTGGCTGCGCGAGGGCGTAGCCGACAGTTTTGTCCCCTCGGGTGCAAGGCGCTACGAGCAGCAAACTTGCCCTTCGCTCAATCGGATAGTTCAGCCCGCCTAAAAGCGATGGCAAACAGGACGACTCTGCCCCCCTGGATGCCGGTGCGTGCCAGGACTCGGGTCCTGTTCTTTAAGCGCCGAAGTCGCTACTCGAATTCAGAAGAATGATTAATTGACGCCTTGATCTCGTTTCGAAAGGCTTCCGGCTATGATCTTTGCCTTCACCATCATGGAAGCGGTGGTTGCTGTAATCATCCTGGGAATCCTGGTCGGCGTGGGGGTGGAAGGGTACAAAGCCTACCAAAGATCCCGGAAGATCACGGTCGGGCGGTGGACGACGGCCCCCACTTCGATCCCCGCCAGCCCGGGCACCGGTAACTTTGTCTATCAAGTCGTCATCGTGGATGGGTACGGCACGTTCAAGTCCAACGTGGCCGCGCACGCGGTGAAGTTCAAACTCACTCCCGACAGTACGTCGGCAGGAGCCGTCAAGATCGTCTCGGTCACCGATGCCATCGGCAACGTGAACCCGCCCACGGACGATCTGAACGCGCGGGGTGTCAGCGACGCGGGCGGGAGCATCTATCTCGTCCTCGAGTTCGAGTCCCAACGGGTCGCGACGATCACGGCCTCCGACGCGGCGACGGGCAAGAGCGATCCTTCGGATACGGTCAGCATCACGGCGCAATAAGCACCGCACCCGGAGTTATCTAACCGGCGACGCGGATCGGCCAGACGGAGTGTCGTCGGTTCCTCCAATCGCTCTCGGGCGGGCTGCGGCGCAGAATCGGGTCGACGGTGAAGACCTTTTGCAGTAGAAGATAGGTCATCATGAGCACGATTCTGGAAAGGCTGAGGCCTAGCGTACTGAAGCTGGCGGCGTTGTTTCTCGCAAGCGGGGTTGGGGTGGCAAAAGCGGACCGGGTGATCGACACGTTCGACAACGAGGCGGCGACCGGAACCTGGACGGCGACGTGGGGCACGGCTCCGGTCCTGAGTTTCGCCGCCGCGAATGCCGGGGGCGGGGCGGCCGGTTCGGGTTCGCTCCAGGTGGCAGCCGATTACTTTACTCCGGCAGACAATGGATGGGAGCAAATGGTCGTTACCCGCACATTCGACACGCCGGTGATTGGGGCTCAATACACCTCCGTCTCCGTCGATGTGAAGGTCGATCCCGCCTCCGTCCTCAGCAGCGGCGGCAACTACGGTTATTTCGAATTCAAGCGGCCCGACGGCTCCGCGCTGGGCGGCCTGAACCTCACCAGCACCGAGTGGACGACCGTTACCTTCAACCTCGCCCCCACCGAAGGCACCCTGACCGGCATTATCATCCAGAACGGCAATGGCGGCTTCCAAGGCCCCATCATCTATCAACTCGATAATTTCAAGTTCAACTCCCCCCCGGCCCCGCAAACCGTCATCAATCGCTTCGATGAAGCCACGGAAGTGGACGCCTGGTCGGCGACCTGGGGCACTTCGCCTGTCCTCGAGTTCGATGCTCAGAATGGCGGCGGCGGGGCGGCCGGATCGGGTTCCTTGAAGGTGACGGCCGATTACTTCACCCCGGAAGACAACGGCTGGGAACAAATGGTCATCACCCGCTCGTTCGACACGCCCGTGGCCGGCTCGCAGCACGTCTCCGTATCGGTCAATATCAAGGTCGATCCCGCTTCCGTCCTCAGCGCCGGTGGCAACTACGGTTACTTCGAATTCAAGCGCACCGATGGCTCCGCCCTCGGCGGCGTGAACCTGACCAGCACCGAGTGGACGACCGTGACCTTCGACATCCCGCCCACCGAAGGCGAGCTGACCGGCATCATCATTCAGAACGGCAATGGCGGGTTCCAGGGCCCGATCATCTACTATTTAGACAATTTCGTGTTTACCCAAAAGAGTGGTGGAACCCCGCCGCCCACGCTGGCCATCGCTCCCAACCGTGCCCCCGGCCTTCGCCTTTATGCCAGCGCGCCCGGTCAGGCTTACCAGCGCCAGAACGTCGTCTACCTGCCGTCGGAAACCATCGATAATTCTCTCTGGTGGGTGAATCAGAACGCCCCGGTCAGCTATTCGGTAACCTGGGCCGAGTTTCCAGACCCCGCGACGACGGCGGGCTTTCAAGGGCATATCATGCTGGCGACCGACACCACCGGCAGCAACACCCCTGATTGGAACGATGCCAGCGTCATCATGATCGAATTTCAGTACGTGAACACGGCGGGCCCGGATGGCCAGAACGGCACGGCTGACGATGTGGTCATGGCCCGCGCCCGCTTCCTGCACAAGGTGAACGAACCGGCCAGCAACGCGATGCTCTATCGCACCCAGGCCAACGCCGCGGCCGGCCCCGTCGGCGTGCTCGGCGAGGTGTGGGCGCCTTCCATGCTCGGGACCTGGACGGTGACGTTCAAAAACAATACCGAGATTGATCTAACCGCTTCCGATGGCACCGTGAGCAGCATCGTCATGCCCGAGGCGAGTTTTCCTTCGTTCGAGCCCGCCACGGCCGGGGTGAGCGCCCATTTCGGCGTCCAGCCCAATGCCGACACGCGCATCGGCCAGTCCGCCGTCATTTCGAAGATCAAGATCGTCAAAGGCGCCACCACCGTGGTGGATGAATCGTTTCAATCCGCTCCGCTGGATACTGCCGTCTGGGCCATTCGGGCCGCTGACGCCGCCGGCATCTTTCCGGCGCCGGCCGACCTGGCCTATTTCGTAAGCTGGAATCTGCCTGACACCGGCTTCAGCTTGAAGGCGGCCCCGCGAGTGACTGGTGCGTGGGCCGATGCGAGCCCGGCCGTCCTGGTTGGCGCGCGTCGCCTCGTCGCCGTCCCCCGCTCCGCGCTGCCGAGCGCCGAAACCGGCTTCTTCACCTTGGTGAACCCGGGAACGGCGCAATAAACGAACCTCACTTCAACGGCACGGGCGCGGGCAGAATTTGCTCGCAGCCCCAGAGCCTCGCTGCTAGCAAATCCCGCGCATGGAGTATCTCAAGAAGTTTGCGGACATCATCCTGCATCTGGATAAGTACATGGACCAACTGGTCGCCCAGTTCGGTCCGTGGGTTTATCTGATCCTTTTCGCCATCGTGTTCTGCGAAACCGGGTTGGTCGTCACTCCCTTTCTGCCCGGCGATTCCTTGCTTTTTGCGGTCGGAGCCATCGCCGCCCGGCCGGAGGGGCTGAACCTTTGGCTGGTGATGGGCTTGATGATCCTGGCGGCCTTTCTCGGGGACAACACAAACTATTGGTTCGGCCATTATCTGGGGCCAAAAGTTTTCAAGGGGGATCGCAGGTGGCTCAACCGGAAGCACCTGGATCGAACGCACGAGTTTTACGAGCGGTACGGCTTCAAGACCATCATCATCGCGCGGTTTGTGCCGATCATTCGCACCTTTGCTCCGTTTGTCGCCGGGCTGGGTCGAATGCCTTACGGGAAGTTTATCGGATATAGCGTGGCCGGGACGCTGCTCTGGGTCTTCTCCATGACGCTTGCCGGTTACTACTTTGGCGGAATCGAATTTGTGAAGAAGAACTTTTCGATCGTCGTCTTGGCGATCATCTTCATCTCGATTCTGCCCGCGATCATCGGCTTTATCCAAAGCCGCCGGGCCGATGCTGCTCCGGCCAAGCTGTAGGGGTTTGTTTGACAACGGCGGCTAACCGGTTTGCGAGCACGGTCCGCGCGATGGCGACGCCAGGCGGCCGAGCCGCAAACTCGATGGTTCCAGTGTCGTCAGAGACTCCCAGCCGGGCGTGAAGCGCGTGTTCATGTTGCCGGGCCAGGGCTCGCAATTCCGCGGGATGGGCCGCGGTCTCGCCCGGGAGCATCCGGTGTTCCGCGCGACGTTGGAGGCGCTGTCCGATCTGGCGGAACCCGAGACCGGCATCTCCCTGGCGGACATGGTCCTGGGCCAGAGCGGCACAAACGACGATTGGCGGCGCGTGCGGCTGACGCATCCGCTGGTCGTCTCCTTCCACTACGCTTGGGCCAAGGCGCTCGAAAGCGAGGGCCGGATGCCCGATTTGTGGCTAGGCTACAGCCTCGGCGAATTAACCGCTTGCGCCTTGGCCGGGGCGATTCCCATTGAGGATGCGGTGCTGGCCGCCTGCCGGATCGGCCGGATGGCGGAGGAAAAAACGCCACCAGCTTCCATGATGGCGGTGCTGGCTCCGGTGGAATTGCTTGGCCGGGAGGCTCAGTTATTCGACGGCGTGACGCTGGCCTGCCGGAATTACGGCGAACATTTTGTGGTGGCGGGAGATGAGCCTCGGCTCCGGCAAATTCGCGCCGAATTGAATCGCCGGGACTTGACCGCCGAGTTGATCGCCATCGATCGCGGCTTTCACTCGGATCTGATTCGCCCAATCCGGCCCGAACTGGCCGGGCTGATCGCGCCGGAGCGGATCGGACCGCCGCGCAAGCCGGTGCTCTCGTGCAGCCTCGGGCGGTTGCTGACGCCGGCCGATCTGGCTTCCGAGTATCTGTGGCGCATCCATCGCGCGCCGGTGGAGTTCCAGAGCACCGTGCTTCAATTCGACCAGCGAACACCCTATTGCTGGGTGGACTTGAGCGCGACGGGCACGCTCGCCGCGTTTGTGAAGCGGCTGGCCGTGCCGGGAGGCGAAGTGCTGGCCACGCTGAGCCCCTTCGGGCCGAGCACAGCGAGCCTCGAGCGCTTGAAGAATCTCTAAACCTCGCGCGGCCGCTGCATCGGGCGCGCCGGGGAGTGCCTACGGCTTCAAGTCGTAGCACCAAAGATGGCCGAAATCGTGGAGGTAAAGTTTCCCACCGGCGATGACCGGATAGCTCCACGCCCTGGGCTGGCGGCCGCCGTGATCGGGCATGCCGGGTGGCGAGAACCGGCCCTTTTCCCGATAACCTTCCGGGGTCGCTTCGATCAACGCCATCGATCCGTTCTCGCCATGCAAATAGAGCATGCCGTCGGCGTAGCACAGCGAGCCGGGAGCCAGGCTCCGATCCGACCATTTCTCCATGCCGGTCGCGAACTCCGCGCAAACCAGCGCCTGGCCGGTGGTGCCATAGATATAATCTCCGATTTTGACGGCTCCGCCGATGGCTGTGGGGAGCTTCGGCGTGAAATAGATTTGTTCCGCTTCGAAGCTATCGCCGTTGGACTTGATCTTGACCAGCCCCGCTCCGCTGCGTCCCGCTCCACTGTATACCAGATCGCGGTCGATGATGGGCGTGGGAATGTTCGCGGGGCTGCCCTGGGCGGTCTTTTCGTAGCGCCAGAGCAGCTTGCCGGTCTTGGCCTCCAACCCCACCACCCCCTTGGCCAAAAATTGCACGTATTGTTTTACGCCGCCGGCATGGCTGATGACCGCCGAGCTATAGCCGGCGGCGTCGGCGGTCGGCAGGGGCGTCTTCCAGATCGGTTCGCCGGTCTTCTTGTCGAGCGCGACCACAGTGGCCGTGGCACCGCCGGGAGCGACCACCAGCACATTGCCATCGATCAGCGGGGATTCGGCGTACGCCCAATTGCCGGTCTGCCCGCCGAAATCGGAGCGAAGATTCTTTTTCCAACGCACCTTGCCGGTCGCCGTTTCAAGGCAGGCGAGGTCGCCGTCCGATCCCAGCGCGTAAAGCACATCGCCATCCACGCTGACGGTGGAACGCGCTCCGGGATACTGCGGGCCTTGGTTCGGGCCCACCTTGCCGATGGGAGTAGCCCACACGTGCGACCCATCCTTGGCCGACCGCGCCTGCACGAACTCCTTGTCCATGCCCTCGTTGCTCACGAGGTAAATCCGGTCGCCCACGACGGCCGGCGTGGAATAGCCCGAGCCGATCTCCTTGGCGTGCCACAACAGCTTCGGCCCTTCGGCCGGCCACTGCTTGAGCAAGCCCTTCTCGGCGGAGAGTCCGTCACGCTGCGGACCGCGCCATTGGGGCCAGTCCCCCGTGGCCGCCGAAGTGGCCGCACCCGCCGCGCCCAGAAGCATGGCGCAGAAGATCGAAGGCAGCTTCGAGCGAAAGGATTCCAAAGCCGGGGCGCGCGCGACCCGGCCTTCCGAGCAGGCAGTGTGAATCATGCCCATAATGACCACGGGACCAACCGTTCGGTTACTTGCAGCCAGCCAATTCTGGCGAAATGAGGGAAGCATGGGAACGGCGCGGTTTTACGTCCGGCTGGCGGATCGGCCATCTTGGTTGGGTGGGCAAGAAAACAGCGATCATCGAGGCTGCGGAGCGGCTCCCCACTGACACCGATTTCGGTGAGGCCGTCGAGGAGATCCGGATCTGACGCGAAATCCCGGCGCGACTTCGTCTCAGCTTGAACGCGAATCGAAAAGGCGCGGTTTCAGGGCGAATTTCACCATGGTTCCCCACTGGTTAACTGGCGCGTTTTGCAAGTAGATTGACGTGTTCTGCGAGTGACACGATTTTCGTACGGATTAGTGTCGAACGACAACTCAGACCAGGTCCAAGCGTTGTGAACCAGCCTTTCAGCATCAACACGAGAACCGTTTTTATGTCTCGCACTCTCCTACTCGCTCTCACGGTCGCCGCATTAGCGCCATACGCCTTAGGCGGAGAATTCGACTGGCCGCAGTGGCAAGGCCCCGGCCGGACGGCCCACTCGAAGGAGACGGGCCTGCTCCAGCAGTGGCCAAAGGACGGTCCGCCGCTCGCCTGGAAAATCAAGGGGCTCGGGGGTGGCGATAGCATGCCGTCCGTGGCCTCCGGACGAATCTACGGCATGAGCCATCGAGGGCGTGACGAGTTCGTTTGGGCGCTTTCCGAAAGGGACGGCAGCGAGATCTGGGCCGTGCGCATCGCACCGGCCCACCCCCTGAACTGGCCACAATCAAAAGAAGGGCCGAGTGCCACTCCGACCGTCGATGGGGACCGGCTGTACGTCATGGGGTTGGCCGGCAATGTGGCTTGTCTTCAAGTGGCCGATGGCAAAGTCGTTTGGCAACGAAACCTCGTGTCGGACTTTGGGGGAAGGAGCCCGATGTGGAGTTTTCGGGAGTCGCCGCTGGTAGATGGCGACCAGGTGATCTGCACCCCTGGCGGGGAGGAGACGACGTTGGTCGCATTGAACAAGCTCAATGGCGAGACGGTCTGGAAAAGTTTTGTGCCGGACCGTGCCGGAAGTGGCGGCGGCCCGGGGCAAAACCGCGGGCCTGGCGGGGGCGGCCCGAGCGCAATGGTGAACGATCCCGTGCTCTCCACCCTCAACAAAGACCGGAACCAGGAGCTTTCAACGGACGAGATCGCGGCGGCACCGACGGCGCTGAGCGCTTTGGACAAGAATCAGGACGGCAGGATTTCCGAGGACGAGGTGAGTCCGCAACGGGGCGATGGCGCCGGCCAGGCAAGCCGCCCGCGGCCCCGGAGAGGCCCGGGCATCATGCGCATGATGAAAGCCAATTCGGCCCTGGACGCGGACGAGAGCGGCACGATTGAAGAGGCTGAGATTAAAAACGCGACAGCGGCACTGCACAAACTTGATGCCAATCGCGACGGCAAATTGACGGAAGAGGAAGCAGGCATGAAATACATGGGGCCGCAAAACACCGGCGCCGCGTATTCGTCGCCCATCGCCATCGACTTTGAGGGCCAGCGCCAGTACGTGCAGTTTTTCGCCATGACGGTGGCGGGAGTTTCGGCCGCCGATGGCAAGCTGCTCTGGCGATACGACAAGCCGGCCAACGGGATGCGGCTCAACATTTCGACGCCCCTTTATCACGACGGCCATGTGTTCGCCGCTTCGGCCTATGGCGCGGGCGGCGGACTGGCGCGGTTGACCAAGAATGCCAGCGGCCAGTTCGCCGCGGAGGAAGTCTGGTTCTCGAAGTCCATGGAAAACCATCACGGCGGCGTGATCCTGCACAACGGGGCGCTGTTTGGCGCGAATGGAGGCAACGGCGGCGGCTACATGGCTTGTCTCGACTTCAAGACTGGCGAGGTCCTGTGGAACGAAGCGGAGTCGAGCAAGCGGCGGGTAACCAAGGGCTCCGTCGCGTTCGCGGACGGCCGAATTTACTACCGCACCGAGGAAGGCCCGATCGTTCTGATCGAACCCAGCCGCAAGGAATACGTGGAGCGCGGGCGTTTCGACCAGCCGGAGCGGACCGACAAACCGGCTTGGGCGCATCCGGTGATTGCGAATGGCAAACTTTACATTCGGGATCAAGACACCCTGTTTTGCTACGACGTGAAGGCAAAGTAGTGTCTCGCGCCTGGCCGTTTGATAACGCCGGTGATGACTGATCGATTTCGAATCACCAGAGCTTGGGCGCAGCGGTTCGCGGCGGAAAAGATCGCCGTGCCGGCACTGCTTCGGCGCGCGGGACTGCCCGCCGGTCTTTTCGAGCAAGAAAAAATCTACGTCACGACGGCTGAAATCTTCGCGCTGTGGCGAAGCGTTGCCGAAATGAATCGGGATCCCAGTTTTGGGCTGAGACTGGGCACGGAATTGCGCTTCGAGCGCAGCCACCCGGTGGCCATCGCCGGGGTGTGCAGCCGGTCATTCGGCGATGCGTTGCAACGGCTCGCTCGTTACAAACAACTGACGTGCCCGGAGGAAATTCGCGTCCATAGAAAAACGCAGGAAACGTCGGTGGAGTTTTTCTTCGTCGAGGCCAAGGAACCTCAGCCCGAAATAATGGTCGATATCGGACTCTCGTGGATACTGAACGTGGGCCGGAGGGGGAGCGACGGGGAAATCAAACCGCTCCGGCTGGAACTGACCCGGCCCGCGAAGCATCGCGCCCTGCTGGAAAAACACTTCGGATGTCCGGTGCGTTTCAAGGCGGACCGCGACGCTCTGATCTTTCGCACCAGCGATTTGGCCCTTCCGTTCGTGACCCACAACGAAGAATTGCTCGCGGTCATTGGAACGCACATGGAGTCAGAACTCAAAGCGCGGAACAGCAGCGTGAAAGTCGGCGAGCAGGTGAAGGACACGCTGAGGCGATCCCTCGCGGGGAAGCCTCCGGCGCTGCAAGATGTTGCTCGAGAACTTGGCCTCGGCGCGCGCACGCTGCAACGACGGCTCACGGACGCTGGCCTCACCTTTCAGCAACTCGTGGAAGAGACGCGCCGCGATCTTGCTCATCATTACCTCAAGCAAAGCAACGTGGAACTGAACGAGACCGCGTTTTTATTAGGTTTCAAAGACGCCAATTCGTTTTTTCGCGCCTTTCAAGTCTGGGAAGGAACTTCACCCGGCGAGTGGCGAACGCGGCATGCCGTTCGCCCAGTGGAGAGCATGTTTGAAGGCGCGAGAGCGAAGAGAAAACCATGAACACGAGGACTTGGAAAAGGCGGTTTGGAGGTTTCGTCAGCGGCCCGAGTGTGCCCGCCGAAGCGCACCGCCTGTGCAGCATAAGGCGCAGGCCGTGAACAGATTCTTTTCCCGGTTCGCTCGGTCACAAAGAGCAAATATGAGGAAAAGTTTCGTTTCCGAAAAATGGATGTCGATGGCCTGCCTGTTATTCGCAGGCGGCACGGCCACGGCGATGGCGCAAGGCAACCTGGAACGTGGGAATCAGTTTTATCAGGCGAGTTGCGCACTCTGTCATAGCGACACGCTTGGTGCGGGCAATACCGTGGTTATCAAACAGGGTCCGACTCTGGTCGGGGTGATGGGGCGCAACGCTGGAACCAGCCCGCACTACGGCTTCTCGCAAGCCCTTAAGGATGCAGGGAATTCAGGACTGGTGTGGAATGCGGAAACGCTCGATCGCTATTTGGCCGATCCGCCCACCGCGGTTCCCGGGACGAGTATGTCGTCCACGGTTCCCGCCGCGAACGATCGCGCGGACATCATTGCTTATCTGGCAACCCTGGTGGTGCCAGAGGGCGTTGATCTGGACAAATTACCGACGGTCACCGGTCCTGATCCGGATGACTGGCAGCGAGCCTCGCCGGGCGATCAACATTACATCACAATCGCTGACTTGCCGGCGCCGTTTGATACTCCATCGGCAGGCAACTTCCCAACCGTTGTGGCGCGGCCCGCGAACGCCAGCTTGTCTGTGCTCCCTGGGTTTACGGTGAAGCTGTTTGCCTCGGGCCTGATCAATCCCCGAATCGTGCGCGTCGCGCCCAATGGGGATATTTTTGTTTCAGAAACTTCCCAAAACCGTATTCGAGTCTTCCGGGCCAATGATGGAGCCGACACGCCGTCGACGAATCGATTTTTCGCTCAAGGATTGAACCGGCCGTTCGGCACGGCGTTTTATCCGGCAGGCGATGATCCGCGCTGGCTTTATGTCGCCCTGAATAACTCCATCGTGCGAATTCCCTATCGCAACGGCGACCTGGCGGCGTCCGGCGCTGCCGAGGTTGTTGTTCCGACATTGAGCGCCACGTCGGGTGGGCATACGACGAGGGATGTCGTGTTCTCCAAAGACGGCACACGCATGTTTATTGCCGTGGGGTCAGCCTCGAACGTTGGAGAACAGATCGGGCGAAGAACACCTGCTCAAGTCGCGGAATGGGAGGCGGAGCATGGTCTGGGCGCGGCGTGGGGCAACGAAACGCATCGCGCCAACATCCTGGTGACGGACCCAGAAGGGCGCGAGCCGCTGCGCCCGTACGCGACAGGGATTCGCAACCCCGTAGGACTCGCCGTCCACCCGACGGCGGGCGACTTATGGGTGTCCACCAACGAACGGGATGGGTTGGGCGATAACCTGGTGCCGGATTATGTTACGCGCGTTAGGGAAGGAGGCTTTTACGGCTGGCCGTGGTATTACATGGGCAATTTCGAGGACCCGCGCCGAGCGGGCGAACGGCCGGATTTGGCCGGCAAGGCCATCGTTCCCGACGTGTTGGAACAGGCGCATTCCGCATCGTTGCAGATGACGTTTTACACAGCCAATACTGGTCCAGCAGCTTTCCCTCCCGGGTATCATGGCGACGCATTTGTGGCGTTGCACGGATCGTGGAACCGCTCCACGCGCACTGGGTACAAACTAGTCCGAATTCCTTTGAATAACGGAGTGCCGACCGGTCGATATGATGATTTTCTGACTGGCTTCGTCACGTCCGATCGCAATGTTTGGGGCCGGCCGGTCGGTGTCGCGATGGCGCGCGATGGCGCTTTGCTGATGACTGAGGACGGCAACGGCACTATCTGGCGGATTGCCTATGCAAGACCCCAGTTGTCCGCAAGCATCGTGGAAGAGAGCGGTCAGAAGTATCTGGTGGTGACAGTCACCCGCTCCGCCCCAGCATCGGACGCCAGTTTCACGGCGGAGGTTTCCTCCGACTTGCTTACATGGGCCTCCAGCCCAGCAGGTATGGCTACGGTCGCCGAGACACCCACACAGCTTGTCTTGCGTGATAACGCGCCGATTCAAGCGGGGACGGCGCGCTTCATCCGACTGCGAGCTTCGACTCCATAGCGCGCATGCATCTTTCCATGGGGCAGCCCGCATGAACCTCTCGACGTGTCGCCGGAGGCCGGGGTTTCACGAGTCTCCGCTGCCTGGCCCTACATCGCCGGGACCAGCTTGTATACTTTGCCGCGCGTGCCGGAAACCATGTTGGCGCCGTTCGTCATGACGTAGATCTCGCCGTTGTCGTCCTCGCCGAGCGACCAGATGAACGCTTTCACGCGGCCATCGGGATGATCCTTCACCGGCAGCGGCTGGGCCGTCCATTGGCCGGAGCCGGAGGCCGGGCGTTCCGCGATCAGGAGGATTCCATTCCCAACCCCCATGCCCAGCGACCAATCGGCGAAGACATACTTCCCGGTCAACTGCGGCAGCGCCTTGCCGCGATAGACATATCCGCCGGTGATGCTCACGCCGTACATGCCGGGCTCGGGCCTGACCCCGCGCGCGGTCTTGTAGACCAACACCGGATCGATAAACGGCCGGCCGAGCGCATCCGTGCCCGGCGCCTGGGCCGGAGCCACTTTCGGATTCTGGTGATCGAAGCCGACGAAGCCTTCCCGCACCCGCCAGCCGTAGTTGCCGCCTTTCACGATGATATTAATCTCTTCCCACAACTCCTGACCGACGTCCGTCACAATGAGTTCGCGATGGCCGCCGCGATCGAACGACATCCCCCACGGATTCCGCAGCCCGTAGGCGTAGATCTCGGGCCGGCCCTTCTGGCCGTCGGCGAACGGATTGTCCGACGGAATGGCATAGGCCAGCCCCGCGTCCTGCTTGTCGACATCGATCCGGAGAATCTTGCCGAGCAACGTTTGCAAATGCTGGCCGTTCCCTTCCGGAGCATGTCCGCGCACGCCGACGTCGTTCGCCGCGCCACCATCGCCGGCACTGATGTACAAATAACCGTCCGGGCCGAAGGCCAGCCGGCCGCTGTTGTGGTGCCAATCCGGCTCGTGGATTTCCAGCACGACCCGCTCGGAACTTTCCACCGCCGCGGGCGGCTCCTGCTCGGAGGCGCGAAATTCCGAAAGCAACATGGTGTGGTCCCAATCCGCCGCCGGCGCGCCCGGGCGGCGCGGCGCACTGTACGTCACATAGAACTTGCGATTCGCCTTGAACTGCGGATGAAGCGCCAGCCCGATCAACCCGCGCTCGTCCATCCCAGCATGCAGCTTCACGATCTTGGCCCGGAGGTCGAGAAAGAGCTTCTCCTCCCGCTTCCCCTCCCGATTCAGGAGATGGATCATCCCGGCCTGGTCGGCCACCAGCAGCCGCCCCGAACCGTCCGGCAGCGAGCACAGCCCGATCGGCGCCGTCAGCCCTTCGGCGAGCAGTTTCAAGGCGAGCCCCGGCGCGGTCTCCGCCGCGCGGCCTCTCGGGCCGCCGAGGCACAACGCCAGGCAGGGAACGCACCACGCCATCCGGACCAACAATCGGGCAAATCTCATGACGATAGGATTTTCGATAGTTCGACAGCGCCTTCCGCACACACGTCGTCGGCACCGCCACTTACTGGGTTCGCCGCGACCCTATCGAGATCCCCTCCAAGAGGCAATCCGCACGATGCGCGCGGGTGTGACTGGAAAGGGGCGGGCGGAGGGGCGCTGGCGTCGGGCGAGGCCCCCGCGGACAGCCGAGACGGTTGTCCTCCCCGGAACATGGGCGGCCGGCCGCAGGCGGAGGGGGTGTGCATTGTGTCAAGTTTTTTCACGTTTCAAGGGGTGAAATTTGCGTAAGTCGTTGATAAATGGGGGTCACTCGGTCAAGTTGCTTGAAACGTGTCAAGTTTTTCAACATTTGTGTCAAGTTCGTGTCAAGTTGGATGGACTGAGCACCCCCTGAACTGAGAGCAACGCCCCCCGCGAACGCCAGGGATGCGGGGCGTGGGGAGGAGGCAAAGCAAATGATGTGATGGACGAGCGTTCGAGCGAATGCGCGTGAGACGGCGCGGGGCTCCAGGCGAGAGGGGCTGGCAATGGTGTTCATGGTGTTAATGGAAATTAGTCTACATTTATCTCATGCAATCAAGATCGTATTAAATCGATTGAATATCAAATTCATATTTAAAACCATGTAGACTTTTCTGTGTAAGTAGCGGAAAATCAGGCGCATAGCGATGCGAGATTTCCGCGGAAACGGTGAGACGAGGCGTTGGCGACGGACGGGGGGCTGGCGGTGGCCGAGGCGCCCACCGCGACAGGCGAGGGCGCTTGTCCGACCCGGAACACAGGCGACCGGCGCGAAGGAACGGTGACCGCCACTTCCGATGGCATCCGATGCGCGCCAAGACGCCCCAGCAATTCTCACTTCGACCTGCGGTGGGGTGCGTGGCTGGAGCCGCGAAGCGGAGGCTGCGCGATTCGGCGAGTATTCAAGCGCCCCGTTTTCAATAGGCCGCCGCCATCCCTCTGCGCTTTCATCCGCGTAGGAGAACTTTTTCAAGGGCGGATGTCTGGCACGTTCGTTCCGTCAACACCGGAGAAGCGATACAGGCGCCCCTGCCGGTGCCGTTCGGGCGCCTTGCCCGAACGTTCGCTCCAGAACAGGAGGCTTGGCCGAGGATGGCAGATGCGTTGGCCCTGATCCGAATCGATGCAACTATTGCCAAACCTGCCGTGTTTATGTGACGATACTGATATGCGCCAAAGCGGCGTGGAACTGGAGCAACGCGATGAACAGCCATCTGAATCGGAGCATTCACCGGCGGGACTTTTTGCAAGGGATGGCCTTGGGCACCGGTGCGGTGGCTGGAGGATGGCCGCTGCTGGGCGCAGCGGAGCCTGCCCGGCCGGCCTATCGCGGGCCGAATGTCGTGATCGTCCGCTTCGGCGGCGGCGTACGCCGGCGCGAAACGATCGATCCCAGGCATACCTACTCCCCGTATGTGTGCCACGAACTGACCAAGCGCGGCGTGTTCTTTCCGCTCATGGAAATCAGCCAATTCGTCGCCGAACCGCATGTCGAGGCGAACAAGCTCGACACGAGCCACGGGCAGGGGACGCTCTACATTCTCACCGGCAAGTACGAGCGCTTCAAGGACGTCGGCGACAAGTTTCTCGGCCAGCGTTTCGAGTCCACCGTCCCCACCGTTTTCGAGTATCTCCGCAAGAAGTTCGACGTGCCGGAGCACCAGACCCTTATCATCAATGGCGAAGACCGGACCGACGAGGAGTTCTACAGCTTTAGCAATCACCACCTCTTCGGCGCCCATTTCCGTTCGAACGTCCTGAGCCTGTACCGCTTCAAGACCTATCTCCTCCGGCAGCAGCTTCAGGCTGGGAAATGGGAAGGCAAGGCGCTCGAGGAGCGGCGAAAGGATCTCGCGAAGCTCGAAGCCCTCGATTACCGCACCGATGCGACGGGCCAAGGCTCGGAGATTAGCGAATTCTGGGAACGTTGGCGGCGGTACTACGGCGAGACCGGCCTCGTCAACCCGCGCGGCGACCGGCTCCTCACCGAACTGGCCACCCGCGCGATCAAGGAACTCCGGCCCAAGCTCATGATGATTAACTACAACGATTCCGACTACGTGCATTGGGGGTACATGAGCCACTACACGCGCGGCATCTCCGTGATGGATGAAGGGGTTCGCCAGTTGGTGGCCACCGTCGAGGCGGATCCGGAATACCGGGACAACACGGTCTTTGTCATCGTCCCCGATTGCGGCCGCGATTCGAATCCTTACGCCGCCGTCCCGTGCCAGCACCATTTCAATTCGAAATCGGCCCACGAGATTTTCGCCCTCATTTTCGGGCCCGGCATCGAGCGCGGCGTGAAGGTCGACAAGCTGGTCAACCAGGTCAGCATCGCGGCCACCGTCGGCCAGATTACCGGCGCCGGCGCTGAGTTCGCCGAAGGGCCGGTGCTGGAACAAGCCTTTGCCTGAGGCACCTATGACCAGCCCGGCGCCCGCTTCCCCATCCGAAATCGCCCCGGCGGCAGCGGTGGCGAGTCCGTCGAGTGTGGCGGCGCCCAAGCCTGCCTGGTGGCGTCGTGCGGCCTACCAGGTTTACCGCACCGTCCTCGGGCTTTGGAAGTTCACCGTCGGCGTGGCACTCATTCAGAATCCGCTCCCCTCCCTCCTCGCGGCTGGCTGGGTGCAGCGCGCCGCCCAGCGCGCCATCGCCCTCCACTGGTGGAAGGCCAGCGCTCTGCCCAAGGATGCGTGCTTTTGCGATTTCGTCCAATGCAGCGCCTTTCATCGCGGCGCGGGCGGCTGGCCGAATTGGGTGCTCGAACAGGATCGTGTTTGGATGCGCGTCCACCGGACCACCGGTCCCGGCAAATTTCGCGCCATCGCCCGGTCGCTCCTCCATTCGCTCTGGCTGAATCTCAAGGTGGGGGTGCAGACGGTGTTCAACACCGCCGTCTTCGTCCTTCCCGCCAGTGTCCTCATGCTGTTCGCCTGGTACGACGGCTGGCACAATTCGTTCAACAAAGGGTATGAGCAGGCCCTGGTCGGCCCGGTGACCGGCTTCGCGGGCATCTTCCTGTTCATCGCTGCCATGTTTTACGTCCCGATGGCCCAGATGCGGCAAGCCTCCACGGGCGACTGGCGTGCGTTCTACCAATTCCGCACCGTCTGGGAATTGATCCGCAAACGCTGGATCGGCTGTTTCGGGCTGGCCCTGCTCTATGTGCTGCTGGCCTTGCCATTCACCCTTTTAAAGACCGCGCCTGCCTTCTTTCCTCAGATCTCGCCCGCGCTCGCCGAATTGCCTCCCGATCGCGCCTTCGCCTTCGCCAGGAACTACTATTTCTTCTCCGGCTTCGCCTTCTTCGCCATTCTCCTCGTGCTGCGCCTGGCCGCCGCCCGCCTCTATGCCGGAGCGTTGCTCGCCGGGCTCCAATCCGGCGCCGTTCCCGAAGAGGCCCTCGCCGAGCGCGAATGGGAATTGCTCCACCGGCTGGACTTCCTCACTGTCCGCCCCCAGCCGCGGCGCCACTTCCTCGTGCGCACGGTCACCTGGTTCGGCACCAAGCTCGGCCGGGCGACCCTCGGCATCGGCATTTTCCTCGCCTGGTTCGCGTTCATCAGCCAGGTCTACATTTCCGAATTCATCCTTAAATCGCCCGGCGGCCGCGGCTGGATCAACCAGCCGCTCGTGCTGCTCCCTTGGTTCAATTGGATTCCGCCGCAGCTCCGGCAAGCCGCCCAGGAACCGCCCGATGCCGCCGCCGCCGAAGAGTGGCAGGGCCGCCGGTTCTGAGCTGCGCCCGGGCAGCGCGGTTTTTCGCCTTCGGCCCACATCGGCCTTGACGGTGCCGCCTGCGCCCGGGAGGTTCCGGGCCTGCCGAGCATGAGCCGAATTGTCGGGATCGATCTGGGAACCACCAACTCTCTCGTGGCCGTCGTGGACGCCGGAATTCCGCTCGTCCTCGCGGACGCCGAGGGTCGCCGCCTCACCCCGTCCGTCGTCCATTATCCGGGCGGCTCCGCTCCGCCGGTCGTGGGCGAGAAGGCCAACCGCATCCGCGTGCTCAAGCCGCGCGAGACGGTCTACTCCGTCAAGCGTTTTATCGGCCGCCGCGCCTCCGAGCTGGGCGAAGCGGAACGGGCCGTGAACTATCCCTTGAGCGAAGGCCCAGGCCCGGTGCGCGTGTCGCTGCCGGATCGAGCGCTGCTCCCGGAGGAAATCTCCGCCGAAGTCCTCCGCAAGCTGAAGGCCGATGCCGAACGCGCGCTCGAGGAAGAGATCTCCCGCGCCGTCATCACCGTCCCCGCCTACTTCAACGATGCCCAGCGGCAGGCCACCAAACGCGCAGGCGAACTCGCGGGCTTCACCGTCGAGCGCATCGTCAACGAGCCCACGGCGGCCGCGCTCGCCTACGGACTGGACCGGCTGGGCGAACGCTCGAAAATCGCTGTCTACGATCTCGGCGGCGGCACGTTCGATCTCTCGATCCTCGAGTTGAGCGAAGGAGTTTTTCAAGTGCTGGCCACGCATGGCAATACGCGGCTCGGCGGGGACGATCTCGACGCGCGCATCGTCGATTTCCTTGGCGGCCTGATCCGCGCCGAGGGCGGCCCGGACATTCGCTCCCAGCCGGCCTTAATTGCTCGGGTGCGCGAAGCGGCCGAAACAGCCAAAATCCGGCTCTCGACCGAAACGGCCACCGAAGTTTCCCTGCCGTTTCTGACCTCCGGCTACAGTCTGAAGCGAACGCTCACCCGCTCCGAACTGGAGGATTTGACGCGCGTTATCGTCGCCCGCACGCGGGAGCACTGCCGCCGGGCGCTGGCCGACGCCAAGGTGGAACCCAAGGATCTCGACCAAGTGATCCTCGTGGGCGGGCAGACCCGCATGCCGCTCGTGCGCCAGATCGTCACCGAACTGTTCGGCTGCACCGATTTCGAGGCCGTCTCCGGCGGTCTCCGCCTCGGCGCGGACTTCCATCGCCGCGAGGGCCCGATGCTGAACACCTCGCAGAATCCGGATGAAGCCGTCGCGCTCGGCGCGGCCATCCAGGGCGAGATTCTTTCCGGCGGGTTCAAGAACCTGCTCCTGCTGGATGTCACACCGCTCTCGCTCGGCCTGGAAACGTTCGGCGGCTTGATGAACGTCATTATTCCGCGCAATTCGACCATCCCGATCAAAGCCGGCGAAGTCTTCACCACCGCGGTCGATCACCAACCTTCCATGCTCATCCATGTCCTGCAGGGCGAACGCGAGCGCGCCCGGGATAACTGGAGTCTCGGCCGGTTCACCATTGAATTCGAGCGGGCGCCCCGGGGAGTGCCGCGGGTGGGCGTGCAATTCGAGATCGACGCGAACGGCATTCTGCACGTCCTCGCGCGCGACCTGAAAACCAATCGGGAAAAGATCGTCGAGATGAAATCCGCCGTGGATGTCAACGATGCGGATGTCCAGCGCATGGTCGAAGAATCGGTCGAGCACGCGTTCGACGATCTCGCCGCCCGCCGCTGGGTTGAGGCCCGGCTCGGCGCCGAGCAGACCATTGCGGCCACCCGCACGGGCCTGACGCAGCACGGCGAAGAGCTTCCCCCGGAGCAGCGGGCTGCCATCGAAGCGGCCCTGGCGAAACTCACCGATCTCCTCGAGAACGCGGGCGAAACCGGCGATCCCCGCCGGTTGAAGGAGTTGCACGCCGCGCTGGATGCGGCCACCAAGCCCCTGGCCGAGCTCATGATGGATCGCGCGATGGAAGCCATGCTCCGCGCCAAGGGCCTGATCCCCGGCCCGTAGTCCTCCTCGCCTATTCGTTGTTCGTGTGCGGCGCACGCTCCCAGGCGCGCCGCGGAGGATGCCGCCGTCAGGCAAAAATCGGTGCAACCACATGCCCCTCGACGTCCGTGAGCCGTCGTTCGAGGCCGTTGTGATAGTAGGTCAGCCGCTCGTGATCCAGGCCCAGGAGCGCGAGCACGGTCGCGTGCAGATCATGCACCGTCACGATGCCCTCCACGGCTTTGTAACCGAATTCGTCGGTGGCGCCGTAGCTGAATCCTTTTTTCACGCCGGCGCCGGCCAGCCAGACCGTGAATCCGTTCGGATTGTGGTCGCGCCCCTGTGCGCCCTTCTGGAACGTCGGCATACGCCCGAATTCGGTACACCACACCACGAGAGTGTCTTCGAGGAGTCCACGCTGCTTCAGGTCGGCGAGCAAGCCGGCGACCGGCTTGTCGAGCACCGGGCCGTGGACGCTATACTGCTTATGCAATTCCTTGTGCCCATCCCAGTTGCTCACGCCTTCTCCGCCCGTTTGGTAGGCCCCGTTGAAAAGCTGCACGAAGCGAACTCCTTTCTCGATCAACCGGCGGGCCAGGATGCAATTGCGCGCGAAGGCCGCGCGCGTCTCGAGAATCTTCGAGCCGCCTTCGTCCGCCCCGTAGAGCTTCAGGATGTGCGCGGGTTCGCTCGAGAGATCGGCCACTTCCGGAATGGCAAGCTGCATCCGCGCGGCCAGTTCGTAGCTGGCGATGCGCGCCGCCAGTTCCGTATCGCCGGGAAATCGTTCGGCGTGCTGCTCGTTCAGCCGTTGCAGGAACCGCCGCGTCGCGGCATCCGAGTTCGCCGGGATCGACGCGGGCCGCGCCAGATTGCGGATCGGATTCGTGGCGTTGAACTCCGTCCCCTGAAAGGCCGCGGGCAGAAAGCCGGGCGCCCAGTTGTTGACGCTGTTCTGCGGCTTGCCGCGCGGGTCGGGAATCGCGACGTAGGCCGGCAGGCTTTGATCCTCGCTCCCCAGGGCGTAGCTCACCCACGCGCCCATGCTCGGGAAACCGTCCAGCGTGTAGCCCGTGGACATGAAGTTCTCTCCGGGGCCATGCGTGTTCGTCTTGCCCTGCATCGAGTGGATGAAGCAGAGATCATCGGCCAGCGCGCCCAGGTGCGGCACCAGATCCGAAATCATCTTGCCGCTCTGCCCGCGCGGACGAAATTCCCACGGGCTTTTCGTGAGCGAGCCTTGCTCTCCCTGGAACGTCACCAGTTTCTCGCTGCCCGGCATCGGCTCGCCATGCCGGCGAATCAATTCCGGTTTGTAATCGAACGTGTCGAGCTGGCTGCACGCTCCGCTGCAAAAGATGACCAGCACGTTTTTGGCCCGCGCCGCGAAGTGCGACACCCGGGGTCCATACGGCCGCCCGGCTTCGATCGCGGGCCGGAGCGGCGTTTTCCCCGCCACGTTCGCCCCGAGCAACCCCTGCCGCCCGAGCAGATGGGTCAGCGCGATGGCGCCCAAGCCCATCCCTGCCTGCCCCAGGAAATGGCGGCGGTTCAGCAGCGGGTGATCGAAGCGAGGGGGTGCCGAAGTCATGGAATGAACAGAAACTCGTTGGCGTTCAAGATGGCGCGGCACAACGCCGGGAGACCCTCGGCCTGGACGAATTGGGCCGCGTCGTTCGCCTCGGCGGGCGTCGGCCTCCGCTGGTAGGCCAGCCGCCAGGCCGCGTGAATCTGCTCCGCTGCGTTCGCGCCTGCTTCCTGCCGCAGCCGCTCGGCGAGCTTCTCGGACTGATCCAGCATAAAGCGGCTGTTGAAGAGATTCAGCGCCTGCAGCGGCGTGGTCGAAGCGCTCCGCTTCGGCATCACCAAGCTGCCGTCCGGGCAATCGAATGCGCCGAAAATGCCGTCCTGCTCCATCCGGACTTTCAGCGCGTAGACCATCCGCCGGGATTCCGCCGGGCCGAACTCCTCCTTCGGAAAATAGTGATACACATTCTCGCGATCCACCCGGTGCAGGAAGAAACTCGCCCCGCCCTTCGTGCGGTCTAACGCACCGCTCACCGCCAGCAGACTGTCCCGGATGGCCTCCGCTTCCAACCGCCGCGGCGCGAACCGCCAGAGCAGCCGGTTCCCCGCGTCGACGGACAGTCCCTCCGGTCGCGGTGTGCTCGCCTGCCGCCAGGTTGCGGAAGTCAGGATCAGGCGTTGCAGCGTCTTGATGCTCCAACCCTGCGCCACGAATTCGCTCGCCAGCCAGTCCAGCAGTTCGGGATGCGAAGGCCGCGCGCCGTTCTTGCCGAAGTCGTTCGACGTCTCCACCAGTCCGACGCCGAACTGATATTGCCACACCCGGTTGACCATGACTCGGGAGGTCAGCGGATTCTCCGGGTGGGCCATCCATCGGGCCAGCCCGAGACGCCGTTCCTGTTCCGGCGTGTTCGTGGAAAGAGTCAGCGGCTGAAAAATCGCCAGCGTCCCGGGTTCCACGATCTCCCGCTTCTGCATGGGATCGCCCCGATGAAGTCGATAGGCCGCCGCGGGCGTGGCAAAACTGCCCGCGTAAACCATCGGGGGCTTGGCCGTCTCGGCGCGGCGCTTGCGTGTTTCTTCGAGTTCAGCCAGCCAGGACTTTCCCTGGGCCGCCAGCGACTCGGCCACGCCATCGAATCGATACTCCGGGCCTGCCGGTTTCGCCGGTTTCCCAGCGTACGGCTCGCGATCGTCCGAACTCGCCAGCAATCGCCATTGGCCCGGCTCCGTCGCCGCCTCGATGCGGTAGCTCGTCGGCAGACGATCCTTGAATTTCCCTTCGCGGTCGCGGCCCCAGACCATCCGATCGATCCGCTGAACCTCCGCAAACTCGAGTTGAACCCAGCCCCGCCCGCTCTCACTCGAAATCCAGGAATGGCTGTTCCCGTGTTGCCCATCGTGAATATGGGCCAGTTGGTGAATCTCGAAACCCGGCAGGGTTCCCGAAGCGGTCGCCTTCGCTCCGGCGCTGGCCAGCGCCACGTTTCGGCTGCCGGCAAAGACCTCCCATTCATCCAGGCAGGGCTCGGCGGAACTTGTGGCCAGCACCGTAAACCGAACGTATTTCGCCTCGACGGGTTGGAACGTTTCTTCGTTCTGGAGCGCTTCGACTGCCCGCCGCAGGGTCTTCCCGGAAACCTTGGCCGTGGCTTCGGACGGTTCTTTCGTTGCTTCCGGGTTCGAGCGAAATGGCTGGAGCCGACGCTCCAGTTCTCCGATCTGAGTGTCTAATACCGCCACGCGTTCCTTCTGCTCGGGCGGCAGTGGCAGCGCGCGTTCTCCATGCTTTACGCCGGAGAAGAATGCCGTCATGCCGTAGTACTCCTGATGCTCGATCGGGTCGAATTTATGCGTGTGGCAGCGGACGCAGCCGAGCGTGAGCCCCAGGAAGGTGGTGCCCGTGGTACTCACCATGTCGTCCAGTTCGTCCGCACGCTGCTGCGCGGTCAGGACTGGGTCCGGACTGCCTACGATGTCCACCGGCCCGCCCACCAAAAAGCCTGTCGCTACATCCACGCCGAAGGCGTCCCCCGCCAACTGCTCCCGGATAAAGGCGTCGTACGGTTTGTCCTCGTTGAACGCGGCGATCACATAGTCGCGAAACTTCCAGGCATTGGGCCGTTCTCGATTGGTTTCGAAGCCGTTGCTTTCGGCAAAGCGAATCACATCCAGCCAATGGCGGCCCCAGCGTTCCCCATAGGCCGGATCGGCCAGCACCTGATCGACCAGCCGCTCGAACGCTTTGGGATCGGGGTCCGCGACAAATCGATCCACGTCCTCGGGTGTCGGCGGCACCCCAAGCATCACGAAATACAACCGGCGAATCAGCGTCACCCGGTCCGCTTCCGGCGAGGGCTTCAAGCCCTGGGCCGCCCGCCGCTCCGCCACGAACGCATCGATCGGGTTTTTCGAGAACTCACCTGCCCCGAATCGAGCTGGCACCTGGGGGCGCACGACCGGTTGAAACGCCCAATGGGTTTCGGCCGGCGCGGCCTGAACGGAGGATGGCCGCAGCCCGATGAGGCAGATCAGCCCACCCAGCACGAGCCAACGGCCTCGCACGCGCCCTCCTCCGGAACGCCACGGAATACAGACGGACCACCGCATGGCTGGGCTACTCGATGGGGACGGAAGTCCGCTCGGAAAGCCAGACCATGTCCATGTTGTTCGGCGACGGCACCACCAGCGTCAGCAATTGGTTTTTCCAGGGCGGCTTCGTCCGCTTGTCCACCCACTTATGGATTTCGGCGTGTCCGTCCGCAAAGCTCAGCCCTCCCGATCCCCCATGCGTGCTCGCCGGGTAATCGATGATGTATGTTCGCGCCGGCGGCAACCCATCGTTCATCGCCACCGCCACGTCGCCGAAATTGATGCTGTCCGGGTGTTCGTCGATGAAGACAAATGCCTTCGACGCTCCCATCACCTGCAAATCTCCCATTTTGCGAAACACTTTATACTTTTTCTTCGTGAGATAGCTCAGCCAGTCGTCGCGCGAGTTCATGGCCTGGCTCATCGAAAGACTGCGGACGCGCGCGTGACGCTGCCCGCGAATCATCACGTAACTCTGATCCGCCGGGCAGCGGTAAATCCCGGGCGACTGCGTGTAAGGAGCCAGTTTCGCGTATTTCGGATCGGTCAGCCCCGCCTTGTTCGTATTGTGGGCGTTCGCCCCGTTGTAATCCAGCACCCCGCGCACCCAGCCGGCTCCGTCGCTCGTCAGGTCGTTCCATACGAGATTGTCGTTGAAGTCGTGGGCGTAAATCGTCCAGGCCAGCGCCAATTGCTTCTGGTTGTTCATGCAGGCGATGCCCTGCGCCTTGGTCTTCGCCTTGGCCAGCGCCGGCAGGAGCATGCCCGCCAGGATCGCGATGATCGCGATCACCACAAGCAACTCGATCAAGGTAAACCCTCCCCGCTGTCCGACGGTGCCCGTCCGCGCGTCGGCCGGCCGGGGTCCGCTCCGAATACTGCGTCGTCGAAGGATCATGCCGCAGTTTACTACAGCCGGCCGGGCTGCGTCACGAACTTCCCGCCTGCTGGAACCGCTCCAAAATCACCTTCCTTCTCCCCCGGTCGCCCATTACGCTGCCCCGCCATGTCTCCGACGGCGGACTATTTGGAAAAGTGCGGTGGGTTGCTGGCGGCGGTGGCCCGTCAGGAGTCCGCCATTCAGCAGGCGGCCGGCTGGTTTGCGGATACGATTTCCGGGGGCGGCATGGTCCATCTGTTTGGCTCCGGCCACAGCCGGATTCTGGTCGAGGAGATGTGGCCCCGGTATGGCTCTTTCCCGGGCTTCAATCCGATCGTCGAACTCTCGCTCACCTTTCACAATCTGGTGGTCGGCGCGAACGGCCAGCGCCAGGCCATGTTTCTCGAAAACGTCTCCGGCCTCGCCGAACGCATCCTTCGCAATTATCACATCGCCCCCTCGCATTGCGCCCTCGTCGCCTCCTCCTCCGGCTGCAATCTCGTCCCGATCGAGTTCGCCGAAGCGTTCAAAAAGGCCGGCGGCAGCCGTGTGGTGGCGATCATCAGCCGCGCCCATTCGGAAGCGAGCACCAGCCGCCATCCCTCCGGCCGGAAGCTTCAGGATTTCGCCGATCTCGCGCTCGATACCGGCGCTCCGGTCGGCGACGCCATGGTTCGAATCGAGGGCCTGGAGACACCGGTTGCTCCCGGTTCCACCGTCGGCGGCTGTCTGCTCATCAATGCCCTCAAGGCCGAGGTCGCCCTCCGCCTGACTCGTGCTGGCCACCCCCCGAAAGTCCTCACCGCCGCCGCCGTAGCCGGCCCCGAGCGCGCCACGGCGTTGTTCGAATCGGCCTATGATGAGCATGCCCATCGCCTAGCCCGGCTTTACGAGCGGGCCGGTTTGGCTTGATTGCCGCCGTGGATCGTCCTAGTTCTTCACCATGCAACCGCGCCCGCTCCGCACCGGTGTCATTGGGAGCTACCCTTTTCCGGGCTGGCTTGAGTTTGCGTCGCAGCACCTCGACCAGTTCGGCGAGGCGGACCGCGAGGAACTCGTCGATGATGCCGTCGCCACCGCCGTCCGCGATCAACTCGCCGCCGGCCTCGATGTCATCACCGACGGCGAACAGACCCGCCTCGACTTTAACCTCTCCTTCTACGGCTTTCTCGAAGGCATCGAACTGGAGTCCGCCGCGCCCCGCCGGTTCGGCCCGCCCGCGCACGATCAACGCGGCAAGCACCTGGTCAACGGCAGCATTGCCGCCCCGCGCGGACTCGGCACCGTCGCCGATTTCAAACGCCTCAAGCGCATTGCGCCTTCCGGCACCGCACTCAAGGCCAGCGTGCCGGGGCCCTACACCCTGAGCGGCCGGCTGGCACCCACGGAGAACTACGTCAACCGCTGGGAGTTGACCGAAGCGCTGCTTCCCATCGTCCGCACCGAACTGGAATCGCTCGTCGCCGCGGGCTGTTCGGAGATCACCGTCGATGAACCCTCGATGAGCTGCTACGCTCATCGCGAAGACCCGGCCCGATTTGTCGATATTTTCAACCGCACGGTCGAATCGGTCGCCGGCAAGTGCCGCCTTTCCACCCACCTTTGCTTCGGCAATTACAAGGCCCGCGCGGTCGGCCCGCGCCGCTACGCGCCGATGTTTCCGGCGTTTCTCGAATTCACGGTCGACGAATTCCACGTCGAGATGGCCAGCCGCGAATTCGCCGAAATCGAAATCATCGCCCAGATCGCCGCGAAGAAGGATGTCGCCGTCGGCATTGTCGACGTCAAAAGCTACTACCTCGAAACGCCCGATGATATCGCGGCCCGGGTCAAGCTGTGCCTCAAGCACGCCCCCGCCGACCGCCTGGCCTTCGCTCCCGATTGCGGCTTGAGCCAGACCGCGCGCTGGGCGGCCCGCCCGAAACTGCGGGCGATGGTCGATGGCGTCCGGCGCGTGCGCGAGGAACTTGGGATCAAATGATCCGCCCCGCTCTGCAAGACCAGGCCTTTCTGGAGAGCATCCAGCGCGCCAGCACCGCCGAATCGACCTTTCATCTCTGGTGGCTCGGCCAGAGCGGCTTTCTCCTCAAGCACGGCCGCCGGTCGTTGCTATTCGATCCTTACCTTTCCGATTCGTTGACGAAGAAATACGCCGCGACGGACAAGCCGCACATCCGCATGACCGAGCGGGTGATCGCGCCGGAGTGGCTCGATTTTGTGGATACCGCCGCCTCCTCGCATAACCACACGGATCATCTGGACGCGGAAACGCTCGGGCCGCTCTATCGGGCCAACCCTGGCTTAAAGCTGGTGATCGCCGAAGCCAATCGCGATTTCGCGGCGGCCCGGCTCCATCGGTCTGCCGAGGAACTGATCGGTCTCGATGCCGGCCAGTCGGCCACTGTCAACGGCTGGCGCATTCACGCAATTCCCGCCGCCCACGAACAGATCGAGCGGGATGAGCAGGGCCGCTGCAAATTCCTCGGCTTCGTCGTCGAATTCGGCGAGTTCTGCGTTTACCACAGCGGCGATACCATGCTCTACCCCGGCCAGGCCGAAACGCTTCGCCGTTGGCCCATCGATGTGGCCCTGCTTCCGATCAATGGCACCGATCCCGCCCGGCGCGTCGCCGGCAATCTCAATGGGCGCGAAGCGGCCGAGCTGGCCCACGCGGCGCGCGCGCGACTCGTCATCCCCTGCCATTACGACATGTTCGAGTTCAACACCGCTTCGCCGGACGAATTCGTTCGCCGTTGCGGCGAACTCGCCCAGCCCAGCCGCGTGCTGAGGGCGGGAGAGCCCTGGCACAGTGGGGAACTTCCCCTGCGCTGAGCCGCCGCGATGTTCGAAGTCCAGCCCATCGAATCCCTCGATCTGCCCGCGCTCGCGCCCTACCGCTCCATACGCTGGCAGCGGGAGCATCGAGAACGGGGACTGTTCATCGCCGAAGGCGAGAAGGTCGTGCGCCGCCTCCTCGAAAGTCCGCTCGAAGTCGTTTCGCTTCTGCTCCCCCCGGACTGGGCCGATGTGTACCGCCCTCTTCTGGAACGCCGTCCCGAGACGGTGCAAATCTTCACCGCCGAGAAACGCCTCCTCGAAGACCTCACCGGCTTCTCGATGTACCAGGGCGTCCTCGGCCTTGGGCGCGTGCCACCATCGCCCACCCTCGAAGAAGTCCTCGCCTCCGTTCCCCGTCCCTGGTTTTTCCTGGCGGCGGATTCGCTCACCAACGCCGAGAACATGGGCGGCCTGGTGCGCAACGGCGCCGCGTTCGGCGCCCAGGCCATCATCGTCAACCACACTTGCTGCAGCCCGTATTTGCGCCGCGCCGTTCGCAGCTCGATGGGCACGGTCTTCAAATTGCCGGTCATCGAAACTTACAATCTCGCCGAACTTCTCGTCCGCCTCCGCCAGCTCGGACTTCGCTCCATCGCCGCTCATC
Organism: uncultured Verrucomicrobiota bacterium; assembly: GCA_964478815.1. Classification (GTDB taxonomy): domain Bacteria; phylum Verrucomicrobiota; class Verrucomicrobiia; order Limisphaerales; family SXQI01; genus DASVNK01. The sequence goes on from CAYZKY010000050.1 coordinate 29,194, forward strand.
CCCACACCGACCGCCGCTCGCTCGACCAGGCCGATTTCACCCGCGATTGCTGCATCGTCCTTGGCGCCGAAGGCCCCGGCCTGTCCGGGGAAGTCCTCGCCGCTTGCGACGAAGCCGTCGCGATTCCGATGCACCAGCAGGTGGACTCCCTCAACGTCGGGACCGCCGGCGCCGTCTTCCTTTACGAAGCCCAGCGGCAGCGCGCCGCCGCCAACCGCGCTCACTTGCCCCTTTAGTGTCATTGCCGCCCGCCCGCTCTCCCGCGATCCTGACCGCTTATGTTAAGGAACGCGGTCGCTCGGACTGTTCTCAATCTTTTCCTCGGGTACGCGCTCGGCTTCAATAGCCGCGCGGCGGATGTCGACTCCACTCCCGTCCGCCAGTTCGGCCTTGGAACGGTCTCGGTCCTCGCCGTCTCGCCGGACCAGCGCTTTCTGGCCACCGGCGGACAGGGCGGCGCGTTCTTCTGGGATCTGCAGACCGGCACCCTGCTCGATCGCCTCGAAACCGAATGGTCCGTCACCGCTCTCGCCTTTTCGCCCGATAGCCAGACCCTCCTCGCCGCGAGTCGCGCCTCCATCTTCTCCTGGAAGACCGATAGTCGCGCCCCGCACCGCGCCTACCACGGTCATCAGGGCGAGATCGCCCGCCTGCATTTTGCGGCCGATGGCCAGTCCTTCGTCTCAGCCAGCGCCGACAACGCCGCGCTCCTCTGGCACCTTGAAACGGGCGACCCGCTCCACGCGTTCCGCACGCCGGGCGCACCTATCCTCGCGGCGGCCATCTCTCCGGACGGCCGCCGGCTCGCCACCGCCGACTCCTTTTTCACTAATTCCGTCAAGATCTGGGATATCGCCTCAGAGACTCAGCTCCAGTTTCTCCCGCGCACCAATTGGACGGCCGACCGCCTTCTCTTTACGCCCGCAGGCCAGTTGGTCACGGCTGCTTCCGATCGCAGCGTGCTGCTGTGGGACATCGATTCCGGCCAGCTCATTCGCGCGTTCGAGGGAATCGGCTCCCCGACGATAAACCTGCTCGATCTCTGGATGCCCGATGCCTCGACCCTGGCGGCCGCGGGCAACGACGGACGCATCTTCGCCTGGAATATCGAGACCGGGGCCAACCTCCCCACCACTCCCGGCAAGCCGATCCTGACCGCCCGCGGCCTCCCCGGCACCCAGCTCGTGGTTAATGCCGATTCCGATTCCCTCCTGCACCTCCGGGAACTCGGCTCTGGACGGTCCCTCCGCACCTTCGCCGGCCATACCACCTCCACGCACAGCGCGCTCTCGGTCTCGCCGGATGGACGTTTTCTCCTCAGCGCCGGCACGGAATCCGCCACGCGTCTTTGGGATCGCCAGACGGCGGCTCCGGTCCGCAACTATTTGGGGAACGGCTCCGGTTCCATGGCCGCTGCTTTCTCGACGGATGGTTCCCAAGTGTTGACGACCATTGGCCTTCCCCAACCTGGGGCCTTGCTCTGGAATGCCCAAAGCGGAGAATTGTTACGCAAGTTCGAGTGGACTGCGAGCTGGCCGATGTCGGCAGCCCTCTCCCGGGATGCCAACCGTGTCGCCGCCGGTGCTCAGGACGGGCGCATCCGCCTGTTCGATGCCGGATCCGGCGCTCTCCTCCGCACCTTGACCGCCTCCGGTTGGGTGCGGGCTCTGGCCTTCGCTCCGACCGCACCCCTGTTGGCCAGCGGTTCCTCCGATTCCACAGCCGCGCTTTACAATCACGAAACTGGCCAGCGACTGCATACGTTCGAGGCCAATGCCGGCGCCGTCGTGACGGTGGCCTTTTCGCCCAATGGCCAGACGCTCCTCATCGCCTGGGCCGATGGGCTCATCCGCCTCTACCATTCGCTCACAATGGAGCTGCGCCGCGAATTCTTCGTCAACGCCGGGTTTCTCCTCTCTGCCGCTTTCTCGCCCGACGGCCAATTTCTGCTCACGGGTGAGGGCTGGCCCGCCTTCACCGCCACGCTCTGGGATGCCCAGACGGCTCAAACGCTCCGCGTGTTCCAAGGCCACCGGTGGGAAGTCGGTGCCGTGGCCTTTAGTCCGGATGGGGCCAGCGTCTTCACCGCGGCGGATTACATGCGCGAATGGTCCATCGCCGATTTCGCCGCGCGTCTCCGCCTCGAATCCCGCCCCGAGGGCCTTCGGCTGTCGTGGGCCTTCGGTCAGCTTCAGCACGCGCCGACGGTGGCCGGCCCCTGGCAGAATGTCTCGGGCGCCGCCAGCCCGCTCACGATCCCGCCCGCCGCGCCCGCCGGTTTCTACCGCGTCGATACGGGGACACTGCGCGATCCCGGCCCCGGCGATCCGTCTCAAAGCCGCTGATCCGCCTCAGGCAGGGTCGCCTTCAAAATGCCCCGGATGCGGGTCTTTTCCTCCACTGGCAGATAGTCGTAGCCAGGGTCGCTGGAACCCAGTGCCGCCGCCAGCTCCCGGAACACCCGCTCCTTCATCGCGGGCGGCAACCCGGTGAACACGCTCGAGTAGATCATGTAGCTGCACCGGTTCTGAAACAGGCGCGTGCGCAGGTCGAAATCCTTCAGAGCCGCGCCCTCCGGCCCAGCTCGCCGATTTTTTAGAAACGCCGTGCGATATCCTTCGGGCGCTTCGATGCCGCCCACCGGCAGCCGCGCTTCATCCGCGAAGAGGAGGTATCGCACCAGCCCTCGGGCCAGATCGTCCAGCACGCGCGCTGTCGCCCCGCCGACGATCTCATTCCCCTCATGCAGCGCCTCTCGCGTCCGGTAGGCGGCCTCCACGGCGCGATTCACGAACCCCGCCTGATGTTCGTGCAGCAAATGCGGGAGCAGATCGCTTGTGCCGGCCGGATATTGCCCGAAATCGAAACGCTCCCCCGGTCGAGCCGCCGTCTTGAAAACCTCCCCCGCCTGCATCCGCCCGATGGCGTTGCCCCAATGGTTCGTGAAGCGACCGGCACCCGTGACGTACCAGCCGCCGAACCGGTTCCCCAGCGGCAGATGATGCCCTGCATCCTCCGGCCGGAAGGAATCCAGGCTCCCGCCACTCGGCCCCGGAATCACCGACTTTACCACCACGCCGGGCACGTAGCGGGAGTCCGCGCCGGAATGGCAATTCATGCAGCGCCCGGACCGTTCGATTTGCAGCGGCTCGTTCCCCCGCGGAATCGGAAAGATGTAAAAGATCGCCCCCAGCTCCGGGTCGAGCGAGAGAATCTCGATCTTCCCGCGCGGTACATAGCCCACGTAGATCTCTTCATTGAAATAGAGTGCCCGTGGATTCGAAGGCGAGATCAGGCTGAGCTGCAGGCTCGTGGTCGAGAAGACGAGCAATTGCGATTCTGCCGGCACCTCCAGCCGCTCCAGTAACGAACGCACGAAGGCCAGTTCCGATCCCGTCTCCACGGTCACCCGCCCAGCCTCCAAATCCGCCTTCAACCGCGTGAACCGGTCCTGCAGCGGCCGGGCTGAATACCGGTGTGCCGGAGACTCCAGGTCAATCGGTTTCGGTTTCGAGGGCTCTGCTTGAGCCCCGGCATCGGCGCGTGTCTCCGCTCCCATCCCCACCCCCAGGCACAGCGCGGCCAACAATCTTCGCATGCCCCAATCTGGCAGGAATCTCACGTTTCGCCCAGCCCTGGCCTCAACGAGGGGCACCCGGCCGTGGGAGGCCTTGGCAGAAATTCACCCCCCTCCCGGCTCGGCGGGGAAGCGGGTTGGATCGTACGGATCGTGCGGATCTTGCGGATGGGTGCCGGGGAGGGGGACGGGGCTGGCGGGGGGAGGGGAAAATTCGACACCCCCCCCCTCTGAAACCGGGTGTTTTTTCGTGTTAATCGGTGTTAAATCGTGTTCAAGCGTGTTCAAAATCACCGGGAGCAGACGCGGTGGAGTCCACCGACCTGAGCGCCCGCCTGAAAATTGCGCCCGCCGCGACCGCAGGCCGGGTGGGATGGCCACGGTAAAACGGACGAAATCCCCTCACCCTGCCCTCGCCCCATCGGATGGGGCGAGGGAAAGCCGGATCGTGGGCTCACCCTTTCCACCAGAAATATTCACGGGGTGGGTATGAGCCGGGCGGTCGGCCCGCGATTTTCAAAAATTGGGGCTTGCTAATCCTACAGTTGTAGGACATTAGTCTTACAGTTGTAAGAAAAACATGCCTGCCGTTCCACCCAAACCGCGCGCCCTCCCGCAAATCTCCGATGCCGAATGGGCGGTCATGAAGGTGCTGTGGGATAAGCAGCCGCGCACGGCCCGCGAGGTCGTCGACGCGCTCGCTCCGGCGTCTCCCTGGAAACCGAAGACCATCCACACCCTCCTCGCGCGCCTTGTCCGCAAGGGTGCCGTCGCCGTCACGAAAAAGACGCGCGAGCACCTGTTCCAGCCGCGGGTTACCGCCGAGGAATGCCAGCGGCACGTCGCCCAATCCTTCCTCGCCCGCGTGTTCGACGGGGAGGTCGCGCCCTTCCTCGCCTGCTTCGTCCGCGACCGCCGCCTGAACGACTCGGAGGTGGCCGAATTAAAACGGATTCTCGACCGATCGGTCGAATGAGCATGACCTTTGTGACCCATGCCGCCACCTGGGCGCTCGAAACCTCGCTCGCCGCGTCGGTCCTGATCGTCCTCGTGTCCGGCCTCCGCCTCGCCTTCCGCCGGCATCCGGGCCTCAGCTATTTCCTCGGCCTCCTCATCCTCGCCCGGCTGCTCTGGCCGGGCGGTGCCATCGCTCCAGCCAGTTCCTTGAGCGTATTGAACTGGCTCGAAGTCAGCCCCCGCGCCGCCGCCTTCTCTCCGCCGGACTTGATCGGCCTGTCGGAACCGTCGATTCCGGTTACGGCCAACGACGCCGCCTCGCCGGAACCGCCCCCGCTCCGGTGGCGACGACGTCCACAAATGCCCTGCCCCCCGGCTTTATCTCGCGGCAGGAGCGATTCATGCGCATGCAGCACAAGATGGACGAGCTCCGCCATCTAGTCCGCGACCGTCAGGAGAGACTCGACAAGTTCCGCGAGGAGCTCGGCCTCCGCGAGGCTCCCGGCGGCGGAGAACCCGTCTCCAGATCTTCCGAACGTGTCGCAGAACTTACCCGCAGCCGCGCCCGCTGGGCGGCTGAATATGAGGAAGTGAATCAGACGCTGGCCCAGTTCAAGCAGCAATCCCCCGCCCAATTGCGCCAGACCATCCCCATCGCCCGACCCGACCCTCAGTTGGACAAGCTTCTGAATGATCTTTCGCAACAGGAACAGCGGCTGGCCACCCTTGGTGCCGATCTCGGCCCGGAACACCCCGATGTGCGCCGCCAGGAAGCTTCCCTCCGCCAGTTAAACAAGCAGGTCGAAGCCCGCATCGAAGGTCTCATGCTCGGCTGGGAGACGCTGGCCAACTCACGCCGCGAACTGATGGACAAGATGCAGCAGGAACTCGAAAAGGCCCTGGCCAAGGAATTCAGCCAGCGAGACGAAGAAGGCGGGTGTTCATCCTTTCGGCCAGACGGTGTGGCGACATTTGGGAAAGTTGACGCAGCCCAAAAACTGTTTGCCACTGTTCTTGGCTGTGCGGGCAACCATTCTGTCTCCGCATTTCGGGCACACATTTGTGCTCGCGTGCCGTCGGTTCAACGACGCGAGGTGATCCGACTTGGTGAGCCCGCTCGTCGCCTTCAAAGCCCTTAGCTTATCCTCAATGTCCGTCACCTGCTGCTGGGTGAGCGTCGGAGTGTTGAAGCTGTTGATGTAGCTGCCTAATCCCGAGCACGACACGTTGGGCGGCATGGGCGTCTTAAACTCACATTCGCCGATGAAAAATACGATGGAGTGAAAGAATTGTTGCTCCAGTTTCAGGAATTCAGCCAGGCATTCGATATGCCGGTAGTTCTGGCGAAGCGGATTTTGAAACCGGTTCTTGTGGCCGTAGATGCTTTGACACCAAGCGCTGTTCTTCTCGCCACCAAAAATCCACTCCTGCATGTTCTTCGTCTCGATTACAAAGATGCCGAAGACGGAAACCAGGACATGATCCATCTGAGTTGTGCCGTTCTTCGACGGAAGAATGATGTCATCAATGCGCCGATAGACGTTTTCATCTAGTCGCAGCCACATGCCGAACGTGGTCAGCTTTTCTCCGAACCAGCCTTTGAGCACATTGAACCTAATCTCCGCAGTTGAGAATCTGGATGAAGCGGGGTCGGTTCTGTAGCATTGGGGTCAATGAGCACATTGGCTTCGTGGGTTTCCCTTCACCTGGCGGGTGAAGGTCAGAACGATCCCCCAACGGATGCCCAGGGCAAACGCATCTAAATTTTTTCGAGTCTTCTGAGCGGTCCGGGTCGGATATTTTTCTCTGGTCCTTTTTTGTAAAGTGTTTCTAGGCAA